>JANXOM010000288.1 GCA_025353585.1 Deltaproteobacteria bacterium
CCAACCCCTCTCGTTTCGACTCCTCCGACCTCCTCTTCCTCGGCGCCTCTGCGCTCCGCAACCCACGGACGCAACGCGCGAACCGTCAGTCGTCAGTACTCGTCGTGGTCGACGACGGAGATCGGGCCGGCGCCGGCCTCGGCGAGCACGGCCTGGGCGCGGTCGGCCGTGGTCACGGCCACGGTCACCACGTCGTCGGGGCGAAGGTGGCGCGTGCAGGCGGCGCGGACGTCGGCGCCGGTCAGCGCGGCGAGCGCTTGCGGCAGGTTCGCCGTGTAGCCCGGCGCGAGGTCGAACACCGCGTCGCGCACCGCGAGCTGCATGCGCTGGCGCGCCGTCGCCACGTGGAACGGCATCGAGCCGACGAGGTAGCCGCGCGCGAAGTCGACCTCGTCGTCCGTCGGACCGTTCGCCGCGTAGTCCGCGTACAGGTCGAGCGCGAGCTTGACGGCCGGCCCCGCCACGTCGATCCCCGCCGCCATCCAGATCTCGAACCAGTGCGGCAGCCGGGACCGGCGCAGCGCGCAGCCGGCGCCGTAGCTCCAGCCGCGCTTGACGCGGATCTCCTGCATCAGCCGCGAGCTGAACATGCCGCCGAACACGGCCTCGGCGATGGCGATGGCCGCCGTGTCGGGCTCGCCGTAGCGCAGCGCGAGGTGTCCGATGCGGAGCTGGGCCTGCGTGCGGTCCGGCTTGTCGACGAGGATCACGCGGCGGCCCTTCGCCGGCGCGCCCACGCCCATCGGCGCCTCGCTCGCGCGGACGCCCCGCGGTAGGCGCTCCGTCAGCCGCGCGACCACCTTCTGCGCCGTCGCTTCATCGATGTCGCCCGCGAGCCCGATGACGAGGTTGTCGGCCACGACCTCGCGGCGCCACAGCCCCGTCGCCGCGTCGCGCTCGATCGCGCCGATCGACGCCTCGGTGCCGAGCGCGGTTCGCCCGTACGCGTGGCCCGGGCAGCACTCCCAGTCGAACCAGCGCGTGGCGAGCGCGCCGTCGTCGTCGCGGATCTCGTCGAGGACCTGCGGCGTCTCGCGCAGGAGCCGGGCGTGCTCGTCCTCCGCGAACCGCGGCGCGGCGAGGACGTCCGCCGCCAGGTCGACGAGCGCGTCCAGGTGCCGCGAGAGCGCGAGCCCCGAGACCGACATCGAGTCGCGCGACACGCCGACATCGAGCGCCGCGCCGAGGCCGTCGAGGCGATCGTCGAGGGCCGCGCGGTCACGCGTGCCGGCGCCGCGCCGGGCGAGCAGGGCGGCGTGGCGGTGCAGGCCCTCGACCCCGCGCGGGTCGAGCGAGGCGCCGCCGCGGATGGAGACGTCGAACCACACCAGCGGCGTGTCCGGGGACGGCTCGACGATGATCACGGGGGCCATCAGCTGATCGCTCCGCCGCCGCCGACCGCGTCCGCCTCGTCGGGGTCGTCGTCCTCGCCTTCCCCCTCGGTATCCGATGCGCCCTCGGGCTCCGGCTCGGCGATCACGATCGTGCGGCGATCCGCGCGCAGGTAGGCGCGGACGACGCGCGCGACGTCCTCTGCCGTCACGCGCGCGAGCCGCTCGGCGATGACCGTCAGCTTGCGGAAGTCGCCGAGCGCGGTCTCGTAGTGGCCGAGCGCCTCCGCCTTGCCGTCGACGTCGACCAGCGCCGTCCAGAAGTCCGTCTCGGCGATCGCCTTGGCCTTGTCGACCTCGGCCGCCGACGGCGGCGTCTCGACGAGCTTCGCGATCTCGCCATCGATGACGGCGAGGATCTCGTCCGCCGTGTGCCCGCGCGCGGCCGTCACGGACAGCCGCAGCAGCGACGGGTCCGCGAACGGCGTCAGCTGCGCGTCCACCGACGATGCCGCCTCGCGCTCGATCACGAGCTGGCGATAGAGCCGCGCCGACGGGCAGCCGGCGAGCATCGTCGCCACGATCTCGAGCGCGGCCCAGTCCTCGTCGTCCTGGCCCGGCGCCTTGTAGCCGACGAGCAGGCGGTCCGTCGCGATCGGCTTGGGGGCGCGGACGATGCGCTCGCGCGTCTGCTCGGGCTCGACCGCGCGCAGCGGCGGCGGCAGCTGAGCCGGCGGGATCGCGCCGTACTTCGCCTCGATCATCGCGAGCAGCTCGGCTTCGTCGAAGTCGCCGACGCACACGATCGTCGCGTTGTTCGGCGCGTACCACGTCCGGTAGAAGGCGCGGATATCGGGCAGGGCGAGCGCGCGGATGTCCTCCATCCAGCCGATCGTCGGCCAGCGGTACGGGTGCGCCGTGAACGCGTGCGCCATCAGCTGTTCGTCGAGCCAGCCATCGACGTCGTCCTCGACGCGCTCCCGGCGCTCGTTCGTGACGACGTCGCGCTCCGCCTCGACCGGCGCCGGCTCGAGCACGAGGTGCTGCATGCGCTCGCTCTCGAGGCGCACCCCGAGCGGCAGGTCGCGCGCGGGCAGGGACAGCCGGTAGTACGTCCAGTCGACCCACGTCGCGGCGTTGGACTCGCCGCCCGTGCGCTCGACGAGGCGATCGAACTCGCCCGGCGGCAGGCTCTCGGTCTGCCCGAACATCAGGTGCTCGAAGAGGTGCGCCATGCCCGTCGCGCCCGGCCGCTCGTGCCGCGAGCCCACGCGATACCAGGTCTGCAGCGCCACGATCGGCGCGCGCTTGTCGACGGCGGCGATCACGCCGAGGCCGTTTCCGAGGCGAAACCTGCGCGCCGTGACGCCGCGGCCCGCCGGAGCCTCGGCCTCGAGCTGCCACGTCGACGAAGACATCGTCAATGGGTACCACGATTGCGCGCGCGGCGAGCGCGCACGGCTTCTTAGAACCCGAGCTCGAGCTCGAGGTCGCACACATCCGCGAGCGCGCGCATGGCGAGATCCGGACGCACGAGCTCGCTCGGCGCGCGCATGCCGACGGGCCCCGGTCCGCGGCGCGCGAGCACGCGCGCGACCCACGCCGCGATCAGCGCCGAGGTCCCACGCGGATCGCGCCCGCGCACGACGAGCTGCGCTTCATCGAAGCCGCGGCGCGCCTGGATCACGAGCGCGAATCGCGCGCGCGCCACGTCGGCATCGGGCGTCGTGGTCGGCGCGAGGAGCTCGGCGGCCGCGCGCGGCACGAGCGGTAGCGCGCGTGACAGGAGCCCGAGCGCGCCGGTCACGCGCCGCGTCGGCGAGACATAGGCGTTGACCACGGTCACCGCGACGTGGCGCGGGATCACGAGCACGTCCCCCGCCGCCGCCGGCACGCCGACGCGCTCGCCGCCCGCCGCCGCGCCTGCGTTCACGCGCCGGCCGGCGCTCGGCATCGGCTCCCAGCGGTCGCGATACCAGCCGAGCGGCCGCATCCCGACGCGCCCGAACGCCGCGCGCTGCTGCGCCGCCGACAGCGCCAGCTCGTCATAGACGTAGGTGACGTTGATCTCGTCGAGGGGGGCCTCCTCCGCGACGCGCGGCGCGGGCTGCGTGCGCACGAGCGGCCCGGTCAGGGGCTCGCCCGCGACCGCGCTCGCGGCCCACGCGGCGCCGAGATCGCCGAGCGCGCAGTCGAGCCCGCAGCCCGGCACGGCCACCGTCCCCGCGCGCCGCACCGCCGACTCGTGCCCCTCGTGCAAGGCGCGTAGCACCGCTTGCTCGCCGCCGACGTCCACGTAGGCGGCGCCCGCCGCCAGCGCGGCTCCGAGGAGCGGCGCCCCGACCTCCGCGAGCGGGCCGGCCGCGCACAGCACCACGCGCGCGCCCCCGATCGCGGCCGCGAGCGCCCCGCGATCTTCGACTCGCGCCACGCGCCCGGGGACGCCGAGCTCGCC
>JANXOM010000316.1 GCA_025353585.1 Deltaproteobacteria bacterium
GGCACGGCGCTGCACGCGTACGGCGAGCCGCGCTGGCGGCGCGAGCACCCGGTCGAGGGGGCCACGGTGGTTGCCATGCTCCTCGCGCTGCACGACGCGCTCGCCGGGCTGCACCGCGCCGGGGTCGTGATGGGCGACTGCAACGACCTCAACATCCTCGTCGATGACGAGCGCGTGCACCTCATCGACGTCGACTCCTACCAGCACGGCGCCTACGCGTGCGCGATGTTCAGCGAGCGGTTCCTCGACCCGCGCCTGTGCGGCGGCGGGGACCTCCTCCCGACGCGCCCGCACGATCGCGAGAGCGACTGGTTCGCCTACGCGGCGATGGTGTTCCGCACGCTCCTCGGCGTCGGCCCGTGGGGCGGCGTCCACGCGCAGCGGCGCACGCCCGCCGCGCGCGCCCTCGCTCGCACCAGCGCGCTCGCCGCCGGCATCACGTACCCGCGCGCCGCGCGCCCGCTCGCCACGCTCCCCGACGATCTGCTCGACGTCTTCCGCGGCATCTTCGAGCGCGACGTCCGCGGCGCCTTCCCGCGCGTCCTCCTGGAGCGCCTGCGCCTCCGCCGCTGCACCCAGTGCGGCGACGAGCACGCGCGGCTCCGCTGCCCGACGTGCCAGGCCCTCGCGCAGCGGCCGCCCGTCGTCGTGCACGGCCGCCTGCGGCACCACCCGATCGCGCTCACCGAGGTCGCGCGGCCGACCACCGAGGTCACGCGCAGCACGCGGCCGGTGTGGCTCGAGGGCGGGATGCTCGTGCGCACGACGCGGCTCGGCCCCCAGCGCATCGGCTCCGTCTTGCCGCAGCAGACCCACGCGTGGTGCGGCGACAAGCTCGGCGTCGGCTTCTACCGCGCCGGCGGCTTCGCGGTCGGCTTCGTCTTCCGCCCGGACCGCGGCGTCCTCGACGACCGCGTCGCGCTCCCGAAGCTCCGCGGCCAGCTCGTCTCTGCGTCGGCCGCGTGCGGCGACGACCGCGCGTGGCTCACGCTCACGCTGGCCGATGCCGGTCGGCTCACCACGCACGTCATCGTCATCGACGGAGGCGGCAAGATCCTCGCCGCCGTCACGCCCGCCGATGTCCCGTGGCTCGCCGGCCTCCCCGGCGCGGTCGCGGCCGGCCCGCACCTCTTCGTCCCGACCGACGCCGGCGTCGTGCGCGTCGAGATCACCAGCGGCGACCTCGCGCAGACCCGCGTGTTCGCGGAGACCGCCGCGCTCGTGTCCGCCGGCGATCGCCTCGCCCTCCACCCCGGCGGCCTCGACGTCATCCGTCGCCGCGATGCCCTCCGTCTCCACCTCTCGTAAAGGAGCTCTCTCATGTCACGCCCCCCTGCCTCCCTCCCGATCCCGCCGTTCTTCGATGCCAGGAGCGCCGGCGAGTACGCCTATCGCCCCGACGCCGCGCAGCTCGCCTCGGCCGGCGCGGCCTGGCGCGCCCACCACCAGCTCAGGCCCGCCGCCGCCGCCGAGACGCGCGTGCACCTCCTCCTCATCGACGTGCAGAAGGACTTCTGCTTCCCCGAGGGCTCGCTCTACGTCGCCGGGCGCAGCGGGCGCGGGGCCATCGACGACTCGCGCCGCATCGCGGAGATGATCTACACGAACCTCGGTGTCCTCACCGACATCACCTGCACGCTCGACACGCACCTCGCGTACCAGATCTTCTTCCCCAGCTTCTGGCTGGACAAGCAGGACGCTCCGCTCGCCGCCTTCACGACGATCACGTCCGACCAGATCGCGGCCGGCGAGGTGCGCCCGAACCCCGCGATGGCGAAGTGGCTGTGCGGCGGCAACTACACGTGGCTGTGCAAGCAGGTCCTCTATTACTGCAAGCAGCTCGAGGCCGCCGGCAAGTACCAGCTGTACCTGTGGCCGCCGCACTGCCTCCTCGGCAGCGACGGCCACGCGCTCGCGGGCGTGGTCCACGAGGCGCGGCTCTTCCACGCGTTCACGCGCGTCACGCAGAGCAACGTCGAGGTGAAGGGCGGCAACCCGCTGACGGAGAACTACTCCGTGCTTCAACCGGAGGTGCTGTCGCGCTTCGACGGCGCGGCGCTCGCGCAGCGCAACACGCAGTTCCTGCAGACGCTGCTCGCGGCGGACGCGGTCGTGATCGCCGGCCAGGCCGCGAGCCACTGCGTGAAGAGCACGATCGATGACCTGCTCGGCGAGATCGCGGCCGCGGATCCCGCGCTCGCGAAGAAGGTCTACCTCGTCACCGACTGCATGTCCGCGGTGACCGTGCCCGACGGCAAGGGCGGGCTCGCCGCGGACTTCACGCCCGAGGCCGATCGCGCGCTGCAGCGGTTCGCGACCGCCGGCATGAACCTCGTCACGTCCACCACGCCGATCGCCAGCTGGCCCGGCATCGAGCTGTAAGGAGCACATCATGAGCACCGAAGACGACAAGAAGATCAAGAAGCTCCTGGGCGACGCGCACGGCACGGGCGCGCTGTCGGCGAAGTCGATGGCCACGCTCGACGTGGTCGATGTCGGCGCGCAGATCCAGGCGGGGCTCGGCGTGACGATCGATGACGTCGCGGCGAGCGAGGTGGTGCTGCTGACGATGATGCCGGACGACTCGGCGTCGATCCAATCGGCCGGCAACACGGACGCCGTGCGCGACGGGCACAACTACGTCATCGACGCGCTCGCGGGCAGCAAGCAGAGCGGCGAGGTGCTCGCGCACACGCGGTACCTGAACGGCCACGTGCTGTGCCCGTACACCGCGCTCGAGCACGCCGTGAAGATGACGGCGGCGAACTACAACCCGAACCTCGGGACGCCGCTGTTCGACCAGGCAGCGGTGGTGCTGGGGACGGTGATCGCGAAGGCGACCGAGCTCGCGCAGGCCGGCATCGCCGTGCGCACGGTGACGCTCATCATCACGGACGGCGGCGACTACGGCTCCACGCGCTGCAAGGCATCGGACATCAAGGCGCTCGTCGAGGACATGCTGGCCCAGGAGAACCACATCGTGGCCGCGATGGGGATCAGCGACGGCACGACGGACTTTCGCGCCGTGTTCGCGGCGATGGGGATCCCGGCGCGCTGGGTGCTGACGCCGGGGAACAGCAGCAGCGAGATCCGGCGCGCGTTCCAGGTGTTCTCGCAGTCGGCCGTGCGCGCCTCGCAGGGGGCGGCGCTGGGCGGCTTCGGGAACTGACCCACCGCAGGACGGTCAGAGGGTTGCGGAGCGCAGAGGCGCAGAGGAGGACGAGGTCAGAGGAGCCCGGAGCGGAATGGGTTGGTGCGCCGGGCAGCCGGCTACAAACCCCTGCTGTTCTGGCTCCTCCGATCTCGTCCGCCTCTGAATCTCTGCGCTATGCAACGTCCCGACCGTCACTCGACGCGCACGAGGCCGCCGGCGCGCAGGGCGAAGAGGCCATCGCCGCGCGTGGCGAAGAGGATCACGCGGCCGTCGGCGCTCGCGGCCACGGAGGCGACCGCCGGATCGCTGCTCGTGGCGTCGGGCCGGCCGCCGCGCGCCGTCGCGGGGATGTGGGCGAGGTGCGTCCAGCGCGCGAGATGCGGCGTGGCCCCGAAGACGTCCTCGCCCGCGAGTACGACGAGGACATCGGCGCGCGGAACGATGGCGCTGACGGCGCGCAGCGGCTCGTCGGAGGTGGGCGCGCCGCGGCGGGGGCGGTGGTTGCTCCAGAGGTCGGTGACGGTCGCGCCGTCGGCGGAGACAGCGGAGATGAACGACTCGAGGTGGCCTTCGTGCGCCGTGCCGCCGTGAAACCAGAGCCGGTTGTCCGGTCCGCGGACGAGGCCGTAGACGCCGTGGAGCGCACCGGGCGTGAACCCGGCGGCGCCCGTCGCGAGGTCCACGCGGCCGAGCGCGCCGCCCCACTCGCCGCCGTCGGCCCCGAACCACACGGTGCCGCGCGCGCGGTCGAGGAGCCATGTCCCCGGCTCGTGCTTCGGGTGGCCGTCGGCGGGCACGACGAGCCGCCCGGTCTCCGCGCCGGTCACGCGCGACACGAGGACGAGGTCGTACGCGCCGTCGTGGCCGAGATCCACCGCGATCACGAGCTCCGCGGGTAGCGCGGCGAGCCACACGGGACGGCCGGGTGCGGCGGAGCCGAGCGGGGTCGGCGCGAGCGTCGCCGGATCGAGCGCGACCAGGCCGCCATCGGTTTGCGCCGCGAACAGGTCGCCCCCGTCGACGGCCAGCGCCGCGTACGCGGCCCCGCCGCTCGGCCGTCCGCGCGAGGGCCGCGTCGTAGCGCATCAAGTTACCGGCCGCTGTCCGCGCGACCGCCCCGTCGGGCAGCGCCACGACCTGCGCGAGCGCCGCGCGCTCATCGTCGGCGAGCGTCGATGGCGGTCGTGCGATCGCGTCGGCTGGCGTCGGCGGGACCTGGGCCTCGCGCGGCCGCTCCGCCCCGCCGCATGCGGCCACCAGGCAGGCCACCATCACGCCGCCCCGCATCAGGGCGCGGCCGTGCACAACGGGGCCCGCGTCACCGTCACCGCGCCGCTCGCGAGGTCGACCGCCGCCACACTCCCGTTCGCGGGCGAGCCCGCCACCACCGCGAGCTGGCCGTCGGCGAGGGCGACGAGCGCGGACTCGCCGGGGCTGCCCATCGCATCTGCGCCCGGCGTGTCCTCGCGCTGCCACAGCGCGCTCGTGTCGATCGTCTTCGTGACCTTGCCCTTCGCGACGTCCTGCACCGCGATCCGGTGCCCGTTCTCCTCGAGGAACGCCCAGAGCGGCCCGCCGACGTGCACGTACGCGTCGCCATACAGCCCGAAGTCCGCGTTCCCGACGTTCGCGAGCTTCTTGCCCTTCAGCGTGTAGAGCGCACCGCGCGCGGCCGGCCCCGCGCACGTCCGCGCCGTGATCAGCAGCGTGTCGCCGAGGAACACGACGTCTCCGCACTTGTAGTCGCCGCGCGCGTACTTGATCACGGCCGTGCGCTTGCCCGCCGCGACGTCCCAGACCTCGGCGTAGCCCCGGCCCGCCTCGGCGTCGCCGAGCAGCACGGCCGCGAACGTGCCCGCGTCGTTCGTGGCCGCGTGCAGCGGCGTCGTGCCGGGCATGATTTTCGGCGTCAGCGTCTTGCATGCGGACGGCGTGCACACCTTCAGCTCGGGGTTCGTCAGCTCGACGTGGGCCGTCGACGCCACCGCCTCGGCCGGCAGCGGCAGGCCCGGCAGCTTCGCGAGCGCCGCCGTGCCGAGCGCCAGCGAGAAGCACCGCTCCGGGCTCGCGCCGACGCAGTAGGCGACGCTCGCGCCGGTCACGGTCGCGTGCGTGATCGCCGCATCCTCGTCGGGGACGGCGATACACGGCGGGGGCGGGGGCGGCGGGGCCGGCGCTGGCTCGGGCGCGCGCACCACGACCGGCGCGGACGGCGGCTTGCCTCCGCACGCCGCGACCAGCCCGATCGCGAACAACACCCGGCGCATCGGCGCCATGGTAGCTCGCCTGGGCCGCGATCCGGCGCGGCCGGCTGGCGATCGTCTCTAGCGCGCGCGTGGCGCCGGGACGCCGGCCTTGCGCGCGGCCTCGGCCGCCGTGCGGATCCGGCAACCCTGGAGGTGGTCGTTCACCAGCCCCATCGCCTGCATGAACGCGTACATCGTCGTGGGCCCGACAAAGGTCCAGCCGCGCTTCTTCAGATCCTTCGACAGCGCGACCGAGGTCGGCGTCGTGGGCATCGCCCGCAGCGCATCGCGCGTCAGACGCGGCGGGCGCTCGGCGGGCGGCGGCACGAAGCTCCACGCGTAGGCGGCCAGCGTCCCGCGCTCCGCGATCAGCTCGAGCACGCGCTTCGCGTTGTTGATGGTCGATTCGATCTTGCCGCGGTGGCGGACGATCCCGGCGTCGGTCATGAGCCGGGTGACGTCGCGCGCGCCGAACGTCGCGACCGCCGCGGGCTCGAAGTTCGCGAACCCGGCGCGGAACCCGTCGCGCTTGCGCAGGATCGTCAGCCACGAGAGGCCGGCCTGGAAGCCCTCGAGGCAGAGCTTCTCGAACAGGCGTCGGTCGTCGGTGACGGGGAAGCCCCACTCGCGATCGTGGTAGTCGACGTAGTCCGGCGCCGAGACCCCCCAGGCGCAGCGCAGCTTGCCGTCGGGGCCGGGAGCGAGCCCGAGGTCAGGGGCGGAGGCGGTCACGCGCCGAGCCTAACGTACGAGGCCGCACGCGGCGGCGACCTCGTCCCGGTACGCCAGCCACGCGGCGAGGATCGCCTCCATCGCCGCGACGACGGCCGGGCGCTCCGCGGGCGTGACGTGATCGAGCACGCTCCGCCACGCCGCCGCGCGATGGTTGCCCTCGACCTTGCGGTGGGCCTTCGTGAGCGCGAGCGACTCGAGGGGCAGCCCGTAGAACACGACGAGCGGGTGCCTCTCGAGCGGCGGCACGGGGCGCTTCGGCGCCTCGGGATCGAGCTCGCCGCGCTCGTGGTCGGTGCCCTCGAGGAAGATCGTCACGACCGCGCACGCGACGGCCCAGCCGTGCCGCTGCGTGTGCTCGTCGAGGAGGTCGCGGTAGCGGCGCGCGGCGGGCGCGAGCTCCACGCTCGCGAACCGGTCGACGTCCATGCCGAGCCCGCGCGGATACTCGAGGAACAGCTCCGGGTGCGGGCGCCCGGCGATGAGGCCGCCGGTCTCCTCCTCGAACAGGTTCTCGGCGAGGTCGCGGCGCACCTCGGCGATCGGGCACTGTACGTAGACCCAGCCGACGAGCACGGGGAAGTCGCGGACGAACGTGCCGTACTCCTGCTCGAAGTGGAGGTGCAGGCGCTCGCGCGGCACGGTGCCATCGGTGAACGCGCGCCAGGCCCAGTGGACCTTGCGCTCCATCACGATCAGCAGCGCTTCGCGGAAGGCGTCGCGGTCCATGGGCCAAGCGTAGCGCGCGGGGTAGCGTCTGCTGCGTGAAGTTGCCGTTTCCGACCGCGCTTGCCGCCCTCTGTGTGATCGGTTGCAGCGCGCCGCGCGAGCTGCACGACGTGGTCTACGACGCCCGCCACGGCGCCGCCGGCACGCTCGATCTGTACCTGCCGGACATCGACGGCCGCCCGCACGCGCTCGTCTACTTCATCCACGGCGGCGCGTGGAAGGCCGGCGACAAGACGGACTTCACCGCCGACGCCCGCCGCCTCGCGAGCTCCGGGTTCGCGGTCGCGAGCACGAACTACCGCCTCTTGCCGGACGGCGTGTTCCCCGGCAACGCGCAGGACTGCAACTGCGCGTACGCGTTCCTGCGCGCGCACGCCGAGGACTACGACATCGACCCCGCGCGCATCGTGGTGATGGGCTACTCGGCCGGCGGGCACCTCGCGGGGCTCGTCAGCCTCGAGAACACCGAGCCCGAGCTCGTGTCGGACTGCGCCGAGCAGGGCGGGCGCATGCAGCCGCAGCCGCTCGGCGTGGTCTCGGTGTCGGGGCCGCAGGACATGGTGAAGCTGTACGGCGAGCTCGGCGCGGCGTCGACGATCGACGAGCTGATCGGCGGCACGCCCGCGGACAAGCCGGACGCGTACGCGCTCGCCTCGCCGATCCAGCACGTGGCTCCGGGCGGCCCGCCGTGGCTGGTGATCGAGGACGGGTTCGATTGGGGCGGCATCGCGGAGATGGCGCAGACGCTGAAGGCGGCCGGCGTGCGTGAGACGCTCCTGCAGATCGTCGGCAGCCTGCACCTGTTCGAGCAGTGGGCCGAGCCGGGCGAGTACGAGCTCGGCGTACCGAACGATGCGCCCGAGGCGTGGATCGCGATCGAGGACTTCCTGTTCGACACGGTGGGGACCCCGTGAGGCGGGCGCTCGTGGGAGCGGCGGTGCTGGCGGCGGCGACGGGCCGGGCGCATGCCGACGCTGGCGCACCGGTGGAGGACGGCACGCGCGACACCGTCGTCAGCACGCAGGTCTGGGCGGCCTTCACGCGCGGGCTGGCGCTCGAGGGCGAGCACCGCGTGGCGCCGCACCTGAGCGTGGTGATCGAGAGCGGCCTGCGCGGCGGCGCGCTCGGCGACTACTCGTCGACCACCTGGATGCTCGGCGCCGATCTGCGCTGGTGGTTCCGGCCCCGCGGTCCGATCGCCATCGCCGGCCCGTACCTCGCCGCGCACGCGTCCGCGGGCCGGACGTCGCTCGTGATGTCCGCGACCGGCGACGGCCTCGGCACCTCCTGGGGGCTCGAGCAGCGCGCGGACGTCGGCTGGCGCTTCACGATCCGTGGCCGCGTCGCCCTCACGCCGTCGCTCGGCGTCGGCACGCACGAGGACCTCGACGGCCGCGGCCGCCTCGCGCCCACCACGCGCAGCTCCATCGCCGTCGGCCTCGAGATCGGCTGCTTGCTCTGAGACCGCGTCTTCGCGGGCGATCTTCTCCGTCCAGGCGCCGGCGGCGGAGCCGACAAGCCGATCGACAGACCGCGTCTTCGCGGGCGATCTCCGCCGTCCAGGCGCCGGCGGCGGAGCCGATTCGCGGTCTCCGAGGTGACCTACGACGCGGGCAGGATGTAGTCGAACGAGTACGTGTGCTTGCCGTCGGCGACGACGATGGCCATCGCGCCGGTGAGGCCGGTGAGGCCGTCGGTGCCGCTGTCGGTGACGACGGTGATGGTCAGGCTCTGCTCGCCCCGCGCGCTCTGACCGGCGTGCTGCAAAATGAAGGAGCCGGGGCGGCCGGCGAGCGTGCCGGTGACGCGCTCGAGCGCGACGTAGACGGCGGCGCCGCGGGCGGCGTCGCGGTAGGCCATCATCTGGCCCGCGCTCGTGGCCGCGAGCTCGCCGAGGAACGTCTTGTCGATCGCGAGGCGCCCGAGGAACGTCGCGTCGGGGCGCTCGTCGGCGGGGAGCGGTGTGAGCTTGACCTCGAACGAGCCGGCGGCGATGGGCATGGCGCGGAGACTAGCGTGGCGCCGTCACCGTGGCGTCGAGCTCGAGGTGCAACGTCGCGTTGCCGGGGACGAGCGCGAGCGTGGGCGAGACGCCGTGGATCGCGAGCTCGGCCGGCAGCGCCGGATCGCCGAGGTGGCGCCCGACGAAGAGATCGGCCAGGAGCGCGCCGAACGCGAACGTCAGCGCCCCGTGGAAGTCCGCGCCGCGGCCCCGCAGCGCGCTCACCAGATCGGCATAGCAGGGCACGAGCGTGTGCGCGTCGCGCTCGCACGCGAGCTCGAGGCCCGACAGATCCACCGCTGGCGTCAGCGCGCCGGCGGGGAACGCGAAGCCGAGCTCGCCGTAGATCCGCCCGACGGTCGGCACCGCGTCGCCGTCCGCGATCGCCACGCGCGCATCGGCGGCGAGGCGAAGGCCGCCCGGGCCCGCGCGCACCACGGGCGGCAGCGCCAGCCGCACCGGGGAGAGCCGGATCGACAGGAAGTCGGTGACGATGGGCTCGGCGTTGAACCGGCGGTCGAGCCCCGCGTCGGCGAGCCGGCGGTCGAGCTCGCCCGCGCGCCACAGCTCGAACAGCAGCGCGTCGAGCGCATCGAGATCCAGGTCGAGCGCGAGGCGCGTCTCGGCGCGTGGCGTGGGCCGCGGCCCGGGCCCGAACCGCGGCGGCCGCACGGTCGGCGCCGCCGCCACGCGCCCGATCGCGACCCCGAACGGCAGCGCCGCGTACGCGCCCTCCACGATCTCCGGCGCCGCGCCGCACGGCACGAAGCGCAGCGTCGCGCCTCCGGGCAGCACGAACGGCGGCGGCGGCGCGAGCACGGTGAGCAGCGCGCCGTCGAGCTCGCGCCGGGCAAGCCGCGTGGCGAGGCGATCGCCGCCGACCTCGTCCGAGAGCCACTGCGCCACCCCGTTGTCGAAGGCCAGCTCGGCGCGCGCCGCCACGCGCACGTGGATCTCCGCGCCGTCCGGCGCGAGCTCGGGCACCAGCGCCACCGTCACCGGCACGTCCACGCGCTCGAGCTCGATCGTCGCCGTCGCGCGCGCATAGCCGTGCGGCGCGTCGCCGACCCACGCGTCCGCCTCGCCCGCCCGCGCGGCCCAGCGCAGCGCCACGTGCGAGACGCGCCGGTAGTCGCCCGCCGCCACGACCGACGTCCCGCGCAGCTCTGCATCGAGCTCGTTCGCCACGATCGCGGCCAGCGTCCCGGGGCCGGCGTGCCCGTCGTCGAGCAGCCGTTGCCCGATGACGACGCGCGCCGTGCACGCCGGGTGATCCGGATCCTGGAACGGCCCGACGAGCTGCGTCGCGCCGACCGTGCGCGTGAAGTCGCCGCGGTACGTCGTGCTCCAGCGCCGGTGCGCGAGGCCCGGCGCCGCCGCGTCCGCGTCGTCCACCACCACGCGCGCGGCGAGCGCAGCGGGCACCGTCCCCGCGAGCGCGAGCCGCGGTGACGCCAGGGGCGCGTCGAGCGTGACGGCCAGGTCCACGCCGCGCGCGTGCGGCGCGATCGCCACGAACGCCGCCACGTGCGCCGCCGCCAGCCCGATGCCGACGAGCGCCTTCACACCACCACGATCACCGTCACGAGCTCCCAGGCCACGACCCACAGCGTGCACGCCACCACGCTCGCTGTCATCCCGCGCGTCACCGCGTCCGCCTCCGGCTTCGGCGCGCCGCCCTTCGCCACCACGTCGGCCGCGATCCCCCACGCGTAGATCCAGATCAAGAACGCCGCGCGCACGGTGTAGCGCAGCCGCTCCGGCCGCGGATCGATCAGGTCGCCCGTCAGGAGCTCCCACGCGTGCGGCACGCCGTAGCTCCGGCACACGAGGAGCCCGCCCGCGATCATGCCGAGCGCGAACAGCGCGGCCACCGCGAGGTAGCACAGCGCGCACGCGAGCCACGCCGGCGCCCACAGGTAGCTGCGCCGATTCACGCCGAGCGCATCGAGCGCGAGCGTCTGCTTCGTCAGGCCCATCGCGCCGAGCCACGCGTTCGTCGCGCTGCCGGACGCGGCCACGAAGAGCAACGCCGACAGCGCGGGCGCGAGCGCCACCACGTAGCTGCCGCCGATCTGCCGCAGCAGCGCGTCCGGCCGCACGCCCGCGCCGCCGACCTTGCTGATGACGAACAGCACCGTGTAGCCGATCAGCGTCGAGACGATCGCGTAGAACGGCAGCGGCCGCAGCAGCGTCTGCACGGCCACGCGCCCGGCCACCACGGCGAAGTCGCGTGGATGGCGGACCAGCTGCCGCGGCACCCGCGCGGCCGCCGTGACCGCGACCGCGAACGGCGCGGCGAGCGGCGCCAGCCGACGCCCGACCGCGCGCAGCAGCGATCGCACCGGCGGCGGCCCCGGGAGCGGCGGCGCATCGCCGTGCTCGGCGAGGTGGTCGACGAGCGCCGCCTCGAGCTCCCCGATCCACTGGCCGCGCAGCGCCGGCGCGTGCCCCGGCCCCTCGAGCGCGCCCGGCCAGCGCTCCGCGAACAGGGGCTCGAGCTTCCGCGTCGCGAGCGACAGGAGATAGAGCCGGTCCGCGACGCCCGCCGCGAGCGCCACGTCGTGCGTCACCACGATCGCCGAGAGGCCGAGCGCCGAGACCTGCTCGCGGATCAGCCGCGCCAGCACGCGCACGCGATGCGGATCGAGCCCGACCGAGGGCTCGTCGAGGAACAGCAGCTTGCGCCGGCTCGCGAGCACGCGCGCGACCGCCACGCGCTGCGCCTGCCCGCCGGAGAGCCGCGTCACCGGCGTGCCCGGGCGCGCCAGCGCGGGATCGAGCCCCACGCGCGCCAGCCAGTCCGCGGGCGTGACGCCATCCGCCGCGCCGCTCGCGTGCCGGATCGCGAGGTCGAGGTTCCCCGCGACGTCGAGGTGATCGAACAGCGCGCCGCGCTGCGGGACGAGGCCGAGCTCGCCGCGATCGAGGTCGAGCTCCGCCGCCACGACGCCCCAGCCCGCCGCCGCCAGCTCGTCGCGCTCGAACAGCACCCGCGCGAACGTCGACTTGCCCGCGCCGCTGCCGCCGAGCAGCACCACGACCTCGCCCGGCGCGACCGTCAGATCGGCGCCGTCGATCAAGACGCGCCCGTCGGGGAGCGCCACGCGCAAGCCGCGCACCTGCATGCCTGCACGGTAGCGCAGAGACCGCGAAGAGATCGCGGCCGCTGTCGGTCGGCTTGTCGGCTCCGCCGCCGGCGCCTGGACGAAGGAGATCGCCCGCGAAGAGGCGGTCTGGGTGACGGCAGACACCGAGGCCGCCGGCCGGTTGCAACGAAAAAATCGTGGAACCGCGGACGCCTAGCGCTGTCTCATGTCCTGTTCGGCAAGTACGTCACTTGCGAACGCGTCGGCCGAAGAGCCGCGGTGTCGTGGGCGCGTGTGCGCACCGACGATCGCGGTCCGGCCGGGGCCAGGCGCGCGTGCGCTGACGTAGGTATTTCATGGCCAAGTCTCCTCTCACGTTCCGCATCTTCCAGGGTGGCAAGCTCGTCCGCGAGGAGACGCTGGCCCAGGGTGTCATCAAGCTCGGTAAGGTGCCGTCCGCGCACCTCCGCCTCGATGACGAGTCCGTCAGCCGCATGCACGCGATCATCGAGGTCGACGCGGCCGGCGGCATCCAGCTCATCGACCTCGGGTCGACCCGCGGTACGTTCGTCAACGGCACCAAGATCAACAAGGCGAAGCTCGTCAGCGGCGACACGATCGTCGTGGGCGACACCACGATCGAGATGTCGGTCGCGGCCGCGGCCCCGGCGCCGACCCTGCCGGAGCTCGTCCCCGCGGCCCCGCCGCCGGCCCCCGCCGTCGCGTGGTCGAGGCCGCCGCCGGTCGTGATGGCTCCGCCGGCCTCCGTGCCCGTCGCGCCCGCCCGCGCCACGCCGGCCCACAGCTTCCTGTCCGCGCCCGCCGCGTCACCCGCGCAGATCGCGGCCGTGATGGTGAACGACGAGCCCGGCGCCCGCGCCGTCGAGGTCGCGGCGATGCTCGGCGACTCGGTCGTGGAGGTGAAGCACTGCATGGACCCCCACAGCGGCAAGATCACCCGCGGCACCTACGCGCTCCTCGGCGCGAGCCTCGTGTGCCTCGCCACGTCGGCGGCCACGTTCGTATCCGGCCTCGGCGTCGCCTCGCGCAACGCCGAGGGCCTCGCGTACTGGACCCACGTCGCGCACAAGCCGGCGGCAGCGTTCCGCGGCGAGCACCAGAACGGCGCGCTCGACGCGCTCGCGATCACTGGCCTCGCGCTCGGCCTCGCCGCCGCCGCGACGGGCCTCGGCCGGTCGCGCCGCGAGCGTCGCAGCCCGTACTTCCGCATCGGCACCGCCCCGGGCGTCGAGCTCGCGACCGAGTCGGCCCCGACGACGAGCTTCCCGCTCGTCGCTCCGTCCGGCGATGACTTCGTCTTCAACTTCGGCCCCGGCATGGACGGCGAGATGATCCTCGCCGGCGCCTCGACGCCGTTCGCCGACCTCGTGGCCAGCGGCCGCGCGAAGCCGTCGACCGCCGTCCCCGGCGCCCACGAGCTCGCGATCCCCGCCGCGGCGAAGATCCGCGCGCGCGCCGGCGCCACCACGGTCCTCGTCTCGGCCGTCGCGAAGCCCCGCGCCCAGGCCCAGGCCGGCATCGCCCTCGACGGCCGCGCCGCGATGTACGCCGCCGCGTCGCTCGTCGCGCACTTCGGCCTCTACGGCATCTCCCAGCTCGGGACCGCCGACGCCGCGACCATCGGCATCGACCTGAACAACAAGGAAGACCTCGCGATCCGCACGAACACGACCGAGAACGAGAACACGCCGCCGCCCGTCGAGAAGACCGACGGCGACGCGGGCGGGGAGAAGAGCGCCGCGAGCGGCCAGATGGCGCTCCCCGAGGGCGCGGCCGGGAACCCGAAGGCGCTCGTGGAGGCGCGGATGGCCGTCAAGCAGACGAGCGACCTGCCGCCGGCGCTCGCCCGCCAGCAGGCGATGGCCTACGCGCGCGAATCCGGGATCATGGGCGATACGGCGCCGCTGATGAACGCGATCAGCTCGCTGACCGGGACCGAGGCCATCGCGAACGGCTTCGACGCCGACAACTACAACGGCGCGCTCTTCGGCGCGGCGGGCGAGGGCAAGGGCAACTTCGGCGGCGGGCGCACCGGCTGGGGGCCGGGCGGCGGCTGTCTCGGCGCCGACTGCGGCGGCATCGGCGTCGGCCGCTACCACACCATCGGCAACGGCCCCGGCGCGGGCGTCGGCTGGGGCCCCGGCCCGGGCCACGGCCCTGGTCTCCCCGGCCGCCACCCGCTGGTCCCGACGACGACCATGTCGCCGCCCACGGCGGTCGGCGGTCTCGACAAGGCGATCATCAAGCGCTACGTGAGCCGCGAGCGCGAGAAGGTCCAGTACTGCTATTCGAAGGAGCTGCTCGCGCACCCCGAGCTCGAGGGTGACGTCACGGTGAAGTTCTTCATCGCGCCGGACGGCTCGGTGCAGGCGGCGGACGGCTCGGGCTTCAACGCGGAGGTGGCGAGCTGTGTCGCGGGCGTGGTGCACCGCATCGCGTTCCCGGCGCCGCACGACGGCGGCGGCGTGCAGGTGAACTACCCGTTCCACTTCCACATGGCGGCCGCGAAGTAGCGGCTCCCGTCGCGAGCGGGTGCCGCAGGACAGGGACGGCAGAGGCGGCAGAGGCGGGAACGACGAGCCGGACGCTATCGAGAGACCGCCGCCGGTCCTCCAGCGCCCGGCTCGTTCGCGCGTTACCAGATGGACCCGGAGCTGACTATCGATTGTCGCTCTTGAGCGCGAGGGCCCAGGCGCGCCACTTCGGCTCGAACGTCGCGAGCGGCTCGCCGACCGTCGCCTCGAGCGCGACCTGGCCCGTCGTATCGGGGTCCCCGTTGAAGCGCTCGTAGAACGCGTGCAGCTGCCCGTGGTCCTGCAGGTACTCGATCAAGTAACGCGCGTACGCGTACGCATCGAACTTCGCGTCGTAGAAGCCGTCGTGCGTCGTCTGCAGGAGCACCTTCATCTCCGGCAGCGTGCCGGCCTTGATCTCCTTCTTGAGGTTCGGCAGGCGCCAGTTCGGCAGGCCCTGCAGGTGCCCGTGCACCTCCGTCGGGCGCTCGAACAGCGACGCGAGACCCTCGTTGAACCACGACGGCGCGGCAGGAAAATTCGCCTCGACGTACGGGTGCACGAGCTCGTGCGACAGCGTGCCCGCGCCCGGCCCCATGTTCATGATCATGGCCACGTGCTCGGGCGAGTAGTAGCCGTACGGCGTGTCGGGGTCGTCGCCGAACCACGCCTTCGCGCCCGCCCGGTAGGTCTTCTCGTTCTTGAACAGCCAGACCTCGATCAGCTTGTCGGGGCGCGTCTTGAAGAAGTCCTTCTCGAGGAGGCCGACCGTCCAGCGCAGGAAGCCGGTCGCCTGGTGGCGCACCGTGGACGGCGCGTCATCACCGACCACGACGAACGGCGCCTCGACGACGACCGTGAAGCCTTTGCCCGAGAGCTTTTTTTGCAGCGCCGTCGCGCGAGCGGTGAGCTCGTCGGCCGTAGGCTCGGCGAGCGCCGGCGCGGTGGAGGCGGCGAGGAGAGCGGCGGCGACAGCGGAGGTGCAGCGCATGGGGACGGTCACAGACGCGCGACCGCGGCATTCGGTCTGATTATTCTCGTGCAGGGCGTAAGCTTCGAAGCGTGCGCAGACTCGTTCCCGCCGAGGTCCTCGCGATCCTCGCGATCGCCGGCGTCTACGCCTGGCACGACTTCACGCTCCCGGCGGTGGTGCCGCTGTTCCTCGCGGCGACCGGCTCGCGCTACCTGCGCGGCAAGAGCTGGGACGACGCGGTGCGCGGGAGCCCGTACATGGGCCCGGCGGCGCTGGCGGGCCTCGTCGCGCTCGGGCTGGCGCTCCTCGCGGGGACGCCGCTCGTCGAGTTGACGGGGCGCGCTGTCGAGTGGTCGCAGTACCCGATCGTCCGCGGCAGCGCGCACCAGCTGTTCACGGTGGCCGTGCTGGTCGCCGTCGGCGCGGTCGCGGCGGAGCTCGCGTTGCGCGCGTGGATCGTGGAGCGGGCCCTCGAGCTCGGCGCGGCCCGGTGGGGCGCGGTCGCGATCGGCGCGCTCGCGGAGGGGCTCCTGTGGCCGGGTGACCTGGCCGCGCGGCTCGGCGCGGCCGTGATGGGCGCGGGCCTCGGCCTCCTGTATGTCGCGGCCGGACGGCGCGCCGGAGCGCCGATCGCGGCGCGGGTCGCGTTCGCGCTGGGCGCCCTCGCGCTCGAAGGCCTGCGGCTGGTGAGCTAGGGTCGGCGGCCGTCCGCGGGCGGTCAGAGCGCGTGCGTGACGACCCGGCGAAGCGTCTCGGCGTCGATGTTCGCGCCCGAGAGGACGATCGCGACCGTTTGCCCGGCGAGCTCGGTCGCGAGCGCGCGGAGCCCGGCGAGGCCGGCCGCGCCGGCGCCCTCGGCGAGGTTGTGCGTGGTGCGGAGGAGCATGCGGATCGCGTCGGCGATCTGCGCGTCGGGGACGGCGACGAACCCGGCGAGGCCGGCGCGCAGCGCGTCGAACGTGAAGTCGTAGGTGGCGCGCGTGGCGAGGCCATCGGCGAACGTGTCGGCGCGCGGCGTGGTGAGCCGCGCGCGCGCGTGCCACGAGTCGTGGATCGCGGCCGCGCCGGCCGCTTGCACGCCGTACACGCGGACGTCCGGGCGCAGCGCGCGGGTGGCCGTCAGCGCGCCCACGGCTTGCGAGCCGCCGCCGACGGCGACGACGATCGCGTCGAGCGTGTCGGCCTGCTCGCAGATCTCGGCCGAGAGCGTGGCCGCGCCGGCGATGACCTGCGCGTTGTTCGTCGAGTGCGCGATCGCGAGGCCGCGTGCGGTGGCGAGCCGCTCCATCACCGCCAGCGCGTCGTCGTAGTCCTGCCCGGCCTCCACCAGCTCGGCGCCGTGGCCGCGGATCGCCGCGTTCTTCTCGGGGTTGTTGCCGAGCGGAACGCAGATCACCACCGGCACGCCGAGCCGTGCGCCGGCCCACGCGAGCGCGGCCCCGTGGTTGCCGCGCGTCGCCGCGATCACGCCGCGGGCGCGCTGGTCGGGCGTGAGCGCCGTCATCATGGACAGCGCGTTGCGGGCCTTGAACGCGTTCGTCGGCTGGTGGTTGTCGTGCTTCACGAGCACGCGGATGCCATGGCCGACCTCGGCGTCGAGCGCGGCATAGCTGCGCAGCGGCGTCGGCGGCAGGTGCGGCGCGATTCGCGCGCGCGCGGCGAGGACATCGTCCCAGGTGAGGGGCCAGGCGGTCGGCTGCGTCACGGCTCGTTGTTGTAGTCGATGATCTCGATGCGCGACGTCTCGCGACCGAAGATCGACGCGGCCTCGTTCGGGAGCATCTCGCGCAGGCAGCTGCGGAGGTCGTCGCGGTGGAACGGCTGCGTCAGGGACGCCTCGACGCGCAGCGTGGTCCGCAGGCGGCCCGGCACGACGCGCTGGGCGAGGGCGACGATCGTCCCCGTCCAGGCGGAGTCGCGCAGCGCGGACAGGCCGAGCAGCTCCCGCAGGGCGCCCGTGTCCGTGTCGAGGATGAGCACCTGCGGCCGGGGCGGCGGGGCGGCGACCAGCAGGGTGAAGACCTCGTCGACCGTGCGCACGACGCGCAGCGAGGCGCCGCCGCCATCGAGCTCACCTTCCACCCACTTCTCGACGTACGCCTCGCGCGTGTACAGGAGAATCTCGGGCGTCGCCATCGGCATCGGCTTCGTCCCCCTCGGCACCGTCCTCGGATGGCTCATACCTGACGGATCGGCCACGAAGGTCGTATCATCGAGGTGCGTGGAGGTGTTCTTCCTCATGATGGGCCTGTGGCTCGTCGTCGCGGTCTCGCTCGGTGTCCGTAAGCCTCGTGGGCTCGGCGGGACGCAGCTGCGCGCGCGGCTGGACGCGGTCTACGGCTCGCCCCACGAGCTCGTCCCGGTCGCGGCGACGAGTTTTCCCGAGGCCGACCTCGAGTTCTACGACCGGGCCAAGGCGCAGCTCGAGGATCGAAAGTACGCGTGCCTCGGAGATGTGGAGGACGTCACGTTGTCGCGGATCTACCCGCAGAACCGGACGTTCATGCGGGTGTTCGTCGACGCGGGCGCGATGGTGCGGGCGAGCGTCTATCACCTGCACCCGCGCGGCGCCGTCGTCTCGATGCTGCAGCTCGTGCAGCTCTTCCCGCGGCACCTGCGCGTGGTGGAGCTGACGAGCGAGATCGGCGGGACGTTCCTCGTCACGAGCAACACGGCGGGTGTGGATCGGCTCGAGCCGCCCCCGGAGGCGAAGGTCGATCGCCTGCCGCTGGCCACGCCGCTGGCGGAGGTCGTGGCCCGGCACGAGGGGCGGATCACGGAGCTGTTGCGGGCGCATCCCGAACGCGTGCCGACGCACTTCGAGGGGCTCGATGGGGTCATCGCGTCGATCGGGCGAGCGCACGTGGTGATGGCGCGGCACCGCAACAAGGTGGGCGGGCTGTCGAAGGAGGAGCTCGAGCGGCTCAAGGGGCGGCCGCTGTCCGTGACGGAGGAGGCGTTCTTGCGCGAGGTGCAGGGGAAGGAGCCGGCGCCCGGAAAGGCGTGACTTCGCGGCTCCTCCGACGACGATCTGCGGGCACTGCGCGGATGATCAGACCGCTGTGCGAAGGTCTGGCTCGTGCGAATCCTGCACACCTCCGATTGGCATCTCGGGCACACGTTGAAGGACGTGACGCGCGAGCACGAGCACGCGGCCTTCCTCGCGTGGCTCCTCGAGACGTGTGCGCGCGAGGCTCCGGATGCGGTGGTGATCACGGGGGACGTGTTCGACAGCGGGACCCCGCCGGCGAGCGCGGAGCGGATGTGGTTCGAGTGGCTCGCCGCGGCGCGGCGGGCGCGCGCGGATATGGATGTGGTGGTGATCGCGGGGAACCACGACTCGCCCGCGCGGCTCGGCGCGGCGTCGGCGGTGCTGCGCGAGCTCGGCGTGCACGTGGTGGGCGGGCTCCCGCGCGTGCCGACGGGCGAGCTGGATGCGGACCGCGTGCTGATCCCGGTCGCGGGCGGTCGCGGGCTCGTGGCGGCGGTGCCGTTCTTGCGGCCGGTAGACGTGCCGCTGGACGCCGAGGATCCCCTCGCCGCGGTGTACGGCGAGGTGCTGGCGGCGGCGCGGGCGCGGCGGCGGCCGGAGCAGGCGCTGATCGTGCTGGGGCACCTGTACGTGCAAGGCGCGGAGGTGTCGGCGCTCAGCGAGCGGCGCGTGGCGATCGGCGGCGTCGAGGCGGTCTCGACGCGGCTGTTCCCGGACGATATCGACTACGTGGCGCTCGGGCACATGCACCGGGCGCAGCGCGTGGGCCGCGAGGCCGTCCGGTACGCGGGCGCGCCGATCCCGCTCGCGCTGGACGAGGCGAGCTACGCGCACCAGGTGGTGATCGTGGAGTTCGCAGGCGGCCGGGTCGCGGAGATCCGCTCGGTCCGGATCCCGAAGCTCGTCGAGGTGCTGCAGATCGTCGGCGAGATCGAGCACGTGCTGGCGGCGATCGCGGCGCTGCCGGTGCTCGGGGATCCGGCGGACCCCACGCGCCCGTACCTCGAGGTGATCGTGCGGCTCGCGCGGCCCGAGCCGCGGCTGCGCTCGCTGATCGATACGGCACTCGACGGCAAGCGGCCGCGCCTGGTCCGGATCGGGACGGAGAGCACCGGGCACGGCGCCGCGCTCGCGGACGTGGCGGCGGGCGCGCGCCGGCTCGCGGAGCTCGATCCGCGGGATGTGTTCGCGCAATGCTGGGCGCGCGGTCACGCCGAGGCGCCGAGCCCGGCCGTGCTCGGCGCGTTCGAGAAGCTGCTCGCGCAGGTGCGCGGCGATCTCGCGGATCCCGCGCTGCCGCCGGAGGGGTCATGAGGATCCTCGCGATCCGCGGCTGCAACCTGGCGAGCCTGGCCGGCGAGTTCGAGCTCGATCTGGCCGGCGCCGTGCTCGGCGGGGCGGGCGTGTTCGCCATCGTCGGCAACACCGGCGCGGGCAAGAGTACGCTGCTTGATGCGATGTGCGTCGCGCTGTTCGACCGCACGCCGAGGCTGTGCGCGCCGAGCCGCGTGCAGGTCGGGCGCGGGCCCGAGGACCCGCTCGCGCTCGGGGCGAGCGATGTCCGCACGTTGCTGCGGCGCGGGGCCGCGGCCGGCTATGCCGAGGTCGACTTCGAGAGCGGGGATGCGCGGCGCTACCGGGCGCGCTGGGCCGTGCGGCGCGCGCGCAACCGCGGCGACGGGACGCTGCAGGATCAGCAGATCACGCTCGTCGCGATCGACGGCGGCGAGCGCCTCGGGGGGACGAAGACCGAGACGTTGCGCGCGATCCAGCAGCGGCTCGGGCTCTCGTTCGAGCAGTTCCGGCGGAGCGCGCTGCTCGCGCAGGGCGAGTTCGCGGCGTTCCTGCGCTCGGAGAGCAAGGATCGCAGCGAGCTGCTCGAGCGCATGACCGGCACGGAGATCTACTCGCGGCTCTCGATCGCGGCCCACCAGCGCGCGGCGCTGGCGGACGTGCGCCTGCGGGATGCGCGCGGGGCGGCGATGGCGATCGTCGTGCTCGCCAACGAGGCACGCGCAGCGGGCGAGGCCGAGCTGGCGGTGGCCACGGCGGCGCAGCGGGAGGCGCGCGCACGGCACGGGGCGGCCGGGGTAGCCGCGAGCTGGCTCGGCGAGGCGGCGCGGCGGGAGGCGGCGCAGAACGCGGCCGAGAGCGAGCGGGCCGCGGCGCGCGCGGCGGACGGCGCGGCAGAGGCGCTGCGCGCGGAGCTCGCG
>JANXOM010000324.1 GCA_025353585.1 Deltaproteobacteria bacterium
TCCGTGCTGGCGAGCTGCTCCTGCTCCGTACAGGCGCTGGCGGCGGAGCCGACGAGCCGCCCGAGCCCGCGGTCCGTGCGGGCGAGCTGCTCCTGCTCCGTACAGGCGCTGGCGGCGGAGCCGACGAGCCGACCGAGCCCGCGGTCCGTGCGGGCGATCTGCTCCTGCTCCGTACAGGCGCTGGCGGCGGAGCCGACGAGCCGACCGAGCCCGCGGTCCGCGCGGGCGATCTGCTCCTGCTCCGTACAGGCGCTGGCGGCGGAGCCGACGAGCCGACCGATCCCGCGATGTATTCGCGGGCTCTGAGCCAGGTCAGTTGCCGCTGGGGATGCAGGCGCCGAAGACGGACGTCCCCGCGACGCAGAACCCGGGCGGCGAGCCGAAGTCGAAGCAGCATTGGCCGGCGCCGCACGCGCTGTCGGTGGTGCAGAACAGCGAGCCCGGCGGCGCGTCGGGCGGGACGAACGCATCGGGCGCGGCGTCCACCACCACCGCCGTGTCGTGCGGGTTGACGAAGGCGTCGACGTGCGACGTGTTCGGCGCGTCGATGTGGGTCACGACCGCGGCGTCATGCACCTGCGCGTCATCGCCGCCGGTCGCGGGCGAGCCACCGGACGCGCAGCCTGCCACCAGGCACACCAGGAGACACCCTCGAAAAGCCCACATGCAGCCCGCATCCTATCCAGGACCGAGCTGGGTTCAACTAGTTTCGGCTACCCGAGCGTTACCCGAGCGCCTCGCTCACGCCAGCGTCGCCACCCGATCCCCGAACAGCCGCTCGAGCGACACGAGCAGCTCCTCGGTCGGCGCCAGGTTCCAGGCCTCGGGGAGCGCGATCACCGTCTCGCTCCGCGCCGCGAGCTTGAGCCGGAGCACCGCCTGGCAGTTCCCGCGCGCCGCGTTGTGGAGCACCGTCTTGAGCTCGGCGACCTGGTGCGGCGTGAGCTGGTCGGCGCGCAGGTGGATGTCCACGCGCGTGGTCTTCTGCGTGCGCAATTCGCCGAGCGGCGCGCACGACTCGAGGAACATCTTCCACTCGCCCGCGTCCGCCGTGCCCTCGTTCTTGACGTCGCCCGTGCACAGGATCGGCTCGTCGCTGACGAGCACGTGCCGCACCTTCTCGAACGTCTTCGGGAACGCGATCACCTCGAGCGTCCCCTCGGAGTCCTCGAGGATGAAGCGGGCCATCTTGTCGCCCTTCTTCGTGATCATCTCGCGGTACTGGCTGACGATCCCGCCGACCGAGTGCTCGCCGACCGCCTTCGTACCGGCGAGGAAGTCGCTCGTGGCCGCCGACGCGTACCGCACGAGATCGCCGCGGTAGCGATCGAGGGGGTGGCCCGAGACGTAGAAGCCGAGGGCCTCCTTCTCGAACGCGAGGAGCTGCTTGGGGCCCCACGGCTCGATGTCGGGGTACGTCTCGCCCATGCCGGCCGCGGGGGCCGAGGAGGCGGCCGCGGGGGCCGGGCCCGCGAGCAGCCCGAACAGCGACGTCTGGCCGCTGCGCCGGTCGCGCTGCTCGGTGGCGCCGCGCTCGAGGGCGCCGTCGAGCGCTCCGAGGAGCGCCGCGCGGTGCTGACCGCCCGGCAGCCCGTCGAGCGCGCCGCTCTTGATGAGCTGCTCGAGCACGCGGCGGTTGCACTTCTGCGTGTCCACGCGCCGGCACAGCTCGTACAGCGACGTCAGCTTGCCCTCGGTGCCGCGGGACTCGATGATCGCGTCGACGGCGTTCGTGCCGACGCCTTTGACGGCGCCGAGGCCGAACCGGATGACCTTGGTCGCCGGCTTGCCGTCGACCTGCCCGCCGCTCGGATCGGTGACGGTGAAGTCCGCGAGCGACTCGTTGACGTCCGGCCGCTCGACCACGAGCCCCATCGCCCGCGCCTCGCCGATGAACTTGACGACGTTCTCGATGTTGTCGGCGTCGCACGACATCAAGCCCGCCATGAACTCGTGCGGGTAGTGGTGCTTGAGCCACGCGGTCTGGTACGTGACCCAGCCGTACGCGGCGGAATGGGACCGGTTAAAGCCGTAGCCGGCGAACTTCTCGACGAGCTCGAAGATCTCGGCCGCCCGCTTCACGTCGATGTTCTTGGCCTTCGCGCCGTCGAGGAACGTCTGCTTCTGCTTGGCCATCTCGTCGGCCTTCTTCTTGCCCATCGCGCGGCGGAGAAGATCGGCGCCGCCCAGCGTGTAGCCGCCCATGACCTGGGCGATCTGCATCACCTGCTCCTGGTAGACGATGACGCCGTGGGTGTCCTTGAGCACCGGCTCGAGGCACGGGTGCATGTAGTCCGCGGGCGTGCGGCCGTGCTTGACCTCGATGTACTGGTCGACCATGCCGCCCTCGAGCGGACCCGGGCGATACAGCGCGCCGGCGGCCACGATG
>JANXOM010000354.1 GCA_025353585.1 Deltaproteobacteria bacterium
CCCCGCCAAGCGCGCTCGGCGCCCGCGCGCGGCGCGGCGAGCTGCCGTTCTCGTTCGCGGCGAGCCTGACCCAGGCCGCGCGCGGCGGCGCGGCTCCGTGGCTGGCCCGCGGCCCCGAGGCGCCGCTCGCGGAGGTCGCCGATCCCGCGGCGTGCGACGACGGCGGCGAGCTCGCGTGCGGCAGCGCGCCTCCCGCGTGCCCCGCGACGACGATTCTCGCCGTCCAGGACGGCTGCTGGACGTGCGCCGATGCCGCGACGTGCATGGCCGCCGGGCTGCCGCACGCATGCGACGACGGCGGTCGCGTCACGTGCGTCGCCGCGCGGCCGGTGTGCACCGGGCGAGACGTGCCGAGCCTGCGCGCGGGCTGCTGGCGCTGCGCCGATCCGTTCGCGTGCGACGGGGCGCCGCTCCTGGCATCGGCGACCGCGGGCACCGCGCGCTGCGGTGACGGCGTGTGCGAGGCCGGCGAGGACCGCGCGGTGTGTCCGTTCGACTGCGCCGCGAGCGGCGGATCGCGAGGGCCCGCGCCGGATGGTGGGGCCCCCCGGGGCGCGGGCGCCGGCTCGGGCTCGGGGTTCGGATCGGGCTTTGGCTCCGGGTCGAGCGCCGGCTCCGGTGACGGCCCCGATGGCGGCTCCGATTTCGGCGGCTCGGACTTCGGCTCCGGGTTCGGCTCCGACGGCGGCTCGGACTCCGGCTCGGATGCGGGCAGCGGATTCGGGTCGAGCGTTGGCTCTGGCTTCGGCAGCGGCTGAGCTCGTCGAGGGCGTTCGTGCGCGACCGCGGCGCGCGGGGCGGCGTCCCGGGATCTACGGGACCGCGATCGCAGCGCGGTAGATGTGGAACGGAACGCTCGCCGTGAAGGACCCGACGTCGAGCGCGTAGCCGCCGGCGCCGTCCGCGAACGTGCACGCGCCGTTGAACTGGCTCGCGCTGAACGCGCGGTCCACGACGGCGAGGCCATGCGCGTCGCGCTCGACCGTGCCCGCGCCGACATCCGCGATGGGGAACACGAGGCAGCCGCGATAGCCGGTCGCATCCGACGGCGTCGCGACGACGTACTCCGTGCCGTTGACCGCGAACAGATCGGCGCCGTTGAGACCCGGCTGAGCGCCGCCGCAGGTGGCGTCGGCGGCGGTGAGGAGCGTGGAGACCGAGGACCAGGTCGCGCCGTGCGTGGCCGAGCGCAGGAGCTCGACGCGGACCTTGGGCTGGTTGTTGTCGAGATAGACGCACCCGACGGCGAGATCGATGACGCCGGGGAGCCAGATCGCGCCCGGCTCGGTGAGCGCGATGCAGTCGGTGGCGGTGCCGCCGAGCGTCGAGACGTTCGCGACGACGCCGGTCGAGCTGTAGCTCGACGACGACGTCCAGCCGATGAGCTTCTGGGGCGCGGTCCACGGCCCTTGCGGCTGCGCGGCGGTCTGCAGCGTGATCGTGCCGATGTCGTAGTGGAGCTCGACGTTGGGGCCGACGAGGTAGCGGTGCGCGAACAGCTTCCAGCGCTTGCTCGGTTCCGGATCATCGGCGTCGAAGATCAGCGACGTCACCTCGCTGATCAGGTTGCCCGCGCAGGTGGTGCCACCGCAGGCGGGCGACGGCTCGGTCGCCGCTTCCGGCGCGTTCGCCTCGGCCACGAAGGTCCACGTCGCGCCGTGATCGGGCGAGACCGCGATGTGCGTGCGGATCGTGCGCTGGTCGGGCACGGCGGAGTACGCCATCGCGCCGCCGGCCGCAGCGGCCGGATAGACGATCGACGGATCGAAGATGCCGAGCGCGGGCGCGTCGCCCGTGACGGTGAGCTCGGAGAGGTGCGTCGGATCGAGCGGCGCGATGGCCGGGCACGCGGGCGCATCGGGTGGCGCGTCCAGCGCGGCATCCGTGGTGTGTGCCGCGTCCTGCGACGGCGGTGCGTCGGAAAGCACGGCGGTGCCGCCGCCACATGCCGTGAAACTCAGCAGCCCGATGATGATGGCGCGCATGGGGCGGAGCCAGAGCAAAGGCCGCGCCACGCCACTGCCGCGAAACCCGCCATTTTGGGCCCACGGAACCGTGGCGCACCCGATCGGTCGAAATACGCCACCGCTCGCTCACGCCTTGCGGCACGCCTTGCGGCACGCCTTGGGCACGCCTTGCGGCACGCCTTGCGGCACGCCTTGCGGCACGCCACTGCACGACGTCGTGGCTCGCCGGCCGCTCGCGGTGACGCAGGCATCGAGTCGCGCGCGCAACCTGCGCATCGCCAACCCGCACATCCATCGAACAGGCCGCGCGAATCACTGCAATGTAATCGATGCGATATTTTCTTATCTCTCATTCGCTCATCAGAGACGCGAGGCCGAGTATGCTGGAATACACGGCATACACGTACAGAACAGCTCCTCCGTCGACATTCCTCGCAGGGGGACCTCACGCTGAGGCGGCCAGGGTATCCTGGGCAGCCATGCCCCGCGATTCGAAGAAGCCGACGCTCATGCCTCGCCTGCAGCGGCGGACGACCCGTCCTCCGGTCGCGGGGACCGACGCCAGCGCAGCGGAGCCCTCGACCTCGACCAAGCCCACGCGTCGCGATCTGTCAGCGGTTATCGCCGAGGTGCCGGCGACTGCTCGTGGGCAGTTCAGCATTGCGGCGGCACGCAGTGTCGAGGCTAACGTGGTGTCGGGGTCGATCGAGGTCAACCTGAGTGCAGGACCGCGTCGACGTCGCCCGAATACGTCGCTCCAACTGGACCTCGTCATGGCCACCAAACGGGAGCTCACCGTACAGCTCCGGAGTCAGAAAATAACGCTCGACCGGGCACACGCCCTCGCCTTGGCAGAGCTGATCCTGGACACGTTCGGCTGATCAGGGTTCATCAGGCGCCTCGCCGGGTGAGGGAGTGTTTCGTGGTCTCTGCACCAATTCAATATCGGTCTCCTGGCCCGTAGTCCGTAGACCAGCACGAGGCTCGGACCGTAACGGTCCAGTAAGACACTCGGGTCGCGGCCCGCTAGACGTGTCTCACGCGTTCCGCGGTAGGGTTCGCCCATGCGCTCCGCGATGTGCGACCAGCGACCCGCCTCGACGGGCTTGCTCGGCGAGGAGGGCCACGACGACCTCCCGTCGCCGGCCGGCACGCCGGAGCAGATCGTCAGCCACGGTACGCGGCCAACGAGCGCGGCGCTGAACGATCTGGGGGGGCGCCCGTCGCCGCTCGACGAGCGCACGCTGGTCGGGTGCGAGGGCGCGAGCGACTCGACGCCCCTCGAGGGCTCGCTCTCGCGCCACCACGCGCAGCTCGGGCGCGACGCGGCCACGGCCGGCGGGATTTTCCGCGACCCCGTGTCATCGACCGGCACGAGCGTCGACGACCAGCCGGTGACCGAGCCGACGCGCCTCGCCCGCGGCGCGCGGATCACGGACGTCGGGCTCGCCACGGTGCCTCTTCGCTTGCACGAGCCAAGCAGGGGCGGTGGCGGCACCCTCGAGGTGTTCGGCAAGAAAGTCCAGTTGGCGACGACGCACTACGAGCTGCGCCGCGTGCTCGCCGACCGGATGCTCGCCGACGCGCACCAGCCGGATCTGGTCCGCGGCTTCATGCGCTCGTCGGAGCTGGTCGGCACGCTGTCGTGGATCACCCCCGACCCGGCGGACACCCACGTCAAACACCTCGTCCGGCGCACGCGGCGCGTGTTGATCAAGGCCGAGATCGGCGACCTCATCGAGGCGCGCCAGCGGTTCGGCTACCGGCTGCGCGTCATCCCCAAGCTCGCGTAGCCTGGGCCGCGCGCCCCGCGAACCCCTCCGCAACCCCTGCGCACGCCCCCCGCGAGCTGCGCCGGGGCCCGCCCGCGGCCAGGATGGGCGCGTGACCCGCACCAAGCGCATCCTCGCCGTCCTCGCCGTGACAACCGCCACCGCGACGCCGGCGTTCGCCGACGATCCGAA
>JANXOM010000369.1 GCA_025353585.1 Deltaproteobacteria bacterium
CGTCGCGCCCCGTCGCGGCGCGCCCCACGTCCGCCGTGCCCGCGCGCGCGTCGATCTCGATCGTCTCGAAGTACTTCGCGATGCCCTCGGCGAACCAGTGCGGTTGGCGGTGGATCACGCCGTAGGAGATGAGATGGACGAGCTCGTGCGTGGTCGTGCGGTCGGTGTTCTGACTGTTGGAATTCGCCGACAGGACGATCAGCGGCTCCCCGAACGGACCGCCGCCGCCGATCGTCATCGCCGCGAACATGTCGGACAGATACGCGTGGATCTCGGAGTCGTTCGCGAACGCGATGACGAAGCCGCGACCGCCGCCGGCCGCGCCGCGGAAGGCCGTGCCGATGACGACCTGGCGAAGATCCTCGACCTCCTTCATCAGCTCGGCGCCGCGCTCCTTGCCCGCATCCGTCCAGATCGTGATGTGGTCGCTCTCGAGCTCGATCCAGGCGGGACCACCCTTGCCGGGTAGCGGCGGGATGGCGGGCGCGCAGGCCGATGCGGCGGCCAGAGCAAGAGCGAGGGTCCGCGCGATGCGCACGAACGGACTGTAGCAACTTCTGGCGGCGCCCCCGCGCGGTAGGCTCGCCACGTGGAGCTCCCGCGCACGTACAACGCCGCCGCCGACCTCGTGCATCGGCACGTGGCAGAAGGCCACGGCGATCGCCTTGCGGTCATCGACGACGACGGGCGCACGACGTACGCCGCGCTCGCCGCGCGCGTCGACCGGGCGGCGGGCGCGTTGCGGGACCTCGGCGTGCAGGACGAGCAGCGCGTCGCGCTGGTCATGCACGACAGCGTCGACTTCGTGGCCACGTTCCTCGGCGCGATCGCGCTCGGCGCCGTCCCGATCCCGCTCAACACGCTCCTGCCCGAGGGCGACTACGTGCACGTGCTGCGCGACTCGCGAGCGCGCGTGGTCATCGCGAGCGACGCGCTGATCGGCAAGCTCGCGGTGGCGATCGCGGCCGCGCCGACCCTGCGGCACGCCATCGACGTCACGGCCTGGCGCGCGCGGGTCGCGGCCGCGGCGCCGCTCGCCCAGCTCGCCCAGACCACGCCGGACGACGTCGCGTTCTGGTTGTACTCGTCGGGCTCGACGGGCAAGCCGAAGGGCGCGATGCACCGGCAGGGGAGCCCGCGCTGGACGGTCGAGCTCTACGCCAAGCCCGTCCTCGGGATCACGGCGGACGACGTGGTGTTCTCGGCGGCGAAGCTGTTCTTCGCGTACGGGCTCGGCAACGCGCTCGTCTTTCCGCTCGCGGTCGGCGCGACGACGGTGCTCACGGCGGAGCGGCCCACGGTCGCGAAGGTCGCGCGCGTGATGGCCGCGCACCAGCCGACGATCTTCGGCGGCGTGCCGACGTTGTTCGCCTCGCTGCTCGCGGACCCCGCGTTCCAGGTGTCGCCGCGGCTGCGCGTGTCCACGTCGGCCGGCGAGGCGCTGCCGAAGCACGTCGGCGAGCGGTGGCGCGCGCGCACGGGCTCCGACATCCTGGACGGCATCGGCTCGACGGAGATGCTGCACATCTTCCTGTCGAACGCGCCCGGCGACATCGCGTACGGCACCACGGGCCGGCCGGTGCCGGGCTACGACCTCGAGCTCCGCGGCGACGAGGGCGCGGTGCTCGCCGGGCCCGCCGAGGGCGCGCTGTGGGTGCGCGGGCCGAGCGCGTGCAGCGGGTACTGGAACGACCGCGTCCGCACGCTCGCCACGTTTCACGGCGCGTGGACGCGGACGGGCGACCGTTACACGCGCGGCGAAGACGGCACGTGGACCTACGGCGGGCGCGACGACGACATGCTCAAGGTCGGCGGCATCTGGGTCTCGCCGTTCGAGGTGGAGTCGGCGCTCGCGGCGCACCCCGCCGTGCTCGAAGCGGCCGTGTCGGGCACGCGGACGCGGACGGGCTGACGAAGCCGAAGGCGTTCGTGGTGCTGCGGGATCCGGCCGCGGCGGCGACGGCGGGGCTGGTCGACGACCTGAAGGCGTTCGTGAAGCAGGCGCTCGCGCCGTACAAGTACCCGCGGTGGATCGCCATCGTGGCCGAGCTGCCGAAGACGGCGACCGGCAAGATCCAGCGCTTCAAGCTGCGCGGGTCGTGAGCTTCGTCCTCGGCGTCGACGGGGTGCAGCTCGAGGCGATCTGGATCGGCGAGCCGGCCCCGCGCGCGCTCGTGTTCTTGCACGAGGGGCTCGGCTCGATCACGCAATGGCGAGACACGCCGGCGGTGCTCGCGGCGGCGACCGCGCGGCCCGCGCTGGTGTACGCGCGGCAGGGCTACGGGCACTCGACGCCGGTGGCGGTGCCGCGGCCGCTGACGTACATGCACGACGAAGCGGCGCGGCTGCCCGCGGTGCTGGCGGCGGCGGGCGTGACGGACGCGGTCCTCGTCGGTCACAGCGATGGCGCGTCCATCGCGCTGATCGCGGCCGCCGCGGGTTCTGCGGCGGTGCGCGGGCTGGTGCTCGTCGCCCCGCACGTGTTCGTGGAGGACGTGTCGGTGGCGTCGATCGCGGCGGCCGCGACGGCGTACACGGAGGGCGACCTGCGGGCGCGGCTGGCGAACCACCACGCCGATGTCGATGGCGCGTTCTGGGGCTGGAACCGAGCGTGGCGGGATCCGGCGTTCCGCGCGTGGAACCTGGAGGGGCTGCTGCACGACGTGCGCGTGCCGACGCTGGTGGTGCAAGGGGATGCGGACGCGTACGGGACGCGGGACCAGGTGGACGCGATCGCGGCGCAGCTGGGCGGGCCGTACGAGATCGCGATCATCGAGGGAGCCGGGCACTCGCCCTTCCGGGACAAGCCGGAGGAGGTTCACCCGCGGATCGCCAGCTTCATCAATCGGATCAGAGCGTGAGGGACGCCAACGCCGACGTGGACGTCGACGTGGGCGTGGACGTGGACGTGGGCGTGCCTGTCGGCGGAGACGTCGGCGTCCGCGTCGACACCGGCGTCTCCGACGGCGCGAAGAGCGCGGCCAGCTGTGCCTGCGCCGCCGCCGCCTTGTCCGGGGCGACCCAGACGTCGACCGGCGCGTACGGACCGAACCAGGCCAGCAGGGTGCGGACCCGCGTCGCCGACAGGTGACACGGGATCTCCGCCGCCGCGAGGTGCCGCGCCACCGCGTCGGCGTGCTGCGGCTGCTGCAGCGGCCACACGCACACGAGCGCGCCACGCCGGCCGCGCGCGTCGGCCACGACATCGAGCACCGCGGCGACCACGACCGCGAACGTCGCCGGCTCCGCGATCCACCGCGCGCCGGGCGCCGCCACCACGAGCAGCGCCAGTCCGCCGAGCACCGCCGCCGACAGCACCGTCGCCCGCTCCCACGCCTCGCGTGCCGGCGCCCCCTCCCCGGCCCGCGTGGCCACCGATGCGAGCACCGCGGGGCGCGCGAACACGTACGACCACACCACCGCCAGCACGGCCACCAGCCCGAGCGTCATGACCGCCGATCCGCGGATCCAGTGCCCCGCGTCCTCGAGGTCTCCGCCCACGTGTCCGACCGGCAGCGAGGCGAGCAAGAGCGCGACGCTCACGAGGCCGCCCGCATCCGCCAGCGCGGCGAGGCCCGCCGTCGGGATCCGCAGCGCGGTCGCGCGCACGGCCGAGACCCGCCAGCGCAGCACCGTCGTCACCACGATCGCGATCACGACCAGCGTCATCAGCGCGAGCACGCGCGCCCCCGTCGCCGGAGCCGCCGCCGTGTGCTGCACGCCCTCCACCAGCCAGCCGCCCGCGAGTAGCGCCGCGTACCCGTTGCCCAGCCCGCGCGTCCGGATCAGCCGCGCCACACCCGCGAGCGCGAGCGTCCCGATAGCCAGGGAGACGATGATCCCGAGCCGGCGCGCCGTCGGCAGCGGCTCCTGCGTGGCGCTCTCCATGTACGTCGTGACGAACCAGGCCTGGAACGCCACGAGCGCGACCGCCACGGCGATCACGGCGTTGGCGATCGGCTGCCGCGCCACCGCCCCCGCGTGCCGCCGGCGCCGCCAGCCCGGCACGAGCAGCGCGACGAGCTCGACGACCACGTACGCCGCCACGATCGGCGCGATGCCGAGCGCCCCCATCTTCAGCGCGGGCGCCGCGTGGTCGAACAGGCCGAGGAGGCTGCCGTCGTCACCGCCGCCGCCGCCGATGCCGAAGTCTGGCTCGCGGCCGCCGAGCGCGAGCACCGGCAGCTTCGCCAGCACGACGAGCGCCCCCGGCGCGAGGAGCGTCACGCCGATGCGCAGCCAGGGCACTCCGCCCGCCGCCGTCGGCGCGCGCACCGCGCGGATCGGTCGCGTCCGGTGCACGACGAACCCGGCCGCGCCGCCGAGCACGAGCCCGCCCGCGAGCGCGACCAGGATCCGGGCGAGCCACACGAGCCCGGTCCCGTTGTCCGGCGCGACATACGTCGCCTCCACCACGCGCCCACCGCTCGGCAGGGCGCTCCCACGCAGCGTCGCGATCAGCAGGTCGCGCTCGTGCTCCTGCGCCGCCAGATCGCCCGCCGTCATCGAGATCGATACACGGCCGCCGGAGATCCGGTGATTGACGAGGACGGCCACCCGCACGTCCGTCCCGAACGTGGTCGCGAGCTTGTGCCCCACGATGCGCGCCGTCATCTTGCTGAAGCGCTCCCCGCCCGCTTCCGTGAAGTCGATCAGCACGACCGGGTCGTTCGTGGAGTTGTCGTGATTGCCGTACGCGTTCGCGATGTCGTCGCCGTCGACCTCCGCTTCGTCGGCGAGGACAAAGGTGCGCCACGCCGCGCGGCCGTCGTGCCGCGACGCCGGCCGTACGGGCTCGAACGCGATGTGCGTCCGCGGCGGCAACTTCCACCCGGCCGCCGCCGCCTCCGCGAGCTTCGCGTCGATCGCCGCCCGCTCCCCGGTCAGGTAGACGTCCGTGTGCTGGAGCCCGCTCTCCTGCTCGCGCCAGCGGTCAACGTCGAGATCGACCGGCCAGTGCTCCGTCATCGGCAGGTGCACGACGCGCGCGATCTGCTTCATCTCCTCGGTCTCGAGGACCTCGTGCATCTCGAGCGGGCCCGTCACGAGCCGGGCGGCGACCGCGGCGACATCCTCCGGCGCGACGTGCGCGATCTCGACGACCGCGTCCTGCTCGCGGATCGTGAGGCGCATGCTCGCGCCGACCGGCCGCGAGCGCAGCCGCTCCACCGCGTAGCCCGGCGGCGGCGCCCACACCATGTGCAGTCCGCCCTGGCGCGCGAACGCGTCGGTCCCGCCGCCGACCAGCCGGAGCGCGGCGTCGGGAAGCCGGTGCACGTTGTAGAGGGCCAGCAGGTACAGCGCCGCGAGCACGCCGACCGCGATGCCCACGCGCCGGGGCGAGACGCGATCACCGTCCCCGCGCGCGGCGGGACCGGTCGCGATCGCGCGCGGGAGCGGCTCGGAGGGCATGCCCGATACTAGCGCGGCGCAGCCTCACGCGAGGACGGACAGCGCGAGCACGACCAGCATCACCACGAACGCGACGCCGGCCCAGCGAATCGCCGCATCGGCCGTCGCCTTCGAGTCATCGTAGAACACGAGCGCCGGACGCCGCGGCGCTCGGGCTCGGCGGGCGCGGCGGGCTCGTCGGGCTCGTCGGGCTCGTCGGGCTCGGCGGGCTCGGCGGGCTCGGCGGGCTCGGCGGGCGGCGCGCTCACCGGTAGGGCCCCTCGCTCGGCGGCGCCTTCGCCGGCACGCCGCGCGCGTCGCGCAGGTTCGCGGTCGACAGCGCCACGTCGTCGAAGATCGCCCCGCCGACCTTCGCGCGCTCGAGGTTCGCGCTCGCGAAGCTCGCGCCCGTGACGTCCGCGTTCGTGAGGTCCGTGCGCTCGCAGTTCGCGTCCACGAAGCTCGCCCGCTGCAGCTTCGCGCTCGTGAGGTCTGCGCGCTCGAGGTTCGCGCCCACGAACAGCGCGCCCGGCAGCTCGGCGCGCCCGAGCGACGCGCGCTCGAGGTTCGCCGCCGTGAAGTCGGCGCGCGGCAGCTTCGCCACGCGCAGCTCGGCGTCCTCGAGGTTGGCCCGCGCGAACGAGACGCCCTCCCCGCTCGCGCCCGCCAGGTCCGCGTCCTCGAGGTTCGCCCGCGCGAAGCTCGCGCCGCCGAGGCTCGCGCCGCGCAGGTCGGCGTCCTCGAGGTTCGAGCCGTCGAAGCGCGCGCTCGCCGCCGAAACGCCCGCGAGCCACGCGTGCTCGAGGTTCGCCCCCCGCAGCGACGCGCCCGTCAGATCGGCGCGCGCCAGGTCCGCGCCCTCGAGGTTGGCGCTGTCGAAGCTCGCCCCGGCCAGGTTCGCCTCGACGAGCGCGCAGTCGGCGAAGTCCAGCCGATCGAGCCGCGCGCCGAGCAGCTGCGCGCCCGACAGATCGATGTGGGCCGCGAGCGCGCGGACCACCACGTCCCGGAGATCCGCGGCGCCCGGAGCCGCGAACAGGACCCGGCCGTCGCGGTGCTTGATGTCGAACGCCATGCCCCCAAGCTAGTCAGCGCGCGCCGCCGCCACCATGGCCGCGCGCGCCGATGACTTTGCCGAGCGCGCCACGAGCGCCCCGGCGGCACGCGCATCGCCTAGGCTCGCTGCCGTGGCGCGCGCTCCGCGAGACCCCGCATCGCCCTCGGCGATGGTGCCCGCCCTGCTCCGGTATCTCGGCGCGCGGGGCCACGCGACGGCCGCGGCGGAGCTGGCGAGCCGCCTCCGGCTCCCCGCCGAGGCCGCGGCGCTCGCCGACGTCGCGGTCGTGTCCGCCGTGCTCGCCGAGCTCGTCGAGGCCGCGGCCGGGCTCCTCGGCGAACCGGCGCTCGCGCTGCGCTTGCCGGCCGAGCTGCCGCTGCGCGCTTACGACGTCGTCGAGCTCGCGCTGCGCGGCAGCCCGACGCTGGGCGCCGGCCTGGCGACCGCCGCGCGCCACGCAACCGCGATCCACCCCGCGCTCGCGTGCGACCTCGAGACCCCGACCGCCACCGCCGCGCTCTGGCGCCAGCGGACGCCCGCGCACCCGCGCGGCCTCGGGCGCCACCTCGACGTCTACGGGCTCGCGTACGTGCTGACCCATGCGCGCGCCGGGCTCCGCACGCACCTCGCGCCGCGCCGCGTGTGGCTGGCGCACGCGCGCCCGCGTGCCCTCGAGCCGCTCGAGCGCTGGTTCGGCACCGCGGACATCGCGTTCGGCGAGCCCGACAGCGGCTTCGAGCTGGCCGCCCGCGAGCTCGCCGCGCCGCTCCACGGCGACGCGCGCCTGCTCGCCACGGTCGTCGCGCTCGCCCCCGCGCCGCCCACCGCCGGGGCCAGCGAGCTCGCGCCGCGCGTGGCCGCGCACCTGCGCACCCACCTCGCCGCTAGCGCGGTCGAGGTCGCCCAGGCCCTGGCCGTCAGCGCCCGCACGCTGCAGCGCCGCCTCGAGCACGAGGGCACGACGTTCTCGGGAATCGTCGATGCCACGCGGGAGGCCCTCGCCCGCGAGCTCCTCGCCGATCCGGCGCGCGCGCTCGTGGACATCGCCGAGCGCGTCGGCTTCTCGGACCTGGCGACCTTCTCGCGCGCGTTCAAGCGCTGGACGGGGAAGCCGCCGGGACAATTCCGGCGCGCCTAGGGCGCCGACCGGATTGAATCCATCGCGATCACGCGGCCTTGGCGATGGGCATGGCGGATGACGATTCGAGCCGCCGTTGAATGACCTCGAGGTTGCTGAGGGCGCTGACTCGTCGCAGATCGAATTCATTTTTTCG
>JANXOM010000406.1 GCA_025353585.1 Deltaproteobacteria bacterium
GCCGTCGTGAACCGGCGCCTGCGCGCCTTCGACGACACCTCGGTCGGCTTCACCATCAAATTGATCATCGTGCATTCCTCGGTCGCCCTCGACACTGAATTTCGGGGAGGCCGGTGTCTCAGCTACGTTGGCAGAGAGGGCCGACGCTCGCCCGATGTCAGCGAACAGATCCGCGAACCCTTCCTCGGGGAACAGACGATGGCTCTCGCGGTACAGTAGGCCGTACATCGACGTCGCCGACACCCGATCCCGGCAGAGCTCGGTGCCCGAGCGGAACACGTCCTCGGTGGTCGGCGACTTGCCCAATGTCATGCGCGCATCAGATCAAACGTGATCGCCGGCAGCAACCCCAAAAAAACACCAGCCTCCTAGACTACTGAATCGTGAGCTGAGCGCGCGTGATCACGGCATCCACGATCGGCGCGCCGGAGGTCTGGAACTGGCCGTCAAGCGTCACGATCCTCGCTCGCCCGGCGGCGCCGCCCCCGCCCGGTTCAGGTGGGTCATTCAGCGCGCAGGAGCAACCCGTCGTTTGGCTACACTGGGTTGAAGTTGTGGGTGCTGTCGAGCTAGTTCCGCCTTTGCCGGCGGCGGCACACCCCGCGTTCGTCGCGACAACACTCGTACTTGGACCATCACTACCGGCGCCACCACAGCCACCACCAGCCCCGCCATTCGCGACGAATCCGCCCGGTGCCACCAGCGAGATTCTCGGCGCCTCGATGATCAGCGTACCAGCGGAGCCGCCGCCTGCTCCGGACGCCCCGCCACCGCCGCCCAAGTCGATTAGTCCAGTGATGGAGACGCTTGTTAGGCTGACGATCTCGACACCGCCGCCGCCGCCACCGCCGTTCGAGACGACCGTCGAAGATCCACCGACGATGTTTCCGCCGCGACAGCCCCCGGCCAACGGTTCAAACCCGGGAATCAAAGAGCCGCCAGGTGTGGGACCGGTAGCACCAGTGCCGCCGCCGCCCATCGTGGCATTACCTCCGCCGCCAGCGCCGAAGCCGCAAGTCCGGGCCGCTGAATCAACACCAATGCACACGGCTGTGAACTCCTGAGAACCCGGTCCGCCTTTGGCTGCTGCAGCGCTGGCGTTCAATTTGCCGCGAACCGTGATCGCGCCGGGCGCGACAAACGCCAACGAGTTGGTTCCTACGATCAGGACATTATCCATCACGAAAGACCCCGCCTGGAACGCACGGATCGAAGGCGAACCGTCAACTTGCTGGACGACGACGCTCTCTACCGCGAACTTCGTGCCGTCTGGTGCCGTGACGATTCCGAGGTCGGTGTCGAGTGTCGCGTTCTGTGGAAAGACGATGTCCGGTTGACCGGTCGCGCCTGCAAGGGCAGCCCCGAGGCCGTTCGAAGGCTCGAAAGACAAACACCTGATCGCACCGGTGGTTGCGCATCCGAGCGGGCACGGGACAGCAGTGGTCGCGATACCCGTCGTGGCGCAGGTGGTCAAAGTTTCCGCCGAACAGGCAAGCGGCGCGCCAGGGGTGCAACGCGACGCGTCGAGGCCCCCATCGATCGGGGTCGCAATGCAGTCGTCTCGTAGGTCGCCAAAGTCTCCGTTGACGTCACAAAACGGCTTCGTTGGATCCGCGCAGTCCGCGCTGCTGGTGCAGAACTCGGGATTCTTCCTGGTTCCGCAGGAAGATGAAAACAGCGCCAGAGCCATCATCATGACAAGTTGGTTCATGGGCGGCGCTATCGTACCGGTTGCGCGAAAGTTGTGTCGAACTTGCGAGATATCGATAGACCTGTGTTTCAAGGGGTTGCAGGGTGACGAGCTGGGCCAGCGAGGCCGGGATGTCCGTGCGCCGGTGGGGCGCGGGACCGGAGCTGGTGTGGATCCACGGGCTCGGCGAGAGCTCGACGAGCTTCGACCCGATCGTGCGCCGGCCCGAGCTCGCGGGGTTCGCGCACGTGCTGCCGGATCTGCCGGGATACGGGCGCTCGGCGTGGGCGGACGCGCCGCGGAGCCTCGACGCGCTCGCGGATCGGCTCGCCGGCTGGCTCGGGGCGCGGCCGCCCGCGGTGCTGATCGGGCACTCGATGGGCGGCGTGCTGGCGACGCTGGTCGCCGAGCGGGCCCCCGTGCGGGCGGTGGTCGACCTCGACGGCAACCTGTCGCGCGGCGACTGCACCTTCAGCGCGCAGGCGGCGACGTACAGCAAGGCGGACTTCGTCGCGCACGGGCTCGCGGCGATGCGCGATGGGGTGTTCGCGCGGGCCGTGGCCGAGGCGCCGCTGCGCGTCTATCACGCGGCGATGGTGTTCGCGTGCCCGGAGGTGTTCCACGCCCACGCGCGCGATCTGATCGCGCTCAGCGAGCCGGCGGACCTGGCCGCGCGCCTCGCGAAGCTACGCGTCCCGGCGCTCTTCGTCGCCGGCGTGCCCGACGGCATCTGCGCCGAGAGCCGCGCGCTGCTCGCCGCGCACGCCGTCCGCTGGGTCGGCATCGAGCCGGCCGGCCACTGGGTCTACCTCGACCAGCCGGACCGGTTCGTGGGCGAGCTGCGGCGGTTCCTCGATGCTACAGCGGCGTCGCCTCCGGGTGAGTGACGGGCTCCGCCGGCACGACCTTGGGAGCCGGCGGCGAGACGCCCAGCTCGTCGAGGGCGTCGCGCTCCTGGGTGGCGTCGATGAGGCCCTGCATGCGGAAGATCTGGATCAGGCGCACGCGCTTGCGCGTCAGGTCGGCGCCGCCGGTGTTCGGGTTGCGCGTGATCGGGTTCGGCAAGGCCGTGGCGAGCTTCGCCGCCTGGACCGGCGTGAGCGCGGCGGCGGAGCGGCCGAACCACTTGCGCGAGGCGGCCTCGGCGCCGAAGACGCCGTCGCCCCACTCGACGACGTTCAGGTACAGCTCGAGGATCCGCGTCTTGTTCAGGTGATCCTCGAGCGAGAACGCGATCAGCATCTCGCGCGCCTTGCGCGGCATGCTGCGCGCCGGCGAGAGGTACAGGTTCTTCGCGAGCTGCTGCGTGATCGTGCTGCCGCCGATCTTGCTGCCGCCGAGGTCGCTCTCGAACGCGTTCTGGATCGCGCCCCAGTCGACGCCGTCGTGCTCGTAGAAGTGGAGGTCCTCGCTGAACACCACCGCCGCGCGCAGGTAGTGCGAGATGAGCCCGAGCCGGCGCCACTCCCATTGCAGCTTGAACGGCTTGCCGGCGGCGGCGGCCGTGTCGCGCCGTAGGTCGATGAACGCGGTCGAGGTCGGGTTGCCCTCCCAGAGCTTGCCGGTGTTCGGCACCGAGCACGTCAGGACGAGCCCGCCGCAAGCCGCGAGGATCAGCAGGACCTCGAACGCGCGCGCGAACCGGCGCCGCCACTTCCGCGGCGGGGGGCCCGCAGCGGGTGGTCCAGGAGGCGGGGCGGCCGGCATCGTGCGGCTATAGTAGTGGCTTGCGCGCGGTCGCGATCGTCAACGACCATGCGCGTCGCGCCGGGGGCCGCGCGGCGCGCCAGCTCGAGGCCGCGCTGCCGGGGCGCGTGCGCCGGACGCGCTCCCTGGCCGAGGCGCGCGACGTCCTCCACGCCGAGATCGCGGGCGGCCTCGACCTCGTGGTGTTCGGCGGCGGCGATGGGACCGTGGTCATGGGCCTGCAGCTTCTCGCGGAGGCCTGTCGGGGCGCGGGCCGGCCGCCGCCTGCGATCGGCGTCCTGCGCCTCGGCAGCGGCAACGCGATCGCGGACGCCGCGGGCGCGAGCGCCGATCCGGCCGCCGATCTCGCGCGGCTCGTGCGCGGCGAGGGCCTGTGGCGACCGCTGCCGCTCCTCGACGTGCTCGGCGTGCGCGCGCCGTTCGTGGGCGCGGGCGTCGACGCGCAGCTGCTCGAGGACCAGGCCGCGACGAGCCGCGCCGTGGATCGCGTGCCCGGCGCGCGGCGGCTGGTCGGGGCGGGCGCCCGGTACGCGCTGTCCGTCGCGCTCCGGTCGCTGCCGCGCTTCGCGGCGGGCAAGCGGCCGCGGGCCACCGTCACGAACCTCGGCGCGCCGGCGATCGAGATGGCGCGGGGCGGCCCCACGGGGCGGGTCGTCGCGCCGGGCGAGGTCCTGTGGACGGGCGCGTGCACCCTCGCGGCGGGCGCGACGATCCCGTTCTTCGGCTTCGGGCTCCGCATGTTCACGTTCGCGGAGACGCGCGCCGATCGCTTCCAGCTGCGTTGCGCCGACACCGGCCTGCTCGAGATGCTGCGGGTCGCGCCCGCGGCGTTTCGCGGGGAGTACTTCTCGGAGCGCGTGCGTGATTTCCTCTGCGATCGCGTGGAGATCGCGTTCGATCGCGAGACGGCGATCGAGGCGGGGGGCGAGCTGCTCGGCCGCGAGCGGCGCATCGAGCTCGCGCTGGGCGAGCCCATCACGCTCGCGCGATTGAATAGCTCGGTTTAATTATTCTGTTTGACAGATCGAATCAGTGCTGTTATCCGTATCAACCATCGTGAGCCACTTCGAAGCCAACACCTGGACCGTGCAGACGCCCGCAGGCGCTGTCGGTCGCCGTCTCGACGGTGGTCCCCCTCGTAACTGACGCAATCCGCGTCAGCTGCGATGGGCCGCCCGGGACAACCGAGCGGCCCTTCTTCGTTTCGGGTCGCTGCCACTTCCATCGCTACCTCACCAGATCGCCAGTCCGGGACTGACGATCACTGCCCGTTTGCGCGCGGCGCGCCCTGCAAAGGCGCATCGCCCGCCGGAGGTCTGTCCGCTCGGGCGTCCTCTGCTTTGCTGCTCTCTGACAACCGAAGATGACGAAAAAATCCTGCAGATCACCCGTACCCACGGCGCTCGCCACCCGGCGAGATCTGCTCCTCCCGATCGACGTGGTCCGGTCGGGATGGAATGCCGACCTCGTGTGCTTCGAGAAGCGCGTGAGGGCGCGGCTCGCGACCGCTGCCGGCGTGGCGACCCCACGCCGGTACTTTTTCTCGCAGTGCCTCCGGTGAGGCGACGATCTGCGCGTTAGCCACGCGCCGGGTCCGTTCGTGCGCGCGAACGAACGTGGGGTTCAACTCCCTCCACTGCGACGACGGCCGCGTGTTGCGGGCGCTACGTCTCGAAATCCATTGAAAGGAGGTTGCCATGCACGTCGATCAAACACGTACGTTACTGCTCACCCAGGGCTACGAGCCGCTGAAGGTCATCTCGTGGCAGCGCGCCATCACGCTGTACACCCTCGACAAGGTCGACGTCGTCGAGGAGTACGACGCGGAGATCCGCGCGATGTCCTACGTCGTCCGCGTGCCGGCGGTCGTGCGCCTCCGCAAGGCGTTCCGCCGGCACAAGAAGGTCGTGAAGTTCTCGCGCGTGAACATCTACGCGCGTGACCACCACCGCTGCCAGTACTGCGGTGACCGCTGCACGATCTCCGGGCTGACGTACGACCACGTGCTGCCGCGCTCGCGCGGTGGTGCGACGAGCTGGGAGAACATCGTGTCGTGTTGCTATGCGTGCAACGCGCGCAAGGCGAACCGGACGCCGGCGGAGGCGAAGATGCGCCTCCTGGCGACCCCGGTGCGCCCGACCTGGATGCCGGCGGTGGAGATCAGGGTGAGCGCCAGCTCGGTACCGGACGCGTGGCGCGACTACGTGTACTGGACCGCCGAGATCGACCACGACGACGCGACCAAGGTCGTCTGACACGAACGGGAACGGGGGCCTCGCGGCGCAGGAGGGGATAGCCGCCAGAAGCGACATCCGATGCGCAGCCGGCAAGGGTGGGACCCGGGAGTCATCCCCGGGACTCGTGCGGCGATCGCGCGGAGCGACCAGGAGAATGTCGACCGCGCGGTCGTCGCAGGTTTATTTTTTCGGCGGCGGCGGCGGCGGGGGGGGCGCCTGGCGCACCTCGTCGAACGTGATCTGGATCTCGTCATCTTCGACATCGATCGTCATGCCGGCGAGCGCCGAGTCCGGCAGCGCGAGCGCCTTCGCCACCGCGCGGAGGTACTCGTCCTCGGCGAAGTCGACCTCGTCGTCCGCGTCGTTGATCGCGGCGATCAAGAACAAGATCTTGCGGCGATCGTCCTCGGAGTCGCTCGCAAACGCCTTCGCCGTCGCGGCGACGTCGAACTCGGTCGGGACGAACGCGTCGATGCGCTTCTCGATCTCGGCGTCGAGGCCGCCGAGGTCCTCGAGCATCCCGCGGACCTCCTCGCGCTCGCGATCCTCGAACACGTCGTCGGCGAACGCGGCGCCGAGCAGGAGGTCACAGAGCGGCCCGATCCGGTCGTGGAGCGACATGCCGCTAGCGTACACGCTCCGCCGCCAGCGCACGTGCGAACCACGGCGAGCTGGCGGCGAGCGTCGTGACATACGCGCGGACATCGTCGCGGCGCGCGGGCGGGAGCTCGGCGTACGGGATCACGTGCTCGTCGGGCACGTAGCGGAAGGTGAAGTTCACGCGCCGCGTGCGGAACCCGGCGATCGCAGGCGGCAGAGCGAGCTTCTGCTTGTCATCCACGCGTTGCACGCGGTGGAGCAGCTCGTCCTTCCAGCGCGGCCCGCCGAAAACCTGCAGCGAGTTGTCCTCGAGCCACTGCGTCCGCACGGGCGGGGCATCGCGCGTGGCGCCGCGCCGCACGAACTGGAAGCGGGCGCGCTCGCCGAGCGAGAGAGACGCGACCGGCCCGGGCTCGAAGTCGCGATGCTCGCCGACGCGGGCCACGTCCTCCGCGCGCGGGCCGCCGGTGCGGTCGCCGTAGAAGTTCACGAGGCACGTGTTCAGGCGCCAGCGCCGCGGCACCGCCTGCGCAGGGAAGCCGGCGCGCACGCGGCGCTCGATCTCGCGGACGAGGCGCGTCAGCACGGGCGGGAAGGCCTCGGCCGCGACCGCGCAGTCACGCTCCCGGCGCGGCGGCTCGTAGTAGCCGAGGCACGCGAACTGCCAGTTGCCGAGCCAGTAGACCGGCCGCAGGAGGGGGCGCTGCTCCTTGCCGGCGGGCGGCGGGCGCACGGTCGAGTACCGCATTTCCCAGAGGGGACGCAGCGTTACGAGCCACGCGTCGATCTCGGCGCGGGCGGCCGCGTCGATGAAGCCAGGCTCGTAGACGTAGCAGGGGTCGTGCACGGCCGCGCCGTGGACTTATCACGCAACCATTTCGGCCGCTGGTCGAAACGCCGGTCCATGGCCCTCGCTGCCTGGATCTTCGCCCCTCAATGCGCCGCGTGCGGCACCCCGACCGACGCGCCGCTGTGCCCGACCTGCGCCGTCTCGCTCGCCGAGCTCGGCCCGGCATGCCCGCGCTGCGCCGAGCCCACCGGCCCGCGCGCGCTCGTATGCGCGCGCTGCATCCGCGCGCCGCTCCCGCTCGAGCGCATCGCCGCGCCGTGGCGGTTCGGCGGCGAGCTCGCCTCCGCGATCCGGCGGCTCAAGTTCACCGGCGCCTCGCATGTCGCCCGCGCGGTGGCGCCGCTGTGGGCGCCGGTCCTCGCCGCCGCGCTGTTCGAGGCGGGCCCGGGGGCGATCGTCGTTCCGGTGCCGCTGCACTGGCGCCGCCGCTTCATGCGCGGCTACGACCACGCATGGCTGCTCGCGCTGCACGCCTGCGCCGCCGCCGGCATCGCGCCGCCGGTCGCCGCGCTCCGCCGCACCCGGGCCGCCCCGCCGCAGAGCACGCTGCCCGCCGCCGAGCGGCGCGCGAACCTGCGCGGCGCGTTCGCGCTCCGCCGCGGGCTCACGCTCACCGCGCCCGTCGTCCTCGTCGATGATGTCGTCACCACCGGCGCCACGCTGGCCGCCGCCGCCCGCCCGCTCCTCGCCGCCGGCGTCCCGCGCGTGCTCGGCGTGGCGCTGGCCCGGAGCGCCGACGGCTAGTGCGTTGCTTGGCGCAGAGGCGCAGAGGAAGTAGAGATCAGAGGAGTCGGAACCGGAGGGGTTGGCAGCCGAGCGCGGCGACCACAACAGCGGGTCCGGCTGTCCGAACACGGCAACCCTTCCGGTCTGGGCTCCTCTGACCTCGTCTTCCTCTGCGCCTCCGCGCTACGCAACGCCCCAACCGTCCTCCCTACTTCCGCTCGAGGATGATGAGCTCGAGCCGTTCGTTGAGGGCGGCCGAGCCCTTCTTGTCGGCGCCGATGATGGGCTTCGTGCCGCCGAAGCCCTTGGCCTCGACGCGCGTGGCCGCGATGCCCCACTTCACGAGGAAGTCGCGCACGGCCTGCGCCCGCTTCTCGGTGATCTGCTTGTCGCGATCCGGGTTGCCCGTCGGCTGCACGTGCACCGTCACGCGGAGGCGCACGATCTCGTCGTGCGCGCGCAGGGTGGCGGCCACCTGCCCCAGCAGGTTCTCGCTCGCCTTGGCGATCTTCGTGCCGTTCCACTTCACCGTGTCGAGGAGATCGAGCCGGTCCGGGTTCACGACGACGAGCGGGTCGCCAGCGTCCGGACAGCCGTCCTCGTCCTCGACGCCGTTGATCGTCTCGGGCTGGTTCGGGCACTTGTCGCGATCGTCGAGGATGCCGTCGTGGTCGTTGTCTGGATCGGGGCAGCCATCGCCGTCCTGGAAGCCGTCCTTGTCCTCGGGATCCATCGGACATTTGTCCTTCGCGTCGAGGATGCCGTCCTTGTCGTTGTCGAGATCGGGGCAGCCGTCCTCGTCCTGGAACCCGTCCTTGTCCTCGGCTCCGAGAGGGCACTTGTCCTGCGCGTCGGGGATGCCGTCGTGGTCGTTGTCCGGATCGGGACAGCCGTCCTCGTCCTGGAAGCCGTCCTTGTCCTCGGCCTCCGTCGGACACTTGTCCACGCTGTCGCGGATGCCGTCACCGTCCGCGTCGCCATCGATCTTCGGCGGCGGGGGCGGGTGGATCGGCGCGAGCGCGCGCTGGCCGGCGACGAACGTCATGCTGAAGACACCGCGGAGCTGCGGTGAGCCGAACCCGTCGTCGATGCCGCGGCCCAGCGCGAAGCCGAGGCTCGTGCGCCGCTCGAGCCGGTAGCGCACGCCGACGAGGAGCTCGCTCGTGTGCAGCATCGCGGCGGGCGCGTGCCCGGTCGCCATGTCGGGCGGGCCCGTGCGGACGCCGTTCGGGATCGCCTCACCGTAGAGCTCGCCGTCGAGCCACAGCGCGTCGAACAGCCGGTACGACGCGCCCGCGCCGAACAGGTAGGCGCTCTTCTGGTCGATGTTCGCGTACGTCTGCCGCGCGCGCACCACGCCGCCGGCGTTCACGCTGAGCGTGAGCCGATGCCCGAGGCCACCCGGGACGATCGTCGCCAGGCCGAGCACGCGACCGGTCGGATCGGCCACGCCCGCGAACTGATCGGCCGTCGCCGTCGGCAGCGTGAGCGCGGCCGCGACGCCGAGCTCGACGACGCCCGCGACGCTGCGGAACAGGCTCGCCTTGGCGTCGAGCGTGAGATCGCCGCGCGCGGTCCCCCTCGCCGGGGACTCGCTCACCCCGGGCTGCGTGTGGTCCATCACCTCGACGTCGCCGCTCTGCGCGTAGAGCGGCATGTGCGCGGCGACCTCGAACCGGCCGAGGAACGCGTAGGCGCCGCCGAGATCGATCAGCGTGCGGTTCGCGATCGCGAAGTCTTCCGTCGTGCCCGATACCAGATTCAGGGGCTTGTTCGCGTAGGACAACAGCGCCGACAGCGCGAAGTCGCCGCTGTTGCCGACCGACGCGGCCTGGACGCCAAACGACGCGTCGGTCGTCGACGGCGTCGGGTGAAAGACAGACGTGTCGAGGTTGCGCGTCGGCGGGTCCGCGAGCGCGCCGCCGGCCGCGGCCGCGAGGACCCCGAGCGCGCCGACTGTCCGGCAGCCGGCCGAAAACAATGGGGCCTGGCCCCTCTTTCGCCTCGTTCGCGCGGCGAGCAGGGCGCCCGCCACGAGCAGCGTGCCGCCGGCTCCTCCGCCGGCGCCGCCGCCCGCCGCGCAGCCGCCCGTCCCGCGCGCGTCGACGAAGACGCCGTGGCCGTGGAGCTCGAGCGTGGTCACCGGATCGGGGTCGATGCCGATGAACAGAGACACCGTCGTGCGGACGTCGCCGACATCGGTGGCCGTGATCTCGGCGTCGAACGTCATCGTGCCCGCCGGCGCGAGGTCCACGTCCGTCGGATCGCCGATCAGGGCGAAGTGCTCGTCGTCGAGCGTCAGGTTCTTGATGTGGAACGACGCGGTCGCATCGGTGTTCGCGATGACGATGCCGCCCGGCATGAGGTCCGAGACCTTGCGCGGGATGCCGATGCCGACCTCGCCGAGGTTGATCGACATCGGGTTCATCGCCACCGCCTCGGCGAGCCCGGTGCCGTCGAGCGTGACGTGCGCGGCCGCGTCCGGCTGGCCCTTCGAGGTGTCGTCGTTGTCGAGCTCGAGGATGCCCTGCGTCGCCGGCCCCGCGACGTGCGGGTCGAAGGTCACCTGGAAGTCGTGCGACGCGCCGCCCGCGATCTCGACCATCGAGGTGTCGACGAGCGTGAACGCCGTGCTCCCCGTGATCTCCACCATGTGGACGTGGAGCGTCGCCTCGCCCGTGTTCGTGACGTGGGCCGCGAGCATCGGCGGCGCCTCCGGGTAGCGATACGTCGGCGGGAACGCCAGCGCCGTCTGCGCGAGCGCGAAGTGGCGATCGATGCCCTGGCCGGTGATCTGGATCGTCTGGCTGCCGTCGAGGGTGCCGAAGATGCCGGACAGCGGCACCACGACCGTCGCCGTGTCCGTCTCCTCGAGCACCGGCGTGTACGTGACCATCACCGTCGCGCTGTCGTGGGGCGCGATCGTGTTCGGGCTCGTCAGCGGCGAGAACGTGAACGTGCCCTGCGGGTTCGTGAAGCTGTACGCGCCGACGGTGAGCACCCCGTCGCCGTTGTTCGTCAACGTGATGGGCAGGCTCGCGGGCGCGCCATCGACGTCGACCTTGCCGAAGTCGAGCGTGCCCGTCGCGGGCGTGAGCGCGAGCTCCGGGCTCACCGAGTTGGCGGTCACGACCACCTGGCGGCTCGGGTTCATCGTCAGGTCGCTCGTCACGGTGACGGTCGCCTTCAACGGGCCGAGGCGGTTCGCGGGATCGACCTTGATCCCGACGGTGATGACGTCGGAGAGCGTGGTCAGCGCGATCGGCAGCGTCGCCGGGTTGCCGTTCTTGAGCAGCTGGACCTGCGTGATCTCGCCCGTCTGCGTGCCGGAGACGAGATCGGGCGCGATGTCGATCTGCTTGATCGAGAGCGCCGTCGGATCGGTGAGCGTGACGGTGAACGTCTGCGTCGCCGTCGCGTCCCAGCGGAGATCGCCGAACGCGAGCGTCGTCGTGGAGACGTCGTACGCGGCGGCCTTGTCGGTCCCGTTCAGGTCGAGCGTGGCGCTCACCGGCGTCTGCGGCGCGGTCCCCCATGCGCCCGCGATCGTGACCTGGTCCATGCCGCCGTCGGCCGCGCTCTGCGGCGAGAACTGCACGACCATCGTCGTGGTACCGCCGCCCGCGAGCGACGCGCTCGGCGGCGTGAGGATCGAGTAGCCGATGTTCGGATCCGTCAACTTCGCCGTGATGCCGCTCACGACCGCGTTGCCCGCGTTCGTGATGGTGAACGTCTGGGGAACCGCGTCGCCCTGGCGGACCCCGCCGAAGTCGAACGGCGTCGGCGTGACGGCGAGCTGCCCGAGCTGCCCGGTGCAGGTCAGCGTGACGGCGGCCGACGGGTTCGCGAGCGAGTCACTCGCGATGGTGAACGTGCCGGCCTTCGCGCCCTGCACGACCGGCGTGCACTTGATCGTCCACGTCGTGGCGTCTCCGGGCTGGATCGTCTGCGCGGTGAGCAGGCCGTCGGTGACGGTGAACACCCCGGCCCCGGCGAGGGTGGCGCTCGAGATGTTCAAGGGCGCGTTGCCGGTGTTCGAGACGGTCAGGACGAGCGGGAGGCTCTTGCCGACGTCCACGGGGCCGAAGGCGAGCGTGCTCGGCGCGCCGGCGATCTGAGCCGCCGTACCGGTGCCGGTGAGGCTGATCGGGACCGTCGTGGTGTCCGGGTCATTCGTGGTGACCGAGATCGTGCCCGTCACGTCGCCGATCGCGGTCGGCGTGAACTTCACCGTGATCAACTTGTCTGCGCCGCCCGCCGCGATCGTGCACGGCGCGCACGCGCCGGTCGTGACGGTGAACGGCGTGCCCGGCGCCGCGAACGCGTACGTCAGCGGCGTGGTGCCGCCGTTGTGGACGGTGACGCTCAGCGTGCCCGACTGGCCGACGGGGACGTTGCCGTAGGCGAGGGCCATCGTGTCGACGGTGACGACAGAGCGGCCGGCCGTGCAGGTCAGCGTCGCGACGCTCGCGCTCGCGCCGACGGGGTCCGTGTCGCTCGTGAACGTCACGGTCGCCGTCTTCGTCCCGGTGGCGTTCAGCGGCGTCGGCTTGCACGTGACCTTGAACGGGGCGGTCGTGGCGACGGAGAGCGGCTGCGCACACGCCGTCTGGCCGGCGCACCCGGTGGAGCTGTCGAACGCGAACCAGCCGCTCGCGTCGGTGAGGGTCTCGGCCGTCACGGCGAGAGTGCCCACCGGGACAGCGCCCGTGTTCGACACGGTGATCGTCTTCACGCTGGCCGTGTTGTTCAGCACGGTCCCGAACGCCGCGTCGGTGACGGCGATGACCGCGTTCGTGCCCTGGCCGGTGAGCGCGATGGCCGTGGTCGGCGCGCCGACCGCCGTGCTGCCGACGACGAGCGTGTCCGTGCGCGAGCCGGCCGCCTGCGGATCGAACGCGAGCGTGACCGTGGTCGTGGCGTTCGGGGCGAGCGTGAGCGGCAGCCCCGGCTGCGTCATGATCGAGTAGTCGGCGTGCGTCATGAGCGCGAGCGTCGAGATCGTCAGGTCGTTCTCGCCGCTGTTGCGGAGGGTGACGAGCTGCGTGTTGATCGCGCCGGTGGTCACGCGCGTGGCGGCGAACGTGACGGTGGCGGGCGCGGCGAGGGCGGGGCCGGTGGCGGTGCCCGTGAAGTCGAAGCTCAGCCGGACGGTCGCGGTGCCGTGATCCTTCAGCGTCGCGTGACAGGTGACGAGGCCGCGCGCGGCCGGCGTGTAGGTGACGGTCACCGTCGGGGCGGATGCCGAGGTCACGGTGATGCGCGGCGTGTCGACCGCGAACAGGCCGCCGCAGCTGGCGGACGTCAGGTCGAAGTCGAGGTCATCGGTCGTGCCGGTCGCCCCCTCGGTCACCTGGAACGCGCGCGACGACGGCGTCGGCACCTGGCTCGCGGGGATCGCGACCGGGCTCGCGGACACGGCGAGCTGGGCGTGGGCGGTGCCGGCGGTGGCCAGCACCATGACCGCGAGCACGAGCAAGGAACGGACGAGCCGTGGCGTCATCAGGGAGCTCCGTGCGTCCGCCGACGTTCCCGTCCGCGACGCTGTCTCTATCGTACATCCGCCGGGGCCGGGCCGATAGGGACCGACGTCACGGTGGAGCGAGAGACGGAGCTTCGGCGAGCGGGGCGAGCTGGGCGCGGGCCGCCTCGCCGAGCTGCGGATCGGCCAGGCAAGCGATCAGGTGGGGTCGCGCCTCGGCGCCGCGGTCGAGGGCGATCAGCGCCAGCGCGAGGTTGTAGCGGTTCCCGAGATAGCCGGGCTCGAGCTCGTAGGCGCGGGTGAACGCCGCGAGCGCCTCGGCCGGCTGCTGCGCGGCGAGCGCGACCTTGCCGTGGCTGCGGTGAGCGGGCGCGTGCAGCGGATCGGCGAGGGCGCCGCGACGCGCCCAGACGAGCGCGTCCGTCGGATCGGTGGGCAGCTCGAGGAGCGCGAGGTTCGACATCGCCTTGGCCTGCCCACCGGCGGCGGCAGCGCGCATCGCGGCGAGCGCTCCGGGCGCGTCGCCGGCCTCGCGGAGCAGCAGCGCTTGGCGGAGCTGGAGCACGGCGGCAGGGGCCACGCGCTGCCCTTCCGCGAGCGCGGCGAGCGCGCCCGGCAAGTCGCCCTCGCCGTCGAGGGCCTCGGCGTACTGGCTCCACGCGCCCGAGTCGGCCGGATTGGACTCGACGGCGCGGGCCCATAGCGTGGTGTCGTCTCGCCAGTTCGCCTGCGCATCCAAGGCGCGCGCGCACTCCGCCACGAGCACCGCCGCGGTCGCGATGGAGCGCATCCGGACAGTGGGGATGGCGCGGAGCCCGACGGCGATCGCCAGCGCGAAGCCGAGCGTGGGCAGGAGCGCGTAGCGATCCGCGACGATCACCATCTGCAGCGGCAAGACCAGGTGGCTGAACGGGAACCAGAGGACCAACCACAGGACCGCGGCGGCCCGGAGTGGATCCGAGGGCGCGACCCTCGCCCGCCGCGGCGCGAGCGCGCACGCGAGGATCAGCGCGAGGGCCACGCCGCCGAGTCCGATCTGCGCGCCGGATGGGCCGGTCGACGAGATCGGATAGACGACCGCGTTGCGGGTGACGAGGGTCGCGAGCTCGATGTAGAAGCCGTGGACCCCGGTCACCATCGCCGCGCGGCCCGCCGGCGCGAAGGCCGCCGACGTCCCGACGACGGCGGACCGCGTCGCCATCACGAGCACGGGGACGAACGCAGCCCCGGCGATCGCCCCGACCGCGCCGAGCCCGAGCAGGCTGCGGCGGACCGACACCCGCCCCGCGGGGAGGGCGAGCTCGAGCCCGGCGAGCGCACCGATCGCGAAGGCCGACGGCGCCTTGCTCCACACGGCGCACACCGCGGCGACCGCGGCCGTGACGAGCCAGCGCGCGCGCCCCCCGGCGCGAAACCGGGCGTAGCCGAGCGCGGCCAGGCCCGCGAACGCGACGCCGAGGAGGCCCTTGCGCTCCGCGACCCAGGCGACCGACTCGGCATGGCTCGGATGGACGGCCCAGACGAGGACCGCGAGGCCGGCGATCGTGCGCTCGATCCCGAACGCGGTGAGGGCGCGAAACCACAGGGCGATCGCCGCGAGGTAGAGGACCAGGTTGGTGAGATGGAAGCCGGCGAAATGGTCGCCCCACACGGCGTAGTCGCCCATCACCGACAGGTCGCGGATCGGGAGATACTCGGGGGAGAGCGCGATGCGTTCGGGCGAGTTGATGTCGAAGGCCGTGAAGATCGCGCGCACGGACCCCCACGAGGCGTCGCGGAGGAGCCAGTTGTCCCGGACCAGCCACGGGTCATCGTAGTTCGACAGGCCACGGGTCAGGCTCGGGGCGTAGAGCCCGATCACCAGCGCGAGCGCGAGGCACAGGAGCGCCCGCCCGGGGTCGGCCCGGACCGCGCCACGCACAGCGGAGAGGGCGGTCCCCACGCGTCGAGGGTATCAGTTAAGTTATTGTCGGCACCGATGCAGCGCGTGGCGATCCTGGCGATGCTCGCCGCGTGTAGCGGCGGCGCGGGCGGCGGCGGGCCCGGCCACGGCACCGGGCCGACGCCCGTGCGGGCGGACGCGGGCGCGCCGGTGGCGGAGGCCGCGCCGGTGACCGTGCGCGAGTGCGACGAGCTGATCGGGCACGCCGCGGGACTCGCGGGCGCGGCGCGCGGCAGCGGCAGCGCGGCCCCGACCGCCGCCGAGCTCGACAGCGTTGCGGCGACGCTCCGCGCCGAGCTCGGCGTCCCGTGCGCCGCCCTGCCGCGCCCGGCCTACACGTGCGCGATGGTCGCGGCCACCCTCGACACGCTCGCCGCGTGCGAGCGCTGATGCTCCCGCTCGACAGCCCGCGCTGGCTCGCGCTCGAGACGTCGCATGGCACGCTCGCCCACCTCGGCGAGGCGGTGCGCACCGTGCTCGCGCGCGGGTTCGACGGCCGCGAGTGGCCCGCGCTGTACGAGCTGGTGATCCACCAGGGCACGATCTATCCGGCGGCGTACGCCGTCCTGCCGCACGTGATCGCGCACGCGGCGACGCGCGAGCCCGCCACGCTCGCGAGCTTCTGGACCGACATCGGCTTCGTGCTCGGCGCGCCCGACAAGCGGCCGGTCGCGGCCGTGCCCGCGGATCTCGTGGCCGGCTTCGAGGCGGCGCTGCCCGTCGCGCTGCCGCTCGCCCTGCGCGCCTTCGACGCGGCCCGCGATGGCCGGCCCGCGATCTACCGCGGCGCGCCGATCCTGCGCGCGAGCCAGGCGAGCTACCTCGCGCTCGCGTGCGTCGCCCTCGCCCGGCACCACGTCGGCCAGCTCATGTGGGCGTTCCTCGATCCGCCGGAGCTGTCCGAGGAGCTCGTGAACGCGATGTGCCCGGAGTGCGACGTCGAGCTCACGTGGCTGCACCGCGGGGCCGGGATCGTCGAGGAGAGCCACGCCGATGACCCCGTGCCGCAGCCGGCGCTCGTGCTGCCGCTCGTGCCGAAGCTCGCCGGCAAGCCAGGCCCGTGGGCGACGCTCGCGGCCGCGCTCGACCTCGAGACGCGCTTCGGGCCGATCGCGCGCGCCGTGGCGCTGGCCGGCGTGCCGGCCGACGCGCCGGATCGCACCGTGATCTGCCTCGTGTCCGCGCTGGTGGCGACGCACGGCGAGCTCGACTGGGCCACGCGCCTCGCGCGGCTCGCGAGCAGCATGCGGTGCCCGGCGTGCAGCGCGGTCTCGCTGTTCGTCGACTGTCTCCCCGAGCTCGACGTCTGAACGGTCGCGCCCGCGTCACTCCGCCGCGGTCGCGCGCATGCTCCGCACGACCGCGGCGGGCGTGATGCCCTCGAGCCACGCGAGCAGCCCGAGGTAGCTCGCCAGCACGATCGTCGCGACGGCCAGCGTGCGCCCGAGCCCCGGCGCGAGCCCGGCCCGCACCGCGAGGCCCGCGGCGGTCGCGCCGGCCGCGCACACGACGATCCACGCGATCGCGCGCAGGTACGCGCCGAGCGCGAGGCCCGCCGCGGGCAGCGTCATCGCGAGCAGCACCGCGAACGCGATCGGATCGCCGACGGCCCAGGCCCACGCCACGGCGACGAACCCGGCGCTCGTCGCGACCGAGGCCGCCGTGGCGAACGCGATCGGTAGCACCACCGCGGCGACGGCCTCGTACGCGAGCACGCTCGCCGCCCGCCCGCGCGACGCGAGCACCGGCGGCAGCACGAAGCCGAGCGTCCGCAGCGCGCCCACGACGCACAGGATCCGCGCGGCGGTCGCGGCCGCGGCGGGCAGGGGTGGATACAGGGACGCGAGCAGGTCGTCCGCCTCGAGGCCAGCGAAGACGAGGAACGGCGCGAGCACCACCAGGTTCTGCCGCGTGAAGCGCACGAGCTGCGCGCCGACGGCCGCGTCGCCCTGCGCGGCGAGCCGGACGAACGCGGGGAACGCGACCTCGGCCGTGACGAGCGAGATCAAGCGCACCACGTCGAGCACGAGCTCGTAGGCGAGCCGGTACGCGCCGACCGCCGCCTTGCCGAACACGATGCCGACGACGAGGTAGTCCGCGCTCGTGTACGCGAAGTAGAGGAGCTCGCTGCCCGACAGGGCCGCCGTGAAGCGGGCCGCGCGCACCGCGCTGGCGCCCTCGAACACGAACCGCGGGCGCCACGGCGAGCGGAGCTGCACGCCGAGCGTGGTGACGATCGTCGTCGCGATCGGGCCGAGCGCGAAGCACCAGATGCGCAGGTCCGCGGCGCCGGCGGCGTGCGCGCCGAGCCACGCGAAGCCGAGCTTCGTCGCCGTGCCCGCGCCGTTCGCCACGATCCGCACGAGCGAGAGCTCGCGATAGCGCAGCGCGCGCTTCATCTGACCCTCGGGCACGAGGGAGAAGCTCTGCACGACGAGCTTGCCGCCGTACGCCGCGAGCAGGCTCGCGATGATCGGATCGGGGAACCACGCGCCGACGAGCGGGCGCGCCGCCACCAGGACGAGGCACACGGCGCTCGCCGCTGCCGCGCCGACCCAGAAGATCGACGCGAGCGCCGCCGGCCGCGCGTCGTCCTCGCGCACGACGGCCGCGACGAGCCCGGAGCCGCCGAGCCGGTCGAGGATCGGGAACAGCGCCGCCGCGAGCGTGGCCGCGCCAAACTCCTCGGTCGAGACCCACCAGCGCAGACAGATCAGCGTCGACAGGAGGTCGAGCATGCCGAGCACGAAGCTCGCCACCGCGACCCACGCCGCGCTCCGGTCGATGTCGTGGTGACCCGCCGCCAGGCCGGGTCAGCTCACTTGAGGCCGAGCAGCTCGACTTCGAACAGCAGCGTGGCGTTCGGCGGGATCGCCGCACCCGCGCCGCGCGCGCCGTAGCCGAGATCCGGCGGGATGACGAGCGTGCGCTTGCCGCCGATCTTCATCGACGCGACGCCCTCGTCCCACCCCTTGATCACCCGGCTCATGCCGATCGGAAACTCGAACGGCTGCCCGCGGTCGAGGGAGCTGTCGAACTTCTTGCCCTTGGTGGCGCCGTCGTAGAGCCACCCCGTGTAGTGCATCACGCACGTCTGGCCCTTGGTGGGCGAGGCGCCCGTGCCGACCTGCGTGTCCTCGAGCTGCAAGCCCGTGCCTGTCTTCGTCATCGCCATAGGGCCGGAAGCTACCACGGCCGCGCGTGATAGCTTCGCGCGCGATGCTGCCGTTGCCGATGCCGCTGTGGTTCGCCGGGCTCCTCGGACTCGTCCAGGGGCTCACCGAGTTCATCCCGGTCTCGTCGAACGCGCACCTCCGCCTGGTCTCCACTCTCGTCGGCCAGAAGGACGCCGGGGCCGGCTTCACGGCCGTCCTGCAGCTCGGCTCGCTGGTCGCCGTCATCGCCTACTTCGCGAAGGACCTGCTCGGCATGGCCTCTCACCTCGCGCGCCCGGGCTCGCCCGAAGGCCGCCTCGCCTGGCAGATCGCGGCCGCGACGTTGCCGATCGTCGTCCTCGGGCTCGTGCTCCGCGAGCAGATCAAGGACGACACGCGGTCGCTGTACCTGATCTGCGGGACGTGGATCGTCGTCGGCGTCGTCATGTATGTCGTCGACCAGCGCGCCGCGACCAGCAGCGCCACGAAGTCGATCATGGGCCTGACGTGGACCGACGTGATGATCATCGGCGGGGCGCAGTGCTTCGCGCTCCTGCCGGGCGTCTCGCGGTCCGGGGCGACCATCTGCATGGCGCTCGCGCTCGGCCTGACCCGCAGCGACGCGGCCCGGTTCTCGTTCCTGCTCGCGATCCCCGCGGTGGCGGGCGCCGGCATCCTCGAGTCGCGCGAGGTGTTCAAGAACTACGGCCTGCCGCCGATCTTCGTGGGGATCGCCGTCGCCACGGTCACCAGCTACGCCGCGATCGCCTGGCTCATGAAGTGGCTCGGCTCGCACCAGCTCGCGGGCTTCGCGATCTATCGCATCGTCGCCGGGATCGCGCTCCTGGGCGCGCTGCTGGCCGGCTGGCTCCCCGCTCTGTAGGTGCCGCCTCACCGGCGGTGCCACATCGTGTGATCGATGCGGTGAATTGCGGCGCGTCACGCACAGTCCACGCTCGATGCTGGTACCGTTTTCCTCGATGAGTTTCGTACGCAACGCGTGGTCGCTGGCGCTCGCCGCATGCATGGCCGTCCTGGTCCTGTGGGCGGCGCCCGCCTCGGCCGAGTGCTTCAACCCCAAGACGGGCAAGTACCCGGTCAAGATCGACTCGGCGCCGCAAGGCGCCGCGGTCTACATCGGCACGAAGGACTGCGCGGCGGTCGGCGTAACTCCGTGGACCGGCAACATGCTCAACGGCGACTTCACCGTCATCATCGAGGCGCCGGGCTACGAGCCGCAGACGAAGGCGTTCAAGGTCGTCCGCTCGCGCAAGAGCCAGGACCTGTTCGTCCCGCTCGTGAAGAAGCAGGACCCGCCGAAGATCGATGTCCGCACGGACGCGGACAAGAACATGTACGGCGCGATCGTGTGGGTGGACGGCGTGGTCATCGGGCCCGCGCCGCAGCTCGTCGTGACCACGTCGGGGCGCCACCAGGTCGAGCTCAAGAAGGACGGCTTCGAGTCACAGTCGCAGTGGGTCGAGGTGAAGGAGAACCAGGTCCTGACGCTGGCGCCGGTGCTCAAGGAGATCCCGAAGGCGAAGTACGGTACCCTCGTCATCGACGCGGATGTCGCCGACGCCGAGGTCTACGTCGACGGCAACAAGAGCCCCGACAACACGCCGACCGTCATCAACAACGTCGTCGAGGGCGTGCACGTCGTCGAGGTCCGCAAGGCGCCGGGCCTGCCGTGGAAGCAGACCGTCGAGGTGAAGGCGAACGAGCAGAAGAAGGTGCACGCCGAGCTCGCGGCGCTGATGAACGGCGGCACGGGCATCGTGCGCGTCATGAGCGACACGCCGGGCGCGCGCGCGTTCCTCGACGGCACGGACATGGGCCCGGTGCCGCTCGACATCAAGGACGTCAAGGCCGGCCCGCACATCGTGCAGGTCAAGGCGCCGGGCTTCCAGGCGAGTGCGAAGGATGTCGTCGTCGCGACGGGCGGCTCGCAGATCGTCAACGTGCAGCTCAACCCCGAGGTGTCGGCGGACCAGGGCACGCTCAAGGTCGTCTCGATGGTCCCGGACGCGGAGGTCGTGGTCGACGGCGGGCTCGTCGGCAAGGTCCCGCAGGAGAAGAAGATCGCGTCGGGCGACCACACGGTCCTCGTGCGGCTCGCGGGCTTCAAGGCGTTCGAGCAGAAGGTGCGCGTCGAGCCGGGCCAGACGGTGACCGTGCAGGCCGAGCTCAAGGGCGTCGGGCAGCTGCGCGTCCTCTCGACGCCGGCGCAGGCCGAGGTGCTCATCAACGGCATGCCGGCGGGCAAGACGCCGCTCAACCTCGAGGTCGAGACGGGGGACACGGTCGTCCGCATCGAGCTGCCGGGGTTCCAGCCGTACCAGCAGAACCTGACGATCGTCGGCGGGCAGACGGCGAACATCACGCATGACCTCGAGGTCGCGGGCCCGAGCATCGAGGAGCAGCTCGTCGAGCAGCGGGGCCTGACGTCGTTCGGCGCGCGCACGCTGCCGCGCGGGCGCTCGACGGTCGACTTCGACGCGGGGTATCCGTACTACCTGAACGGCAAGATCACGGTCGGCGCGGGTCGCATCGCGCACCAGTTCGGCTTCGACGCGAACGTCGGCGTGCGCACGATGTTCGCGCGCAGCGAGCTCGGCCTCGGCGGGCGCATGATGGTCGCCGACAACGAGCCGTTCTCGGCCGCGGTGTTCACGCAGCTGTGGTGGGGCAGCAAGCTGCTCGACGACTCGGGCCGCAACGGCCTCACGTGGGACGTCGGCGCGCTCGCCTCGCTGACGGCGCTGACGCACGTGACGATCACCGGCCGCGCATACGCCGAGATCTTCAGCGACCGCCTGTGCCCGTCGCTGAACAAGAACAACCCGAACGGCTTCGACTCGACGGACCCGGTCGCGGCCTGCGTCAGCTACAAGAACTTCCTCAACAGCGGGCAGGACTTCTCGGAGCGGATGCGCGTCGAGAAGCTGACCGGCACGACCGGCGCGGGCGTGTTCGACCGCGACAACGGCGTCCGCCTGATGCTCAGCGTCATCGCCGAGATCGCGGTCCAGCAGCAGTGGAACCTGTTCGGCATCCTGGAGGGCGCGCCGTTCCAGAGCGAGCGTGCGCTGTTCACGAACGACTTCTCGCACTCCGAGTTCTCGACCGACTTCAACCTCTACGTCCGCATCGGCGCGACGTACAAGTTCTGACGGTTCGCTCGAGCGGGCTCGGCGGTGAGTCCGAGCGAGGGAGTTAGCCGGCCGTCGGCGCGAACGCGATGACGGAGTAGGCGACCGCGGCCACCGGGCCAGGGTTGTGGTAGCCGTGGCGCTGGTCGCCGCGGAAGACCACGACGTCCCCTTCGGCGAGCCGGTAGCGCTCGCCGCCGACGGCGAGCTCGACCGCGCCGCGCTCGCAGGTGAGGTACTCGCGCGTGCCCGGCGTGTGCGGCACGCCCGCCATGCGCGCGCCGGCGGGCAGCGAGAGGCGCTCGAGGTCGAGGCCCGCGAGCGGCTCGGGCAGGAGCTTGCGGATCGACACGTCACCGCGGTGACGCACGACGAGCTCGTCGGCGCGCAGGTGACGCGCGGGCGAGCGCGGCTCGGCGAGGAGCTCGTCGAGGCGGACCTGGAGCGCGGCGGCGACCTTCACGAGGACGGCGAGCGTCGGGTTCGCGCCGCCGGACTCGAGGTGCGTCCACGTCGCGCGCGGGATGCCGGCGGCGCGGGCGATCTGCTGCTGCGAGAGGCCGCGCGTCTCGCGCAGCGCGCGAATGTTGTCGGCGAGGTGGTCGTGCGAGGGCGTGGACACGCCACGATGTTGGCAGGCTGCCAAGGGAATAGCCAACGTGATGACATGTTGGCAAGCAGTGCCTACGGTGGGTGCAGGAGGACGCATGGACATCACGAGAACAAGCGCGCTCGTCACGGGCGCGAGTCGGGGGTTGGGACGGGCGCTCGCGGAGGCGCTGGCGGCGCGCGGCGCGAAGGTCGCGCTCGTCGCTCGGGAGCTCGGGCCGCTCGCCGACGTCGTGGCCGGGATCCGCGCGCGGGGCGGCGAGGCGCACGCGATCGCGGCCGACATCGCGGACAAGGACGCGGTGCACCGCATCGCAGGGCAAGCGCACGGCCTCGTCGGCGAGCTCGGCATCGTGATCCACAACGCGAGCACGCTCGGCCCGGTGCCCCTGCGCCTGCTCCTCGACACCGAGTGCGAGGATCTGGCGGCCGTGCTCGAGACGAACCTCGTCGGGCCGTTCCGGCTCACGAAGGCGCTCGCCGGCGCGATGGTGCTCCGCGGCGGCGGCGTGGTCGTGCACCTCAGCTCGGACGCGGCGGTCGAGCCGTACCCGCGCTGGGGCGCGTATGGTGTCGCGAAGGCGGCGCAGGACCAGCTGAGCCGCGTGCTGGCCGCCGAGCTCGCGGAGACCGGCGTGCGCGTGCTCGCCATCGACCCGGGCGAGATGGACACCGCGATGCACGCCGCGGCGATGCCGGACGCGGATCGCGGTGCGCTGCAGCAGCCGGACGCGGTCGCGGCGCGGATCCTCGCGATGATCACGGACGAGGCGCGGGCTCCGAGCGGCGCCCGGCTGGTCGTGCCCGCGTGGAGCGCGGCGTGACGATGGCGCGCACCGCGGAGCGCACGCGCGGAGCTCGAACCGGCGGGACCCCCGGACGCCAGGCGCGGACCGGAGTGCCCTCGTCCGAGCTGGCCTCCGGGCGTCCGGGCGGCTCGCCGATCTCGCTGGCAGCCGCCGAGATCGCTCGCCACGCCGTGCGCCTGCTCGTCACCGGCGAGGACGCCGCGCGCGTCGAGCCGTTCGCGGCGCTGCCGCAGCTCCTGCGCGCGGGTGACGTCGTGGTCCTCAACGACGCGGCCACGCTGCCCGGCTCCCTGCGCGGCAGCACGCTCGACGGGACGACGTTCGAGTTGCGGCTCTCCGGGCCGGTCGCCGGTCGAAGCCTCGCGGGCGTGCTGCTCGGCGCTGGCGACCACCACACGCGCACGGAGCTGCGCCCGCCGCCGCCCGTGCTCGCGGTCGGCGCGCGCGTGCAGCTCGCCGGGCGCGGCACGGCGTTCGCCGCGACCGTCACGGCGCGGCGCGACCGCCGCGTCGAGCTCGCCGCCGAAACGCCGGACGCCGCTGCGCTGTGGCAGGCGCTGTACGCCGCCGGCCGCCCCGTCCAGTACGCGCACCGCGAAGCGCTCCTGCCGCTCCACGCCGTGCAGACCGCCTATGCCGCGCGCCCGTGGGCGGCGGAGATGCCATCCGCTGGCCGCGCGCTGACGTGGGACATCCTGCTCGCGCTCCGGCGTGTCGGGGTCAGGCTCGCGCGCCTGACGCACGCGGCCGGGCTCAGCTCGACCGGCGACGCCGCGCTCGACGCCGCGCTGCCGTGGCCCGAGCGCTACGACATCCCCGTCGAGACGGCGGCCGCGATCGCCGCCGCGCGCGCCCGCGGCGGCCGCGTCGTCGCGATCGGCACGACCGTCGTCCGGGCCCTCGAGGCGGCACGCGGCGCCCCCGGCGAGGGCATCGCCACCCTGCGCCTCGACGCGCGCACGCCCCCGCGCATCGTCGACGGCCTCGTGAGCGGCCTCCACGTGCCCGGCGAATCGCACTTCGACCTGCTCTGCGCGTTTGCGCCCCCGGCCCGACTGCGGGCCGCCCTCACCGTGGCCGCCACGGCCGGCCTCTCGGCCCACGAGCTCGGCGACGCGTGCCTCGTGTGGGCGCAGACGACCTGAAGCGTCAGACCGCGGTTCGATAGCGGACGAGCGCGTGGCCGAAGCGGTCCCACAGGGCGCGCTTGCCGTGGCTGCGCGCCGATGCGACGGCGAGGGCGATGACCAGCGAGAGGTACACGACCAGCTCCATCACGCTCGTGGCCGCGCTCTTGTACCCGGCCAGCTCCTGCGCGCCGGTCACGCAGGACGTGACGAACATCGGTCCGGTCAGCGCGATCGCACGGCGAAACGCGTCGACCCAGCCGAGCTTGTGACCCGTCCCGACGTGCACGACCTCGAGCTCGAGGAGCGCCTTGCCGGCGGTGCGGCCCCACCAGTGCGTGCAACCGGCCTGGTAGAGCGCGAACGCGAGGAGCACGACCGGGCCTTCGTTGATCGGGAGGTCCGTGAGCGCCACGACCAGGGCCACGAGCGCGACGATCGGGAGCCCCACCGCGGCCAGGTCGATGGCGGTGGCGATCGTGCGCACCCAGAAGCCCGCGGGCCGCGCGCGACGTCGCCATCGTCTCGAGGGCCGCGATCAACTCGTCGTAGCTCGCGAAGCGATCGTCCGGGCGCGGCGCCATCATGCGCGCGCAGAGCTCGCCGACGGCGGTCGCGGTGCGCGGCTGGGTGGCGGTCGGGACGCGCGGGCGCGGCGCCGACGAGTGCAGCTCGCGGAGCTCGGCGGCCGAGCCACCCTCGAAGGGCGGGCGACCCGACACGATGTGGAAGAGCGTGGCGCCGAGCGCGTAGATGTCCGCGCGCGCGTCGATCGCCTCGCCGCGTGCCTGCTCGGGCGCCATGTACAGCGGCGTGCCGGCCAGAGACGTCTGCGTGACCGAGACCTGCTCGGACGCGTGGTCCTCGGCGGGCGCGCCGCCGGCCGCGAGGCCGAAGTCGAGGACCTTCAGCACACCGTGGCTATCGAGCATGAGGTTCGACGGCTTCACGTCGCGGTGCAGGAAGCCCGCGCGATGGGCTTCGCGCAACCCGAGAGCGGCGCCGCGGATCGCCGCGAGGGCGTCGTCGATCGGCATCGGGGCGGTGGCGGCGCGCTGGGCGAGGGTCTCGCCGGGCACGTACTCCATCGCCACGAACAGGAGCTCGCGCTCCTCGCCGATGAAGTAGATGTGGCCGACATTCGGGTGGACGACGCGAGCCTGCGCGCGCGCCTCGCGGATCAGGCGGTCGCGGCGCGTGGCGTCCCGCGCGAGCCCGGCGGGCAGGACCTTGATCGCGACCGGCCGGTCGAGCGCGAGGTCGGTCGCGAGGTAGACCTCGCCCATGCCGCCGACCCCCAGGGGCCGCTCCACGCGGAAGTGCCCGAGCTGCTGACCGGCGGCGAGCCCGGCGCTGGTCAGCGCGGCGGTGGTCGGCGCGGTCCCCGGTGGCTGCGTCGCCGTGCGATCCAGCGCGGGCGCGGTGGCGGCCAGCGCGGCCGCGGCTGTCGTCTGCTCGAGCTCGGGCCGCACGCGGTGAGCTTATCCCGGCCGGCGCTGCAACAACACGAGCTGGCCCAGCGCCGCGGCGATCGCGGCCTCCACGCGCAGGATCGGCGCCCCGAGCGAGACCGGGCGGAACCCGCGCGCGACGAGCGTGTCGAGCTCGCGCTCGATCCAGCCGCCCTCGGGGCCGATCGCGAGCGTGACCGCGGCGGGGCCCGGCGCGAGCACCGTCTCGATGGCCGGCGCGCCGGGATGCGCGAGGAGCCGGACGCCCGGGGGACCACCGGCGGGCCAGCGCTCGTCGAGCAGCTCCATGAGCCGGCGGGACACGCCGATCGGCGCGACGTGCGTGGTCGCGCCCTGCTCGGCGCCGAGGCGCGCGCTGGCGGCGAGCGCGGCGGGCGCGAGCTTGGGTGAGGTCAGGTAGCTCTTGTCGACGCGCCAGGCGTTCGTGAGCTCGACGCGCTGCACCGCGAAGCTCGCCGCGATCTCGACGGCGCGCGCGATGACCTTCGGGCGCGGGATGCCGAGCACGAGCTCGCACGGCATGATCACCGGGCGCGCGTCGGCGACCGCGAGCGCGAGCGTGATCGTCACGCCGTCGTCGGAGACCACGGTCGCGGTGCCCGTGCCGCCGCCGATGATGCCGGCGCGGATGGCGTCGCCGGGTTTGCGGCCGAGGACCTCGCGCACGTGGGTCGCGCGGTGGCCCTCGAGGATGCACGCGCCCGCGCGCACCTCGGTCGGCTCGACGAGCAACAGGTTCACGCGCGCACGATAACGCGTCTCGCGGTAGCCTGCGCTCATGGCGTTCTTTCAGGAGCCACCGCGGCTCGGCAATCAGTTCGACGACGATCCGCTGCTGCCTTCGTGGATCGCGCGCCACCTGCCGGATCCCGCGGTCGCCACCGAGCTGCGCGCGCTCGGCGACGTCGCGGTCGAGATGTACGGCAAGCAGCTCGCCGATCTGCACAACGACCCCGTGCTCACGCAGTGGGACGCCTGGGGGAACCGCATCGACCGCATCGACGTCTCGCCGGTGTGGCGCGAGGCGCAGGCCCTGGCGGCGAAGCACGGCATGGTCGCGGCGGGCTACGAGCCGAAGCACGGCGCGGCGGCGCGCACGCACCAGTTCGCGATCGTGCACGTGCTGGGGCCCTCGCTCGACGTGTACTCGTGCCCGCTGGCGATGACGGACGGCGCGGCCGCGACCCTGCGCGCGAGCGGCAACGAGGCGCTCGCCGATCGCTACATCCCGCGCCTGCTGTCCCGCGATCCCGCGAAGATGTGGACGAGCGGGCAGTGGATGACGGAGCGCACCGGCGGCTCCGATGTCTCGCAATCCGAGACGGTCGCGCGCCAGGCGCCGGACGGCACGTGGCGGCTCTCCGGCACGAAGTGGTTCACGTCGGCGACGACGGGCCAGATGGCGCTCGCGCTCGCGCGGCCCGAGGGCAAC
>JANXOM010000325.1 GCA_025353585.1 Deltaproteobacteria bacterium
CTCGGCTGCGGCCACCGCGACCGCCGCCGCCGCAGGCTCGGCCGCGGCCCTCCCGGCCGGCGTGCCGCAGGAGTGCGCCGATTACGGCGCCGCGATCCAGAAGCTCTCGACGTGCGACAAGCTCCCGCAGGCCTCGCGCGACGCGATGAAGCAGGGCTACGACGCGATGGCCGGCAGCTGGGCGCAGGCCGCCAACCTCCCCGCCGAGGCGAAGACGGCGATGGCGACGGGTTGCAAGCAGGCCACCGACGCCATCAACCAGTCCGGCAAGGCGATCTGCGGCTGGTAGCTCTGGGTCGAGCCCGGGCGCGCGCTCAGAGCAGGCCCGCGTCGATCTGATTGAGCCCGAGCCACGTCTCGACGAGCACGCGGGCCTCGCGCGCGCGATGCGCCGGGACCGTGATCCGGTGGCGCCAGGCATCGGGGGCGTCGCTCGCGGCGTCCTCCTCGAAGCGACCCCACGAGCGGATCGCGCCGAGGGCGTCGAGCTCGCGCAGGAGGCCGCGCGCGATGCCGTCGTAGCGGCCGCGCGCGTGCTCGTCGTCGCCGGCGATCACGAGCGTGGTCCCCGGCGGCGGCTCGGCGTCCAGATCCGCGATCCGCACGAGCGCCTCGGCGTCCGTCGTGGCGTCGCCGATCGCCCGCCCGGCGGCGCGCGCCTCCGCGAACAGCGCCGTCGCCGCACGCCGGCTGAGCCGCGCCACGTCCCGCGCCGGCGGCGCCGGGGCCACGATGTGCAACGGCTCGTCCCCGCCCCCGCCGATACCGTCGAGGCCGACGCGCGCGCCGAGCTGGAGGCGGGCGAGCCAGCGCAGCCACGCCGGCACGGCGCCGCCGACGGGCGCCGCGCGCAGCTCGGAATCCGTGGCGAGCGGCGCCGCGAGCAAGATCGCCCAGCCGAAGCTCCCGAACCAGCCGAGCCCGTTGTGCCCGAGCGCGCGCGCCCGGACGAACTGGCGGACGTGCGGCCACGCGGCCTGAAAGACCTCGTCGCGGCCGTGGTCCCGGAGGTGCGCGGCGAGGAGCGCCGAGTCGCGCGGGCCGGCGCGCATGCGGCGCGCGAGCTCGCCGTCGCCGGCGACGACCGTGACGTCGACATCGACGGCGATGCCCTCGAGCCGCCCGTGCATCCGCGGTGGCGTCGTGGGGATCGGCGTGAGGCCGAGCGCGGCGGCGAGGCGCGGCGCGTCGTCATCGGTGACGAGCACGTCCACGTCGCTGGCGTGGGCGGGCGCGTACACGCTCGAGCCGTACACCTCGACCATGGCCTCCGGCGCCGCGACAGCGCGCACCCGCGCGAGGACGCGCTCGGCCGCGGTGGCCATCGCTACGCGAGCTCTGCGATCGCGAGGCCCTGGATCGCGACCCACGGGTGGCGGCGCGCGCTGTAGACCGAGACCTGCGGCGGCGGAAACGTCGGGTCGGCGAACGCGCCCACCGGCACCATGATCATCTCCGGCATCGCTTCGTTGACCCAGTAGACGGTCGTGCCGCACGTCGCACAGAACCGGAACGTCGCGCGGCCGCCCTCGTCGCCGACGCGCACGTAGGTGTGAGCGGTCCCGGCGATCGTCACGCGCTCGACGGGCCACCGCGCCTGCAGGCTGAACGGGCTGCCCGTGCGCCGCTGGCACGCGAGGCAATGACACAGCGACACCCGGACCGGCTCGCCCGCGCAGACCACCGAGAGCTGGCCGCACGAGCACGCCGCCGTACGCGTCATCACTGCACGCGGCCGGTGACGGTCAGCGTGTTCTGGATCCGCATCGTGCCGCCGCTCGCCGTCGCGGCGAACCCGAAGATGCGGAGCTCGAGCTGGCCGGTCGAGGCCGCCGTGAGCGCCGGGGTCGAGGGCGTGCTCGTCGAGATCGTGACGGGCGCGGCGAAGGCGTCCGCGCTGGTGCCGACCGCGGCCATCATCGGCCCCGTGTTGCTCGACTTCGCGTCGACGCCGAGGGCTGTGACCACGACGTGGCACCCCGTCGGGCTCGTGATCGAGGCCGTGAAGTAGCTCTGCGAATCGAGGGTGCCGATCTGCGGCCAGTTGCCGGCGCTGATCGAGTCGAGACCCGCGGCCGGGGCGAGCGCTGGCGAACGGCTGATCGCGGTCGCCGACACGCCGGTCGCGGTCGTCGCGACGTTGGTCGCGGTCTGCGTGCCGGACGCGCCCACGAACGTCCAGGTCGCGAGCACGCCGCTGAACGGCGCCGTGCAGGCGCTGCTGCCGCTGCCGGCGTCGACGCCGCCGCTGCCGTCAGGTGACGTGCAGACGGCGGAGCCGCCCGTCGTGACGCACGTGTAGCCGTCGGGGCAGACCGGGTCGGCGCTCCCGCAGAGGAACGGCGTGCCCGACAGGCCCGGATCGTACGGCGAGCAGCCGCACACGAGGACGAGCGCGACGGCCTTGAACAGCGGAGACATGGATGGACGGTACACGCGCGGGGCCCGGACTACAGCGGGGTCTGGCCGACGTTCAGCGCGCCCCAGGTCGACGGCTGGACGGTGGTGGTGGCGGTGTTCCAGTCGGCCTTGTCGTTGTCGTCGGTGTTGTCCAGGCGCTGGATGGACGCGCCGGCCGGGGTCTTGCCGGTGGCGTCGAGGTCGAGGGCGGCGTTGGCGCTGAAGGCGTCGTCGATGAACCCGCCCGCGGGGAGGCCGCCGCCGACCATCGTCCACTCGCCCTGCGCCGCGACGACCGCGGCCTGGTCCTCGGAGTCGCCGGCGGCCGTGCCCGCTGCGTCGTCGGACAGGAGGACGGCGTCGATGACCGTGGTGGTGCGCATGATCGTGAGGACGTTGTCGGTGGCGACGAGGCCGGCGTCGGTAGAGAACAGGTCGAAGGCGCCGTCGTAGTTGTTCGGGAAGGCCGCCGCGGGGAACTCGGTCTTCGCCGTGGTCTCGTTGGCGCTGATGCCGGCGCTGCAGGGACCGTTGGGGCCCGCGCCGAAGTGGATGACGATCAGGTCGTCGGGGGCGACGGTCATCGCCGGGAAGGTGAAGACGATCGTCTTGCGCTCGAGGAGGCGGAGGCCGGTGAGGTCGCCGCCGGCGATGGCGCGCAGCTCGACGAGATCGCAGCTCGTGGCGTTCGCGTTGACCTCGTTGATGCGGAGGATCTGCGTGGCGGGCGCCGTGCCGCCGTCCACGGCGCTGCCGCTGCCGGAGCCCGTGCCACCGTCGCTACCGCCGTCGAGGCCGCCATCGCTACCGGTGCCGGCGTCGCTCCCCGTGCCGCTGTCGCTCCCCGTGCCGCTGTCGCGGCCATCGGGCGCGTCGTGCGTGCTGGCGTCATGCGCCCGCGGGGCGTCGATGTCGGTGGCCGCGTCGGCCTGACCGTTCCCGTTCGTGGAGCTCCGGCAGGCGGCGGCGGAGAGCGTGGAGAGAACGAGGACCGAGACAACGACAGCGCGCATGGCGCCCTTGTACCAGACTGCCCCGGCCGCCTGGTTGACGTATTCGCCGGCCGTGCGCACGGTGGAGCGATGATCCGCACCTGTGCGACCTGCGGCGCGACGAACCGGATCCCCGCGGGCCGGCTCGCCCAGGTGGGCAAGTGCGGGAGATGTGGCGGTTCTCTGGCGGCAAGCGCCGCGCCGATCGACGTGCAGGATGTCGCCACGTTCGACGAAATCGTGAAGGACGCGGGGGTGCCGGTGCTCGTCGACTTCTGGGCCGCGTGGTGCGGGCCGTGCCGGATGGTGGCGCCCGAGGTGAAGCAGGCGGCTCACGACCTGGCCGGCAAGGCGGTGGTGCTGAAGGTCGACACCGAGAAGCTGCCGGCGCTCGCGCAGCGCTATCGCGTCAGCGGCATCCCGAGCTTCGCCGTGTTCTCCGCGGGCAAGCTCGTCAAGCAACAAGCCGGCGCGGTGAAGGCGGCGAACCTGCTCGAGCTGGTCGCGAGCGCGCGCTAGCCCGCGCCCGGCCGCCGACGTTCGCCGGCGAGCGCTGGTCGACCCTAGCCTCGCGTGGCAGGATGCCGCCGCAATGAAGAAGCGCGTCGTCGTCATCGGCGCCGGCCTGTGCGGCTCGGTCGTGAGCACGTTGCTGCGCGACGACTTCGAGGTGACGGTCGTCGAGCAGGGCCGGAAGAAGAAGCCGCTGTTCACGGACGTCGACTGTCCGACCGGCGAGCTCAACACGTCGATCAACCGAGCCGAGGGCCTCGGCGGCACGACCAACTACTGGCACAACGCGCTCATCGAGCTCGCCGCCGACGACCTCCGCAAGGCGGGCATCGTCCCCGCCACGATCGCGCCGTACTATCAGAAGGCATGGTCGTTCTTCCTGGGCAAGAGCGAGCTCGACGACTGCAACCGCGCGCGCGACGCCAACCTCGCTCATCTCCAGAGCGCCATCTCCACCGTCGCGCACATGGTGTTGCCGCAGGCCCGCCACAACGTCTGGCAGCTCGCGAACAAGACGAACCCCGGCGCGGACATCGCCGTCGAGTACGGCCACGCGGAGAAGATCGTCGCGCCCACGGCCGGCGCACGAGGCTACGTCGAGATCCGGGAGGCCCACGGCGATCGCGGCCTCCGGCGCCTCGACGCCGACGTGGTCGTCACGTGCGCCGGCGGCCTCGGCACGCCCGTGCTCCTCGCGCGCTCGCTCGGCCAGGACGATGGCTTTGTCCCCGGCTACCACGACCACCCGATGGCGTATGTCGCGAAGGTCAAGCTGCGCCCCGACAGCCGCCTCAAGGCGATCTCTTGCACCACCACGCGCGCCGCCGAGGTTCGCGCCGGCATCGTGTACGAGACGGATGACCTCAAGACGGTCGTGTACCTGCGGCCGGCGGTGGATCTGCGGCTCGGCTCGATCACGGGCCCCGCGCGCTACATCCTGTCCGATCTTCGCAACGATCCGTTCTCGCCGAAGAAGATCATGATGCTCCTCGGCAACCTCGAGGCCGTGCGCGAGGCGATCCTGTTCAAGACGGGCCTCGGCTTTCGCGGCGACTACTACTCCGTGCTGATCCTCGGCGAGCAGACGCCGCTCCCGACCCGCGGCATCGCGATGACCACCGGCAAGCGGCCGCTCCTCAACTGGGAGGTCACGCCGGCCGAGCTCGCCTCGTACGACGCGAGCGTGACGAAGTTCCTCGCCGAGTTCGCGGCCGACATCGTCGAGCACGAGGTCGTGCCGACGCCGACCTGGGCGTTCCGCAACGCGGCGCACCACTCCGGCACGGCGAACCAGTTCTGCGCCGTTCCTGGCGACGCGAGCCTCGACTTCTTCGCGGCGAAGGGCCTCCCGGGCGCGTTCGTCTGCGACGGCTCCGTGCTGCGAGCCGGCGGCATCGCGAACAGCGGGCTCACGCTCGTGGCGTTGAGCTACCGGCTCGCCGAGCTGATCCGCGCGGACGCCTGAGACCGCGTCTTCGTCGGGCGGCGCTCGTCAGAAGACCAGCTGGCTCATGATCGCGAGCGCCGCCACGAGGCTCGCGGTCCACAGCAACGTGCGCAGCCTTTGGATGCCGGCGATGTAGGTGAGCCCGTGCAGCGCGCGCAGCACCACGAACGCGATCGCGGCGTCCTTGGTCACCGTGTCCGTCTTGCCGGCGAGAAGCACGGCCACGATCGCCGTCGCGAACAGCGGAAAGTTCTCCTTGTGGTTCGCCAGCGCCCGGCCCGCGCGCTGGGTCCACGCCGGGAGCGCCGGCTGCGCGTCGCGGTTGCCCGTCGCCCAGGCCAGACCGCCCGCGTGGATCTTACCGAGCGCTTCGATCTGCACGAGGACGAAGCCCCACAGGGCCGACAGCACGAGACACGCGAGCTCGGTGGTCATGCGGCGAGTATCGACCGGAACGGCGCGGCCGGTCTCACCGTCGACTCACCGGGTTTGTCGCGTGCGTCCGCTACGGTGCGAGGATGCAGCGCCGCGACTTCTTGAAGAGTAGCGTCGTCAGCGCCGCCAGCGCGGTCGTCGTGTCGAACGTGGCCAGCGCGGCGCCGGGCGCACCGGCGGCGACGAACCCCGACGCGACCACCGTCTCGCTCGATCCGCATGACCTCCTGCGCGTCACGGATGCCGGCGAGCGCCGCGGCGAGATGCTCTATCGCACGCTCGGGCGCACCGGCCAGAAGGTCTCGGTGATCGGCATGGGAGGCGCTCACCTCAGTCGCAAGCCGCTCGACGAGGCCAGCGCCGGCAAGCTCATCCACGCCGCGCTCGATCGCGGCATCAACTTCCTCGATAACTGCTGGGACTACGGCCACGGCAACAGCGAGAAGTGGATGGGCACGGCGCTCGCGCAGGGCGGCTATCGCAAGAAGGCCTTCCTGATGACCAAGCTCGACGGCCGCACGAAGGAGGTCGCGACGTCGCAGCTCGAGGAGTCGCTGACGCGGCTCAGGACGGACCACATCGACCTGGTGCAGTTCCACGAGATCCTGCGGTTCGATGATCCCGATCGCATCTTCACCGACGACGGGGCGCTCGAGGCGCTCGTGGCGGCGAAGAAGGCCGGCAAGGTCCGCTTCATCGGCTTCACGGGCCACAAAGACCCGCGCGTACACCTCTACATGCTCGAGGTCGCGAAGCGCAGAGGGTTTCAGTTCGACACCGTGCAGATGCCGCTCAACGTCATGGACGCGCACTTCCGCAGCTTCTCGCACATGGTAGTGCCGGAGGCGGTGAAGCAGAACCTCGGCGTGCTCGCGATGAAGACGATGGGCGATGGCGTGTTCTTGAAGAGCGGCGCGCCGATCACGCCGATCGAGTGCCTGCACTACGCGATGAACTTGCCGACGTCGGTGGTGATCACGGGGATCGATAGCGACAAGATCCTCGACCAGGCGTTCGAGGCGGTGAAGACGTTCAAGCCGATGTCGGCCGACGAGGTGGCGGCCCTCGTCGCGAAGACGAAGCCCTACGCCGTCGAGGGCAAGTACGAGTTCTTCAAGACCTCGAGCCACTTCGACTCCACGGCCAAGCACCCCGACTGGCTCGGCGAAGACTCGGCCCTGGTGCAGAAGCTCGGCCCATCGGGCTGAGCCGGGGACGCTGTCATGTTTGTCAACTCTGGGCGATCGTGGTTCCGTTGCAATTTCAACAACTTGACCGGGGACGCTGTCACGTTTGTCAACGCTGGCTCGGGTTCAGCATTCGTCCGCGAACCGGACAATATGAACCACCGTCGAGAGCGTTCGCCATACGAGCCAGAGTTGACAAACGTGACAGCGTCCCCGGTCAAAGCTTCGTGATCGTTGGAGAAGCTGTTTAGCCCAGCGTTGACAAACGTGACAGCGTCCCCGCGGGGGGCGTCAGGCGGGCGCGAGGACGAGGTACGACCGGAAGCGACGGTTCTTGATCTTGCCGGCGGCCAGGCCGGCCAGGGCCTGCTCGCTGACCGCCGCCGCCACCGCCACGAAGCTGATGCGATCGGTGACCGAGATCTGGCCGATGTCGGCCGCGGCGAGGCCGGTGGTCAGCGCGCCCACGATGTCGCCCGGGCGCAGCCGGTCGTGGCGGCCCCCCTGGATCGCGAGCGTCACCATCGCCGGCGGCGGCGGTTGCTGCGCCTCGGCCGACGGGACCGGCGTCATGCCGATACCGCGCAGCGGCCCCTGGCGCAGATCGTCGAGCAGCCGTCCGTCCGACGGATGCGCCAGGCTGATCGCGAGCCCGTTCTTGCCCGCGCGCGCCGTGCGCCCGATGCGGTGCACGAACACGTCGGGCTCGCGCGGCAGGTCGTAGTTGATCACCGCCCCGAGCTCGTCGATGTCGAGCCCGCGCGCCGCCACGTCCGTCGCCACCACCACGCGCAGGCTCCCGTTCTTCAGCAGCAACAGCACCGTGTTGCGATCGTGCTGCTCCATGCCCCCGTGCAGCGCCACCGCCGCGAAGCCCGCCGCCGACAGCGCCCGCGCCACCACGTCGCACGTCTCGCGATGATTACAGAAGATCACCGCCGAGCTCGGCCGGTGCGCGCCGAGGATGCGCACCAGCGCCGCCACTCGCTCGCCGCGATCCACGTCGTACACGACCTGCGTGATCCGCGCCGTCACGTCCTCCGCCGGCGCCACCACGTGCAGCGCCTCGCGCTGGTACGTCGCGCTGAGCGTGCGCACCGCGTCGGGGAACGTCGCCGAGAACAGCAGCGTCTGCCGATCCGCCGGCGTCGCGTCCGCGATCGCGCGCACCGTCTCCACGAAGCCCATCTCCAGCATCCGATCCGCCTCGTCGAGCACGAGCGTGCGGATCCCGCCGAGGTCGAGCCGCTCGCGTTGCAGGTGATCCGCCACGCGCCCCGGCGTGCCCACGAGCACGTCTACCCCGTGCTCCAGCGACGCGCGCTCGCGCTGCACCGAGCTCCCGCCGCTCAGCACCAGCACGCGCGTGTGCGGGAGCGGCCGCGCCAGCCGCCGCAGCTCGTCCGCCACCTGCGCCGCCAGCTCGCGCGTCGGGCACAGCACGAGCGCGCCGGGCCGGCCCACCCGCGGCGTGATCCGCGCGAGCAGCGCCACGCCGAACGCGGCCGTCTTGCCGGTGCCCGTCGCCGCTTGCCCGAGGACGTCGCGCCCGTCGAGCATCGCGGGGAGCGCGAGCGCCTGGATCGGCGTCATCTCGGTGTAGCCGAGCTGCGCGAGGTTCTCGAGCCACGCCGGCGCGAGCGAGAGACTCGAGAACGGCGTGGTCAATCGACCAGCTCGCTGGACGGCTCCGGCTTCTCCGCGAGTCGCTCGAACGCGAGCGTCCAGTACAGGCCGCTCTTGCCCATCTTCTCGAACGCGCGCACCGCGTACGCGACCTCCTCGCTGATGATCGTGCCGGTCCACGCCGGCTCCGTCGACAGCGGCTTCGGCGCGGCCTTCGCGGGCGCCTCGTCCCCGCCGCCGCCCTTGCCCTTCTTGCCTTTCCCGCCGCCGCCCTTCGTCGGAGGCGGAGCCGGCGGCTCCGGAGCCGCGTCGAGCGCGCCGCGAAAGACGTCCGGCGGATACGTGTTCCGGTCCCCGCGCGGCGGCGCGAGGCTGACCTCGAGCTGCTCGCCACGCTTCCAGCCGCGGATTTCGTAGGCCGTGCCGTCGATCGTGCAATCGCCCTGCATGTCCGGCTGGCTGGGCTTCTTCTTGTCCGGGTTGGCGAAGAGATTTCCGCGGTCGCGGGTGCGCTCGTCCGACATGGCCGTACGTAGAGCACATTCTTGGGAGTTATTAAAGGTAGGGTCCCGCCGCGTGTCGTTCCCGTCGCTCGGCCTCTCCGCGCCCCTCCTGCGGGCCATCGCCGAGCGGGGCTACACCGAACCGACCGCCGTCCAGACCGCCGTCATCCCGGAGGTCCTCGCCGGGCGCGACGTCTGGGCGAAGGCCAGCACGGGCTCCGGCAAGACGGCCGCGTTCGTCCTGCCCATCCTGGAGGCCCTCGCGCGTCGCGAGCTGACGGTCCCGCGGCGGGTCCACGCGCTCATCCTCGTGCCGACGCGCGAGCTCGCGAAGCAGACGTCCGATGCGATCGCAAGCTTCCGCGGCTACCTGCCGAAGCGCCCGAAGGCCGTCGTCATCCTCGGCGGCGTGTCGATCAACCCGCAGATGATGGAGCTGCGCGGTGGCGCGGACATCGTCGTCGCCACGCCCGGGCGCCTGCTCGATCTCGTCGCGAAGAACGCGCTCTCGCTCGCGCACGTCGCCCAGCTCGTCCTCGACGAGGCCGATCGCCTCCTCGACCACGGCTTCGCCGACGAGCTCGGCCGCATCGTCGCGTTGCTCCCCGCGCCGCGCCAGACGCTGCTGTTCTCGGCGACGTTCACGGCCGCCGTCACGCAGGTCGGAGGCGAGCTCCTCCGCGCGCCCGCCCGCATCGACGTCACCGCGGCCCCCGCCGACCTCCCGACGATCGCCCAGCGCGCGATCGAGGTCGACACGCCGCGCCGCACGCAGCTCCTCCGCCACCTGCTCGAGACGCACGCGTGGCCGCGCGTCCTGGTGTTCGTGGCGACGACCCACGCGACCGAGCACGTCACCGCGAAGCTCCAGGCCGCCGGCATCAACGCGATCGCGCTGCACGGCAAGCTCAGCCAGGGCGCCCGCACGCGCGCGCTCGAGATGTTCCGCGCGTCCGGCGTGCGCGTGATGGTCGCGACGGACCTCGCGTCGCGCGGGCTCGACATCACGGGCCTCCCCGCGGTCGTCAACTACGACCTGCCGCGCTCTCCGACGGATTACGTCCACCGGATCGGCCGCACCGGCCGCGCCGGCGAGCACGGCGTGGCCGTCAGCTTCATCCCGGCCGACATGCGCGCGCACTTCGCGCTCATCGAGAAGACGCACGCGCACTACCTCGTCCGCGAGCGGCTCGCCGGGTTCGAGCCGGTCGAGGAGCCGGCTCCGATGGCGGCCCGGCCGGCCGGGACCGGCGCCGATCCCACCGGGGGGGTGAAGGGCGCGCGCAAGAGCAAGAAGGACAAGCTGCGCGAGGCCGCCGCGCGCTCCGGCCCGAAGACCTGACCGGAGCTCCTGAAAGCACGACTTCACTGTCAGGTTCGCCGCCGCGGTCGACGGAACTTCGCGAGCTTGCGATTGGCGGGCCCTTTGCACTACCGAGATCGCCCGTCCTCGGAGACCTCATGTCACGTCCAAGCTTGCTCCTGCTCGCCGCCCTCGCCCTCGCCCCGCTCGCCGCCTGCGAGACGTCGTACATCATCGACGGCCAGCTCACCGTCGATCACCAGCTCGCGCCGACCGCGCCGTCGAGCGTGATCCTGCTCGTCACCGAGAGCCCGACCGAGATCGCGGACTGGACCGCGCTCGACGCGTCGGCCGAGAGCGCGGACTCCCACGCATACACGCCGGGCACGTTCGCGTACGGGTATCGTTACGAGCAGTTCGGCAACTCGCCGCACGCGATCTACCTCGCCGCGTTCGTGGACGTCGATGGCGACGGCCACCTCGGCGCCGGCGAGCCGTACGGCGAACTCGCGGGCAACCCGATCCTCGACGCGGCGTCCGGCACCACCGCCGCCGCGACCGTCGCCGACATCGGGATCGATCAGGTCGCGCCGTAGCCGGCGGTCCGCGACTCGATCGCGCGCACCACCGCGATCATGTCCGCGCCGCCGTGGCCGAGCGCCTGCGTCTCGCCGTAGAGCGCGTGGCAGACATCGAGGAGCGGCGACGCGATGCCCGCCGCGCGCGCGGCCTCCGCGATCAGCCGGTTGTTCTCGAGGACGTTGCCGATCGTGGCGTGCGCGGCGAAGTCGGCGGCGACGAGCTTCGCGCCCTTGACGCGCGAGACGTCGCTCGCCATCGGCCCCGCATCGAGCACGCCGACCAGCTGCGCGAGGTCGAGGCCGTGGCGCGCGGCGAAGTGCGTTGCCTCGACGAGGCCCGTCACCATCGTGATGAGGTAGAGGTTCACGGCGAGCTTCATGAGCAGCGCGTTCGGCACCGCGCCGCACGCGACCGCCTGCCGACACAGCGGCGCGAACAGCGGGCGCACGGCGGCGACGGCCACGGGCTCGCCGGCGAGGAGCGCGACGAGCTGGCCCGCCTCGGCCGGCTTGCGCGAGCCCGACACGGGCGCCTCGACATACGCCGCGCCGGCGGCGGCGAGCGCGGCGGCGAGGTCCTGCGAGTAGCGCGGAGATGTGGTGCCGGTGTGCACGATCGTCCGGCCGCGCACGCGCGCCGCGAACGCCGGCGTGCCGCGCGCGAGGACGGCGTCGATCGCCGCGCCGTCGGTGAGCATCAGGAACACCACGCCGCAGCGCGCGAACAGCGCCTCCGCATCGGCGGCGACCTCGGCGCCGGCCGCGACGAGCGCGGCGCAGCGGGCGGCCGTGCGGTTCCACACGACGAGCGGCGTCCCCGCGGCGAGCAGGTTCTTTGCCATCGGCTCGCCCATCGCGCCCAGCCCGATGAACCCGACGGGCGCGTGGTCCCTGCCGGCCGTGCCGTCCGTGCCGTCCGCGGCGTCCGTGCCGTCCGTGCCGTCCATGCCGTCCGTGCCGTCCGTGCCGATCATGGCTCCACGATCGCGCCGGCGCGCGCGGATAGCGATGCATTCGTGCGCATGCGAGTCTGCATAAACGCATGGCCGACCTCGACTGGACCGACGTCCGCTTCTTCCTTGCCGTCGCGCGCGCCAGCTCGCTGGCCGCCGCCGCGCGCACGCTCGCCGTCGATCAGACGACCGTTGGCCGCCGCCTCGCCACGCTCGAGGACGTCGTGGGGCACCGCCTGTTCGACCGCACGCCGCGCGGGCTCGCTCCCACGCCGGCCGGCCGCCGCGTGCGCGCGGCCGCCGAGGCCATGGCGGACGCGGCGGGAGACTTCGCCGTCGCCGCGCAGAGCGAGGACGTGCAGACGGCCGAGACCGTGCGGATCGCCACCAGCGATTCGCTGGCCGAGCACTTCGTCGTCCCCGCCCTCGCGGCGCTGCGCGCGACCGCGCCGCACGTGGAGGTCGCGGTGCTCACGGGCTGGGCGTGCGTGAACCTCCTGCGCGGCGAGGCGGACGTCGCGCTGCGGCTCGTACGCCCGGTGCACCCGCGGCTCGTCGCGCGCAAGCTGGCGGACTTCTCCATGCGTGCGTACGCGGCGCGGTCGTACATCGCGAGGCGGGGCCTTCCGCGCGCGGACTTTCACGGGCACGATCTCATCGTGTACAGCGACGCGATCCTGACGTCGTCGCCGCGCACGCTCGCCGGGATCGACGCGAGCGACGCGCGCGTCGTCCTGCAGGCGAACAACGGGCACGCGATCGTGCGCGCCGCGTGCGCCGGCATCGGCATCGCAGAGCTGCCGTCGTACGTCGGGGACCGCGAGCCGGCCCTCGTCCGCGCGTGCGCCGAGCACGAGCGGCGGTATGCGGTGTACCTCGTCACGCACGCCGATCGCCGGCGCGTCCGCAGCGTGCGCGCCGTGTGCGATGCGATCGCAGCGGCGTTTCGCTGACGCGGCCGCGAAGCGCAGATCGCGCATCGGGCCGGGCGGTGGGGAGCCCAGGGCCTGGCCAGCCGAGCAGCCGGTGTCCGCCGTGCGGCCAGAGAGTGGGCGAGTCCGCGCGGCCAAGTATGCGAGACCGCTGGGTCCCGGGCGCCGGCCCGGGTGGCGCGGCCCTCGCAAGCGTCGGGCTGCGATGCGCACGGCACGATCTCGAGTCGCGGTGGTCCTGGTGGCGGTCCTGGTCAGCGGCTGCACGGCCGCGGCCGATCAGGACGACGGCGACGGCAACGGCGACAGCGACAGCGACAGCGACAGCGACGCGGGCGGCGCGCTCCCGCCGCCGACGATCACCGGCAAGGCCGATGGCACGGGCATCCCGTGGACCGCCGTCGGCCGCGGCGTCGCGTACCAGCGGGTGAGCGCGGGCAACGCGATCCTCATCGCGTACGGGGGTTACTCGGCGCACCTCAGCTACTCGGCCGGCTGGGCGTCGGAGCTGATCGACGCCAAGCTCGGCGCGCTCGGCGTCGGGCAGGTCTACGCGGTCCAGGGCCCGCAGGATCCGGGGTACGACGCGCGCGAGCTCGCGAACACGAAGCTGCGCGCGCACCTCGCGACGATCGATGACGGCACGTCGCCGATCTATGTCGTCGCGCACTCGAGCGGCTCGTACGTCGCGCACGAGCTGCTCGCGCAGCTCCACGCGGTCGCCAACGCGGGTGTGCTCGGGCGCATCGGGTACGCGAACCTCGACGGCGGCGGCACGGGCCTGACGTCGTACATCGTCGAGGGCCTGCGCGCGATGACGTTCGTGTACGCCGACGACCCGGAGCTCGCCTCTGGCTTCTCCGAGAACCACAGCACGGCGGTCGCGCTCGGCGCTGCCTACGCGGCCGCGGCCACGACGTTCGAGGTCGTGGTGCCGTCGACCGGCTGCAATAACGGCGCGGGCTGGTGCCTGCACGATGTCCTCGTCACGCACAGACCGCACGACCGCGCGACCTACGATCTCGCGGACGACTACACCGACTTCGTGAACCGGCCGCCGACCGTCGAGTACCTCGACTCGCTCGCGCCCGACGACGACGGCTCCGGTAGCTCCGGCTCCGACACGTAGCGCGGCCGGGCCCGCCGCACGACCGCGTGCAGCACATAGCCGAGCCCGTAGCAGACGAAGAACGGCGCGACAAAAAACACGAGCCCGGCCGGGTTCCGCGCGCCGCTGGCGCCCAGGTGCGCGAACCCACCGAGCCCGAAGGCGATCCCGCACGCGGCGCTCGCCAGGATGCCAACGACGGCGGCGACCACGACGATCTGCCGGTCGCGCTGCGTCTGCACCAGCTCCGCGATCAGCGGGTCCTGCGCCTCGGCCATACCACCACCGTAAGTCCTCTTCCTCCGCGCACAAGCTGTGTCCGAATTCCGGCCTAACAGGGGCCTGGCCCCATTGTTAGTCGGCCGCGAAGCCGGCGACCTCGTCGGTTTCGCGGGCCGCGCGGACCAGGGCGCGGCCGGCGAGCTCGTCGACGAGGCGGGGGAGGCCGCGGTCCGGCGGCGTGCGGGCCGCGATCCGCCGGGCCACGGCCACGGTGATCGCGAGGCCCACCGCGCCCACGGCGAGCGAGGACAGCGCCCAGACCGGCTCGTAGAACTCCACGCCCGAGAGCGCCGTCAGCCCCACGATCATGCACGGCAGCCACAAAAACCACCACGGCAGGCCGAGCGCCAGCGAGCACCGCGCGCGCAGCCGGATCAGCGCCGCTAGCCGCCGCTGCAACTCCAGGATCGGCGCGCTGAAGTCGATCGCCGCGAGCGCGCGCAGCTGCACGCCGCCCAGGATCAGCGCCACGACGCCGTACACGTGCAGCGCGAGCCCGGCGAGCAGGAGCGGCGGCCGGTCGAGGTGCGTCGACCAGAACGCGGCCGCCGCGGCGACGAGCACCGCCCACACCCCCTCGCCCAGCCACAGCCGCACCCGGATCCCCCGCAACGCGCTCCGCGACGTGCGCTGCGCGTCGGCGCGCTCGAGGCGGTCCACGCGCACCTGCATCTGTGTCCACGCTTGCTTCAGCTCGTCGAGATCCATCGTCATGAGGTGACTCCTGTCAGCTGCGCGCGCAGCCGGGTCTTGAGGCGCGACAGCTTCGTCGCGACGTTCGCTTCCGTGATGCCGAGGACCTCGGCGATCTCCGCGTAGCTCCGGTCTTCGAGATAGAGCAGCACGAGCGCCCGCGCCATCGGCTCGAGCTCGCGGATCTGCGCGTACAGGGCGCCCGCCCGGTCGTCGGGCTCCGCCGCCGCCTTCGCCGCGAGCCCGCCCTCGTCGAGCGGAAGCAGCGTGCGGGCACTGCGCGCGCTCCGCAGGTGCGAGATGCCGACGTTGAGCGCGATCCGGTACATCCAGGTCGAGAACTTGCCGAGCCGCTCGTCGAAGCGCGGGTAGGCGCGCCACAGCTGCGTCGCGATCTCCTGCGCGAGGTCGCGTCGGTCGTCGGCATCGCGCGCGTAGAGCCGCGCGACCTTCCCCACGATGCCGCCGTGCTGCGCGAGCAGCCGCTCGAACTCGGCGTGGGCGTCAGGCATGGACTCCCGGATGATTCGCCGGCCGCGCCGGATCCTGACATCCTCCCGCCCATGAACGTCGGAATCTTCTGCGGCTCGAATCCGGGCACCCGCCCCGCGTATCGCACGGCCGCCGACGCCCTCGGCGAGACCCTCGCGCGCGCCGGGCACGGCGTCGTCTATGGCGGCGCCGCCGTGGGCCTCATGGGCGCGGTCGCCGATGGCGCCCTGCGCGCGGGCGGGCACGTGGTCGGCGTCCTGCCCCGGTTCCTCGCCCAGAACGGCCGCGAGCTCGGCCACCCCGGCCTGTCCGAGCTCGTCATCACCGAAACGTTGCACGAGCGCAAGGCCCTCATGGCCGCGCGCGCGCAGGCGTTCATCGCGCTCCCCGGCGGCTTCGGCACGCTCGACGAGCTGTTCGAGATCCTGACCTGGGCCCAGCTCGGGCTCCACGCCTCGCCGATCCTCCTCCTCGACATCGAGGGCTTCTTCGCCCCGCTGCAGGCGATGGTCGATCACATGGTCGAGAGCGGCTTCCTGCGCGCCGCGCACCGCACGCTCTACGCGCGCGTGGCCACCGTCGCCGAGGTGCCGCTCGCCCTCACCACGTTCTCCGCCGCCCCGCTGCCGCCGAAGTGGGTCGAGCGATCCTAGAACGTCAGCTACGCGAGAGGATCCGCTCTGGCGTCGCCTCGCCTCGTCACGGGAGCGTCACTTCCTTTGCGTACAGATGCTGGCGGTTGCGTTCACCCGCCGACTCCGACCACGCGACCACGTAGCGGTCATCTGCGACGTGCACGAAGTCCCACAGTCGAACGACCGGGGTCACCGACGGGTCCGCGAGCGCCTCGGTGGTGGGCGTCCCGAAGCGAATGGCGCTTCCATCGTCCGCGAACGCAGCGACGCTCACCCCCGAAGCACTCGTCCAGGCGACCGCGCCGCGGCCCGGCGCCGCGAGCGCGAGCCCGAGTCGACCGTAGGCAACCCCCGTACCGACCGAGGAGACCGCGGCCGCGACGTCCGGGACGCGCGCGATGGCGACGGCTCCGCCGCCTGCCTCCTCCGCTCGCCAGGCCACGTACGTCGTCGTGCCGTCCGCGCCGAGCACGGGGGTGTCCTCGCTCAGATCGGGGCGGTCTGCGACTTGCTGGATCGGGGCCACGATACCGGCCGGATCGATCCGGGTTGTCACCAGATCATGGGGCCGCGGGCTTGCGAGCGCATCGATATCGACCGGCCACATTCGCGTCCACGCGAGGACGATCCCGCCGTCGGGTTCGACGATCGCGGCGACCTGCACCGGACTCGTCTCCGCTCTTGTCCCGACGAGGGTCGGGGGGTCCGCCGACGTACCTGCCGCGTTCAGAGGGACCACCGCGAGCTCGTGACCGTTACCGTTCGCCCCCGCGTAGCTGGCGACGACGTGCAGCTCGCCTGTGGCGGACGCGAGGATTCGCTCGTCTTGGAGTCGCCACGCGGGTCCATTGTCGGTGATGGGGACCTCTTGATCCGAGGCGTACGGCAGTCCGTCCACGGCCGAGATCTCACGACGGCGCGGCCCCTCGTAATCCGCGTAGTGCTGATATGCGACGATCACCCGGTCCCCGACGCGCACGAGGCTCCCCGCACCTCCCGGGCCGATCGTGTCCAGACGCTCGGGCCCGGCCAGGCGTGCGCCGGCGGGGGTGGTCTTCGTGACCCACAGCTCGTCCTCGAACAGATCCGGCTCCGGAGTCCGTGTGTAGACAAACCACACGTCATCTCCGTCGACGACGACGCGAGCCTCGGCCCGACCGCTGCCGGAGTCCGGCTCGAACGTGTCGCCGGGACGATGCGACGCGCTCGAATCTGCGGCGGGCTCGGGCGTCGGCGCTGACACGCTACACGCGCTGACGAGCGCGCCCGCGACCGCCACTCGCCACATCTCGACACGGTACCCCGCTAGGTCGGAGCTGTCAGCTGCGCGACGAACAGCTGGCTGATCTCCTGCCCGTAGCTGTACGCGTAGCGTGCGCCGCCCGCGTGCAGCACGAACGTGTCCACCGCCTTGAGCCCCATCAGCGGCGGCGGCACGTCCATGTGGTGCGTCCGCGCCCCCGTCACCGGGTTCACCTGCTCGAGCACGAGCGGCGTCGTCGTCGAGCGGACGACGATCGCGTCGGGCGCCGCGAGCCAGCCGCAGACCTCCGCGCTGCCGAGCCCCCCGAGCTTCGAGAGCACCACCCGCGGCGCCGCGCCGGCCGGCGCCAGGTCGAGCACGTGCAGCGTCCCGCCCGCGTCGATGTACGCGCAGCGCAGCCGCGCCGGATCGAGCGCGAACCGCCCGCCGGCCTCGACGAGCCGCACCGGCGCCGCGCCCAGCGCGACCCGCCATAGCTGCTCCTCGAACAGCACCACGAGCGCCCGCTCGTCGAGCCAGCGCCCGTACGTCACGAACCCCGGCGTCACGATCGTCGGCGCGTCGCCCGAGCTCGTCGCGTACACCACGAGCCGCGTCGCCTCGCGCACGTTCGCCGCCACGCGCTGGCCCGACGGCGAGATCGCGATCGGAAACCCCGGCCCCACGCGCAGGGCCCGGCCGCCGCCGTACGGCACGAGGTACGCGCCGTTCCCCGCCTCGAGATCGCCAAGCTCGCCGATGACGACCTGCGCGCCATCGGCCGAGATGTCCGAGACGTACGAGATCTCCGACATCGAGCGATCCCCCTCGCCCGCCATCGCGCGTAGCCGCCACGCATCCGCCGTGACGAGCGCGCGCCGGTCCGCCGCCACGTCGTGCAGCCGCGTCCGGCCGATCGTCGGCACGGCCACCGCGACCGCCTCACCCGCCAGCGACACGCGAAACAGCGTGTTCGTCAGGTCATCGCGCGACGCCGTGAACCACAGCGCCTCGCCGCCGGGATCCCACGCGAGCCCCGCGATGCTCGTCCAGCTCTCCGTCAACGCCCGCGTCGCCTTCGTCCGCACGTCGACGAGCATCAGCGTGCCGCCGTCGTCGTTGGTCTGGGGGTGCTTCAAGTACGCCACGTGCTGCCCGTCCGGCGCCACGCGCGCGTGCGTGATCCAGCCCGGCTCGGCCACGAGCTCCGTGCCCAGCGGCAGCTCGATCCGGAACCCGTGCGCGCTCCCCCGCACGACCGCGAGCGCGCCCGCCGGGAAGCGCGCCGCGTCGCCGCTCGGCGGGATCGAGCCCGCCACGCCGCCGTCGAAGGCGAAGTCCGCGTCCTGCACGTCGTCCGCGATCGGCCGCGGCACGCCGCCCGCCAGCGAGACCACGGCGAGGTGGCCGCGCGCGCTCTGGTGATCGACGAACCGATGGCCGAGGCTCGCCGCCAGCTCGCCGCGCGCCGAGACCGCGAGGACGTCCGCGCTCGGCAGGTCGAGGACCGTGGTCTCCCCCGAGTCCAGATCCACCACGTGCACCTGCACCGGATCGGCATCCCACGCCGCGCCGTACGCGACGCGGCGGCCGCCGTGCGTGAAGCGCGCCGTGAACACGCGGCCCATGCGATGCGTCAGCGGACGCAGCTTCGCCAGCGGCGCTGGCAGCTCGCCGTCGCGCCGCGTGCCGAACAGGTACCCGAGCACGCCCGCCGCCGCCGCCGCCGCGCCGCCCGCCAGCACCGCCCGCCGCGAGACCCGCCGCCGCGCGACCACCGGCGCCGCCGGCAACGTGACGCGCAGCGCCCACGCGAGATCGACCGCCGTCTGGAACCGATCGCCGGGCTCCTTGGCGAGGCAGCGCTCCACGATCGGGGCGAGCGCGCCGAGCGCGGCGATCACGGCGGCTGTGGGTTCGTCCCGCAACGTCGCCGACAACCGGTCCGCGTTCGTCGCGCCCGGGAACGCGCGCTGCCCCGTCACGAGCTCGACCGCGATCGCCCCGACGGCGAACACGTCCGCGCGCGCGTCCGCCGGCGTCCCGCGCGCCTGCTCCGGCGCCATGTAGCCGGCCGTGCCCTGCACCGTGCCGGGCTCGGTCTCGTCGAGCGCGGCGCCATCGACGTGTTTCGCGAGCCCGAAATCCAGGATGCGCAGCCCGTCGCGCGTCAGCACGAGGTTCTCGGGCTTGAGGTCCCGGTGCACCACGCCGCGCGCGTGCGCCGCCGCGACGCCCTCCGCCAGCTCGACGAGCAACGGCCGCGCCCGCGCCACGCCGAGCGCCCCGCCCGCGAGCACGCTGCGCAAAGACTCGCCCTCGACGAGCTCCATTGCCACGTAGTGGATCCCGTCGGCCGCCCCGACGTCGTAGATCCCGACGACCGCGCGATGCTCGATCGCCGCCGCCGCCCGCGCCTCGCCGGCGAGCCGCTCCGCCTTCGCCGCGGTCCGGTCGTGCAACACCTTGACCGCCAGCGTCCGCCCGAGCCGCGCATCGCGCGCGCGATAGACCGCGCCCATCCCGCCCGCGCCGATCTGAGCCTCGAGCGCGTACGGCCCGAGCGTCGTGCCCGCGAGCGAGCCCCACGTCCGCACGGGCGCGTCTCGCACGGCCGCCGCGAGAAGCGCGCTGCAGGTCGCGCACGTCGCCAGGTGGGCCTCGGCGCTCGGCGCGTCGGCGCGCGCGCCCGCGGCGAGCCCCCCTGCCGCGAGCTCGAGCAGCTCGTCCTCGGTCAGGCACCCTGCCTCGCTCGCCGTCGCGACCATGGACACGATGTACCGTCTTAGTGATGCGCGAGCCAGCTCGCCAGCGGCTGCCATGCGCGCGCCGGCGCGCTCGCCCCGAACAGCAGGTCACCGTGGCCGAAGTCGTGGATGCGCTGGTCGTCGGCGAACCGCTGCACCACGAGCGTCGTGACGTCCGTGGACGAGACCTGCGTCGTCGTGTAGAGGCCGTACGAGCCGACCGCGCCCGCGGCGCCGATGTAGAGCAGCGGCACGCGGATCCGCCCGAGCGGCGCATCGACGGGCAGCGGCGCCTGACCGCACAGGATCGCGTCGAGATCCGCGGCCTCGAGCATCGACTGGTGCGGCGGCGCGCCCGCGAACCACTGGTCGGCCGCGAGCTCCGACGTCTCGGCGAGCGCGATCGGGTTGCCGTCGGCGGCGAGCGTCGGCTGTAGCAGGTGATAGGCGGGCGTGATCGGCGCGAATTCGTACGTCTGGCCGGCGAGCAGCAGCGCGGTGCCGCGGTTCGTGAAGCCATCGAGGAGCGGCGACGCGTCGGCGGGCGCGGTGCGGTCGAGGTTGCCCGCCGCGATGAAGAAGTCGTTCGGCGAGTCGGTCTGGCCCGCCACGACGGCGGCGTATTCGGTGGCCGCGTTGGCGCAGCTCGCGGTGCGGAGGTCCGCGTCGGCCGGCGCGTACGCCGCGAGGAAGTCGAGCGACGCCAGCGCGCCCACGTGCCGGTCGGCGGCCGGGCGCGCGGCCTCCGACGCGGAGTAGGCGTACGCGAGCTCGGCGCCGTGCGAGAAGCCGACGAGCGCGAGCTTGCCGGTCCCGCTGCCATCGGCGGCGCGCGTCGTGCGCGCGAGGGCGAGCGCGGCGCGGATGTCCCCGAGCTCCTGCGCGACGCCCATCGTGGCGTAATCGGAGGTGTCGCCGTCGGTCGGGGTGAGCGCCCAGCGGCGGTCGACGCCCCACACGTCCACGTCGTGCGCGGCGAGGTCCGGCGCGAGGCCGGGCGCGGGCGAGGCGGGCGTGCCGAGCGTGGGCGCGAAGTCGGTGAGGAAGTTCGCGAAGTCGCCGTGGAGCAGCATCGCGGCGTGGGCGGCGTGGCGCGGCACGAACGGCGCGAGCTCGCGGACGATGCGGTGCACGCGGATCGCGGCGTTCGCCGAGCGGCCGACCGGCACGACCAGCGAGTAGTGGTAGACGTCGCCGGTGACGTGCTCCCGATGGAACGCGACGGTCACGGCCTGCGTCGCGGCCGACTCCGCCGCCGGATCGCCCCCGTCGAGCGCCGCATCGGTGACGCAGCCCGCGAGACACACAAGGACCAGAGCAAATCGAAACATGGATAGCCTCCATGGGTTCGGCACGGCGCCGGTCGCCGCTTGCAAACAAACCTGAAGGTTTCTACTGGAGCAGCCGCGCGACGCTCAGATCGAGCCCGCTCTGCACCATCCGCGCGACGCTGTCCGCGGTGGCGGCGGTCACGGCGAGCCGGGCCGCGAGCTCCGCGCGGGCGCCGCTCCCGACCTCCTCGAGCGCGGCCGTGATCCACCGCGACGCCGTCGACTCGTGCACGCGATAGAGCCGGCCGATCTGCGCGAGCTCGAGCCCGTCGACAAAGCGCAGCCGCAACACGGCCCGGGCGCGGTCGGCGAGGCGCGCCAGCGCGGCCGCCAGCGCGGCGCGAAACTCGGCGCGATAGAGCCCCTTGAGGTGCCGCAGCTCCGGATCGGGCTCGCGGTCCACGACGTCGGCGAGCACGTCGTCGGGGGCCGCCCCGCTCGCCGCATCCGGGCGGGCGTCTCGCTTCGCGTTGATCGCCAGCCGCCGCGCCGCGATCGCGACCCACGCGCGCAGCGGCCCTGCCCCGCGATACGTGCGGATCCGCGGCGCGCCGTCCTCGCCGACCACGAGCCGCACCCGCGTGCGCTGACGCACTTCGTCGACGAACGCCGCGTCGCCGTCGATGGCCCGGACCGCCGCCGCGACGTCGGCCGCCACGTGCGCGTCGAAGCGCCGGACCGCGATCGGGTCACCTTGCCCCACGCCGTACGCGAGTGCGAGATCTCCCGCGTGCGCCGCGGAGGCGCCCGCGACGAGGGCGGCGCGCACGTGCGCCAGCGCGTCTACGAGCTTCCCCTTCGTCCACCCCGCGGTGACGGCGCGGACCGCCTCGCTCCACGGTTCCTCGCCGGTCATCACGATGTGATTTTACACGGCCTACGAAATCCGTCGGGGCGGCCGAACCAGGTTGTATCGTGGTGGTCGTGGTGCGGTCGGTCCTCGTCGCGTGCGCGTTGCTGCTTCGCGCAAATCTAGCCACGGCCGATCCGCCGGGCCGCCACTCGTTCCGGAGCTTCGGCAGCGAGCAGGGCCTCGAGAACCTCGCGATCAATCGCATCGCGCAGACGCTCGATGGCGTGCTGTGGGTCGGCACGGACGACGGGCTCTACAGCTACGACGGGACGCACTTCGGCCGCATCGACGTGCAGGCCGGCCTCCCGACGAACCAGGTGCTGACGATCCTCGCGAACCACCGCGGCCTGTGGGTCGGTACCGAGACGGGCCTCGCGCTCGTCGACCGCGGTCGCGTCACGATCCGCGCCGCCCCCGGCCTCCCGGCCGCGCAGGTCAACGAGCTCGCCACGGGCCCCGACGACTCGCTGTGGGTCGCGACGGATGTCGGCCTCTTCCACGAGGTGGGCGGCACCTTCGCGCTCGCGCCCGGCTGGCCCGGCGGCGAGGCTGGCGCGATCTGGATCGCCCCGGACGGCGAGATCGTCGCCGGGCGGGGCCGAGATCTCGTCACCGAGATCGGCGGCGCGTGGACGATCGCGGGCAGCGAGCGCGGGTTCGGCCACGACAAGATCGACGCGATCGCGGAAACGCCCGACGGGATCCTGTGGGTCCGCTCGGCGCGCCTCCTCTGGGCGTGCGACGCGCAGGCCCACGCGTGCACCGACCAGTCGAGCGCCGTCCCCGATGCCGCGGAGCAGGGCCGCCTCTTCGTCGACCACGCCGGTACGCTGTGGGTCACCACGCGCCGCGGCGTCGCGCACCGCCTCGACCCGACGCACTGGGAGCGGCTCGGCGCCGAGGACGGCCTCCCCGCGCGGTCCGTGATGAGCGTGTTCGAGGACCGCGAGGGCTCGCTGTGGCTCGCCGCCGACCAGCTCTACTTGCTCCTCGGGCGCGGCCTGTGGCGCTCGTACGACGCCCAGACGCAATTCCCCGCGGACACCGCGTGGACCGTCATGCGCGACACCCACCACACGCTGTGGACGGGGACCAACCGCGGCGTGGTCGAGGCCCATGGCGACACGTGGCGCACCTTCCCCGGCACCGAGCCATACACCGTCAATGCGCTCGTCCAGGTCGGCGAGCTGCTCTACGCCGCCGGCACCGAGGCGCGCGTGATGCGGCTCGACCCGGCCCACCGCACGATGAGCATCATCGGGCCGCCGCCGGCGTACGACAGCGACACGATCAACACGCTCCTCGCGGACGGGCCGACGCTGTGGATCGGCACGCTCAAGGGGGGGCTCCTCCGCATGGACGTCGTGGACGGAGCGCCGGTGTGGCGCCGCGAGGAGCTGCCGGGTGGAACGCCGCGCGAGGACATCAACCAGGTGATCCTCGACCGCCAGCATCGTGTCTGGGCCGCCGGCAGCGCGGGCCTCGCGATGCGCGACGAGCACGGGACGTGGCATCGCATCACCGAGCGCGACGGGCTCGCGGCGCGGCCGGTGAGCTATCTCGTCGAGCGCGCGTCGGGCGAGATCTGCCTCGCGTACACCGAGGCGTTCGGCTTGACGTGCATGACGTACGGGGACGGGCCGCGCGCGCTCCATCACCTCACGCGGGCGGGCGGGCTGACGAGCGACAAGATCTACATCCTCGGCGAGGACCGCGCCGGGCGCCTCTACGTGGGCGCGGGCGTCGGCGTGGACGTCGTCGACCGCGTCGGGATCGAGCACTTCTCCACGATGACGGGGCTCGTCGGCGACGACACGGCCGCGCGCGCATTCTGGGCCGACGCCGATGGCGACGTGCTGATCGGGACCACGCGCGGCCTCGGCCGGTTCGCCGGCGCGCGCTACCCCGGTCCGCCGGCGCCGGTCACGCCGGTCATCCTCGCGAGCCAGCTCGGCGGCGCCACGGCGGGCCTCGATCAACCGCTCGCCGCGCCCACCTCCGGCGAGGCCGACCTCGACGTTCACTTCGCCACGCCGACCTTCGCGAACCGCAGCCGCCTCGAGCAGGAGACGCGCCTCGCGCCGCTCGAGTCCGACTGGCGGACGACCACCATCGACGAGGCCCGCTACACGCAGCTCCCACCGGGCGACTACCGGTTCGAGACGCGCTCGCGCCTCGCCCCTGGTGCGTACGGGCAACCGACAAGCATCGCGTTCACCATCGCGCCGGCGTGGTGGCAGACGCGGTGGTTCCGGTTGCTCGTCGCCCTGCTCGTCGTCGCGCTCGTCGTGCGGGCGGTCGCGTGGCGCACGCGTGCGTTCACTGCGCGCGCGGCGAAGCGCGACCTCGAGCGCTCCGAGGCGAGCTTCCGAGCGCTGATCGAGGAGTCACCCGACGCCGTGTTCGTCCACCGCGCCGGCGTCATCGTGTACGCCAACGCCCGGACGGCGGCGTACCTCGGCTACGACGCCGCGGAGCTCCTCGGGCGCTCGCTGATGGAGGTGGTCGATCCCGAGGAGCACGAGGCCGTCGCGGAGCGCTCGAGCATGCTGATGGCAACGGGCAAGCCGCTCGAGGCGCGCGAGGTCGAGATGGTGCGCAAGGACGGCTCGCAGCTCTTCGTCGAGGTGTCCTCGCTCAAGGTCGACTTCGGCGGCAGCCCGGCGCTGCTCTCGATCGCGCGCGACTGCACCGAGCGCAAGGCGCTGGAGGCGCGGCTGATGGCGTCTGATCGCATGGCCTCGATCGGCACGCTCGCGGCCGGCATCGCCCACGAGATCAACAATCCGCTGGCGTACCTGCAGGCGAACCTCGCGCTGATCACCGAGGAGCTCGAGCACGCGGCGGGCGGCGTGTCCCCGTCGCTGCGCGGCGCCGTGGCCGACGCGACGGAGGGCGCGAACCGCGTGCAGAACATCGTCCAGGGCGTCAAGACCTTCTCCCGGGTCGAGGCGAGCCAGCAGCGGCCGATCGACGTGCAGCGCGCTCTCGAGCTCGCGCTCCGCATGACCTCGAACGAGCTGCGCCATCGCTGCAAGCTCGTCACGAGCTACAGCCCGGTGCCGGCGGTCCTCGGCAACGAGTCGCGGCTGGGCCAGGTGTTCATGAACCTGCTCGCGAACGCGGCCCACGCGCTGCCCGAGGGCGCGCCGCAGGACCAGCAGATCCGCATCGCGACGCGGACCGACGAGCGTGGCTTCGCCGTCATCGAGATCCGTGACACGGGCTGCGGCATGTCGCCCGAGGTGGTGAAGCGCGTGTTCGAGCCGTTCTTCACGACCAAGGACGTCGGCGAGGGGACCGGGCTCGGCCTCTCGATCTGCCACGGCATCATCCAGTCGCTCGGGGGCGAGATCACGGTCGAGAGCACCGTCGGGGTCGGCTCCACGTTCCGCGTGACGCTCCCGCCGACGGCCGAGGCGGCGGCCCGCGTCGCGACGTCGCAGATCGTGCTGCCGCCCGCGTCGCTCTCGCGCACCGTGCTCGTCATCGACGACGACGAGAAGCTGCTCGCCTCCATCGGCCGCATGCTCAACAAGGAGCACCAGGTCGTCCTCGCGAGCTCGCCCGTCGACGCGCTCGTTCGCCTCGACAGCGGCCAGCGCTTCGACGTGATCCTGTGCGACCTGATGATGCCCGGCTTCACGGGCATGGAGCTGCACGCGCAGCTCGCGACGCGGATGCCAGCGCAGGCGACCCGCATGCTCTTCATGACCGGCGGCGCCTTCACCGCCGACGCCCGGGAGTTCCTCGATCGTCCCGCGATCCAGTGGGTCGAGAAGCCGTTCGATGTCCGCGAGCTGCGCAAGCAGATCCAGGCCGTCGCGCGAACGATGGAGGCTCTACCCCAAGCCGGAGCCCGGTGAAGCCCACCTGGTTGCTGAGCGCTGTCCTGGTCGCCGCCGTCACCGCGTCCGCCCACGCCGACACGAAGGCCTGCCACCTCCAGGGCAACTGGCTGACCACGAAGACGAAGAACACCGACAAGATCGAATGAAGCGTGACGTGGGACGGAACCGCGGCCGCCGGCTGGCCACGCGCTCCTCGACGGCGCGTGCGACGCGGCGAGCTGCACCTTCGCCGAGTCCGACAAGTCGGGCGAGCTCGCGGGCAAGCAGGACTACTTCACGGGCGCGGTCAGCGGCGGCGCGGTCGCGGGCCCATGGGGCGCTGACGGGCACCACGTGGGGCGCGCAGTCGATGCAGGTCGGCGCTCTCGCTCGATCTGAGCCAGCCCGACGGCATGGAGCTGCGGCCCCCGGCGGTCGTGTTCCCGCTGCCCGAGCTCGACGGCGGCGACCGCGGCTCATCCGTGCGCAGCGAGCGGAGCATCATGCCACCGGGGCGCTCGATACGACCAGCGCGGGCCTCGCGCGGGCGTCGACGCGCTCCTGGCCTACGCGCGGAGGAGGGACTCGATCTCGCGGAGCGTCTCGACGTCGTCGCCGATCATCTCCTTCATCGCCTGGAGGCGGCCCGCCACGACGCGCGCGATCTTGCCCTCGACGGTGCCGTCGGCGTAGGCCCAGTAGACCTGCGCGAAGCGGCCGTCCCGATGACAGCGGCCCTCGATCTGCGCCATCTGGATCGCGGACCAGCGCAGGTCATGGATGACCTCGGAGCGCGGGACGTCGTCGTGCTCGCCCTGGTGAAGCGAGATGCCCTCCTCGACGGTGAACAGCACCACGCGCGCCTCTCCCCGCTGGAAGCGCAGCCGCTCGGCCTCGCGCTCGCCGGCCGGGATCCCGCCGTGGATGACCGCGCACTTCACGGCGCCGAGCCCGCCCTCGAGCGTCTCGCGGAGCGCCGTCAACGTCTCGAGGAACGCCACCGAGACCGCGACCTGGTGGCCGTTGTCGAGGAGCTCGCGCACCAGCTCGATCGTGCCCGGCGCGCGGATGAGCGAGCTCTTCTGCCGCAGCCGCAGCGTCGCCGCCAGCGCGCCTTTGGGATCCTTGCCGCGCGGGCGAGCTCCATCTCGCGGCGAAACGCGGTCCACGCCTCCTGGTAGAGCGCGCGGCCCTCGGCCGACAGCTCGATCGGCTGCAGGATGCGGTTGATCGACGGCCACCCGACGATCTCCTCGGGCCGCCGCCGGATCCCCGCCGCGTACCCGCCCTTCCCCTTCTCGAACAGCATCACGCGCACCTTCTCGCAGTCCGCGCGATCGCCGCGCCACTCCCACTTGCCGAAGTTGCCGCGCGTGACGCCGAGCTTCTCGTCGATGCACCACTGCTCGAAGTCCTTGAGGTCCTTCGCGCTCGCGCCCGTCACGCGCGCGAGGAGCGGCGCGAGGTACGAGAGCTCGAGCGGGTTCTGCCCCGCCGTCGCGGAGAGCCACAGCGTGAACCCCGCGTTCGCGACGAGCTTCGCGGCGAGCTTGCTGCGCGCGGCCGTGGGGTTCTTGCAGCGGTGGCTCTCGTCGAGCACGATGACGTCCAGCTCGGGCGCGGTGCCCGCGCGCGCGAGGCCTTTCTTCGTGCGCACCTTCTTGCGCGCCGCCTCGCTGAGCTCGAACAATTTGCCGAGCCGGTCGTAGTTGAGGATGACGATGTCCTTGCCGCCATCGCCCATCGCCTCGATCGTGCGGCGCCAGTGCGCGATCACCGCGAGCGGGCACACGATCAGCACCGACTTCGCCGTGCGCATCGCGAGGATGGCGGCCCACGCGGTGATCGTCTTGCCGAGGCCGACGTCGTCGGCGAGCAGGAAGCCCGGGAGCTTCGCCGCGACGGCGGTGGCGATCGCGCGCACGGCGTCCTGCTGGTGCGCGCGGAGGGCGATCGCGCCGTCGGGAGTGGACGGCACGGCCGGCGGCGCGTCGGCCAGCTCGCGCTGGACGTGCATCTCCCACGAGTACGGGAGTGCCCGGAACGGGGCCAGCGCGGCCGGGAGCGCGGCGCCGTCGTAGAGAAAGACGCTGTGCTCCTTGTCCCAGCGCGCTGCACTCGCCGCCGCGACGCCCCGCATCGCGAACGGCACGTCCAACACATGCGAAGACGATCCGACGTGCGATCTCACGCGCGCGAGATACCACGCACGTCTGACGCGAGCTATGAAGCCACCCCCGTGTCCAGGAACCTCGACCAGATCGTCGCGGCGATCGGGGACCGCAAGCCGTCGCTCGAGCTCGGGCCGGTCGACATCTGCTTCCTGATCGCGCTCCACGTGCGGGCCGAGGCCGCGAACCTGACGGCCTTCACCGAGCAGCAGCTCGAGGACGTGTTCGCGCAGGCGAGCGCGGCCGTGCCGCCCGAGGACGGCTCCGTGCGACGCCGAGCGACGCCCGCGATCCAGCGGCTCCGCGGGCAGCGGCTCCTCGCGCGCGTGGACGGGCAAGGCGTGGTCCGCACCGGCGAGTTCGCGCTCTCGCGGCTCGCGATCGCGATCGTCGAGTTCTACCTGGAAGAGGACGTCCTGACGCGGGCGAGCCTCGGCGTCCTGACGGCGAGCCTGCGCACCGCGCTCGCGGACGTGCTCGCGGCGGCCGTCGCGGCCGAGCAGCCGGCGCACTGGCGCGAGGGCGTCGTCGGCCCGCTGCAGGTGACGATCACCGAGCTGATCGCGGGGATCGCGCGGCGCCAGCGCGGGCTCGACCTGCAGCAGGAGGACTTCCAGGCCGAGATCCGGCGCCTCCTCGAGGCGGACTGGTTCGGCGCCCTCGACCGCTGCCAGGGGCTACTGGAATCGACGAGCGCGACCCTGCACGAGCTCAACGAGGTGCTGCTGCGCGACTCGACGGCGCTGCTCTCGCTCCTGCACGACATCGAGGAGCAGGCCGTGATGCACGGCGAGGCCGAGGCGGAGAGCGCCGCGCACCGGCTGATGGATCAGATCGATCGCAGCGTCGCGTGGGGCTCGGCGCGGCAGCGCGCGTGGAGCGAGTACTTCCAGTACGTGCACCGCTACCTGCGCGACGTGGTGCGCCTCGATCCGACGCGCGCGCTGACGCAGCGGCTGCGCGATCAGCTCGCGGGGACCGGCGCTCGGTTCGCGCTCGCGCACGCCGGCGCCCCGTCGCTGCGGATACTGCGCACGGTGGCGCCCGCGCGGGACAAGCCGCCCGTCGTGCGGCCGCGCGTGTCGCGGGACCAGGAGCCCGCCACCGAGGCAGGCGAGGATCCGCAGGCGCTGCTCGACGCGAAGGTGCGCGCGGCCCTCGGCGGCGGCGCGCGGGCGCTGTCCAGCGTGACGACGGCCGTGACGGGCGAGCTGCCCGAGGGCGAGCGGTTCGTCGAGGCGGGGCGGATCGCGCACACGGTCGCGCAGCTCGCGCGCGTCACGGCGGCGATCGAGCGACCGTGGGTGGCCGTGAGCGCCGAGCTCGAGGTCGAGGACTGGCGCGTCGCCGCCCTGGAGGGTAAGTCGTGAAGACCGGCTACGTGGAGTTGCAGGACGTGGTGCTCGACGCGAGCTTCCCCGAGCTCGACCTCGCGCTGCGCCGCGGGCGGCATGTCGATCGCGAGGATCTCGCCTGGTACACGCTGCTCACCGAGGCGCAGGACCTGCTGGAGACGTTCTACCGGCGCTACGGGTGCGAGCTCGTGCACAAGGCGGACGGGTACTTCTACCTCTTGCCGACGGGCGAGAAGCTGTCGCGGCGGCAGCTCGGGGCGGGGGACATGCTCGTCGGGCAGGCGCTGGCGCTCCTGTACCTGGATCCGGCGACGATCGAGCGCGGCGGGCGGGCGACGACCGAGGACGTGATCGCGCAGCTCGTGGTGGTGCTGGGGAGCGACGCGCTGATCCGCGCCTTCAACCCGAAGCGGCGGCGCAAGGTCGACGAGCGCGTGGCGCAGAAGACCGTGCGGACGAAGATCGGCGAGGGCGTGCGGCACCTGGCGGCGCTCGGGTTTGTCGACGTGGCCGGCGAGGACGGGGCGATCAAGCTGCGGCCCGCGCTGCTGCGGTTCGCGGAGCCGGTGCGCGGGCTGTCGGCGCCGGCGGAGGCGCTGGCGAAGCTGGTGGCGCTCGGCGAGGTCGCGCTCGTCGAACCGGAGGTCGAAAAGGCCGCCGACAGTGACGGCGACGGCGACGGCGACGCGCCCGTGGCGGACGTGGCCGCGCCGGCGGACGGCAGCGGGCACGGGGTCGACGAGGACGTCGAGGACGACGAGCCCGTGGACAACGACTGGTGAGCCGCGCCCGGATCTCCGCGCTCGTCCTCGTCAACTGGAAGGGCGTCTTCTACGAACGGTACCTGCTCGACCGCCACGTCACCGCGCTCGAAGGGGCGAACGGCGCCGGCAAGACGACGGTGATGATCGCGGCGTACGTCGCGCTGCTCCCCGACATGTCCAAGCTCCGCTTCACGAACCTCGGCGAGACCGCGGCCACGGGCGGCGACCGCGGCATCTGGGGGCGGCTCGGCGAGAGCGGGCGGCCGTCGTACACGGTGCTCGAGCTCGACAGCGCGGGCGAGCGCGTCCTCGCGGGCGTGCGGCTCGTCCGGCTCGCGGAGCCGACCGTGGAGCCGACGGCGTTCGTCATCACGGGCTTGCCGCCCGATGTCCGGCTGTCGGACCTCTTGCTCGTGCGCCAGCTCGACGGCGACCACGTCCCCGAGCTCGAGGAGATCAAGACGGCCGTGCGCGCGGCCGGCGGCGAGCTCGAGACGTTCCGCGCCATCAAGGACTACTTCGCGTACCTCTTCGACCGCGGCATCACGCCGATGCGCCTCGCGAGCGACGAGGAGCGGAGCAAGCTCAACGAGATGCTGCGCACGAGCATGACCGGCGGCATCTCGCGTGCGCTGACGAGCGAGCTGCGCGGCTTCCTGCTCAAGGAGGAGACCGGGCTCGCCGAGACGCTGACGCGGATGCGCGCGAACCTCGAGGCGTGCGCGCGGACGCGCAGCGAGGTGGCCGAGTCGCGCAGCCTCGAGCGCGAGATCAGCGCGATCTACGAGGCGGGCACGGACATGTTCGCGGCGGCGGTGAACGCGGCGCGCGAGGCGGCGACAGAGGCGGAGCGCGACGTCGAGCTCGCGCGGCCGCTCGTCGACGAGGCGGTGCGCGTGCAGCGCGAGCTGGCGGACGCGATCGGCGCGGCGGACGCGAACGGCGTGGAGCTCGCGGACCGGCTCGGGCGCGCGCGCGCGGACCTGGCGGCGGCGATCGCGGAGCGCGATCGGGCGGCGGCGGCGGCGACGGTCGGGGCGCGGCTCGCCGGGCTCGAGGCCGAGCTCGCGACGCTCGCCGCGGCGGAGGCGGCGGCGCGCGGGAGGCAGGTCGCGGCGACGGCGGAGCGGACGGCGGCGCGCGGAGAGCGGGCGCGGGCGGCCGAGGCGTACGACCGCGCGGCCCACGGGCTGGCGGATCTGCAGGCGGGGCTCGACGAGCTGGTGCGGCGGGCGCACGGACACCGGCAGCTCGTGCGGCGGCTCGCGGACGCGCGCGCGGCGACGGAGAAGGTCGAGCTGAGCGCAGAGGACGCGGCCTCGGTCATCGCGGAGGTCGACGCGGAGCGCGCGCGGCTCGAGGCGGAGCGGGCGCGGCTCGAGCGCGATGGACGAGACATCACGGCGCGGCGGGATGAACATGCGGCGGCGGTCGCGGCGCTCCGGGTCCTGGAGGTCGCTCCGGCCTCCGGACCCGGCGACGGCGACGACGTCTTCGGGCGGGCGCGGGCGGCGCTGGCGCGGCTCGCCGATCGGGAAGCCGGGCTCGCGCGGGGCCCGGAGCTCGAGCGCGAGCGCGCGGAGGCCGATCGGATGGCGGTCCGGCAGGCGGCCGCGCGGAGGCTCGCGGCGACGTTGAAGCTCGCGTCGGGGGATGTCGTCGCCGAGCTGGAGGCGCTCGAGGCTGGCTTGCGCGCCCTCGACGCCGACGCGGAGGCGCGCTGGACCGCCGCCGCCGAGGCCCGTACCCACGACGCCGAGCTGCGCGCCCGCCTCGCGAGCCTCGATGATCGCGTCGCCCGCTGGCACCTCGCCGGCGCCACCGCGAGCCGCCTCGCCGGCGCGGGCCCGACGCCCGCGACGCGCGCCGATGTGGCCGCGCTGCGCGATCGCCTCGCGCTCGAGCTGCACACGCTCGCCGACCGCCGCGCGCAGCTCGAGGCCTCCCGCGCCGAGCTGCAGCGGCGCGCGACGAGCGTGGAGCGCAGCGGCACGAACCTCGATCCCGAGCTCCTCCGCCTGCGCGACGAGCTCGGCGGCGAGCTGCTCGCGAGCCGGTTCGAGGACCTGGACCTCGCCGCCGCGAGCTGGGTCGAGGCGCGCCTCGGGCCGCTGACGAGCGCGCTGATCGTCGACGATCTCGCCGCCGCCGCCACCGCCGTCGAGAAGAGCGAGCGGCTGTCGCCGACGGTTTGGCTCGTCGCGGCGGGCTCGGCGCTCGCCGTCGAGCCGCCCGCCGATGTCGCCGAGCTCGGCGACGACGTCGTCTGCCCCGAGCCGTTCGGCCTGCGCGTGACCCGCCGCCTCCCGCGCCCGAGCCTCGGGCGCCGCGCGCGCGAGCGGCAGGTGCGCGAGATCCACGACGCGATCGCCCGCGATGGCCGCGCCCTCGACGAGGTGGCCGAGCGCGCCGGCCAGGTCGCCGCGTGGCGCCGCGATGTCGAGCTGCTCGACGCGCACTTCGACGCGCTCGTGCAGGGCGATCCCGCCGGCGAGCGCGCGGAGCTCGCCGCCGCCCTCGCGACGCTGGACCTGGC
>JANXOM010000031.1 GCA_025353585.1 Deltaproteobacteria bacterium
GTTCGTCGCGGCGCTGCGTCAGATCCTGGAACCGCGTGTAGCGACCCTCGAAGTGCGTCTCGACGGTCCCGGTCGCGCCATGGCGGTTCTTGCCGATGATGACCTCGGCGATGTCCGGGTTCTCCGTCTCCTTGTTGTAGATGACGTCCCGGTAGATGAAGAGGATCACGTCGGCGTCCTGCTCGATGGCGCCGGATTCGCGGAGGTCGGAGAGCTGCGGGCGCTTGTCGGTGCGCGACTCGAGCGAGCGGTTGAGCTGCGACAGGGCCAGCACCGGGCAGTTGATCTCCTTCGCGAGGGCCTTGAGGCCGCGCGAGATCTCGCTGATCTCCTGCTCGCGGGAGGCCTTCGCCGCCTGGGGCGAGCCGCGCATGAGCTGGAGGTAGTCGATGAGGATGAGGCCGCACTTCTTCGGGTTCTCCTTCGGGAAGAAGTCCGGGTTCGAGCGGAACCGGCGGGCGCGGGCGCGGACCTCGCGGAGCGAGAGGGCCGGGGTGTCGTCGATGAGGATCGGCGCCTTCGACAGCGTGGCGGCCGCGTACGTCAGGTTCGTCATGTCCTGGCGCTGCAGCTGGCCGCGGCGCAGCGCCGAGCTGTCGACGCGCGCCTCGCTGCACAGCATACGTTCGGCGAGCTGCGTCGAGCTCATCTCGAGCGAGAACACGAGGCAGGGCCATCCGCCCGTGGTGGCCGCCTGCTGGGCGAGGGAGATGGCGAACGACGTCTTGCCCATCGCGGGGCGGGCCGCCAGGATGATGAGCTCCGTCGGCTGGAGGCCGGCCGTGCGGTTGTCGAGCTCGGTGAACCCGGTCGGGAAGCCGGTGATGCCGCCCTCGCTCTTGAAGCGCTCGTCGAGCGAGCTGAAGACCTTCTTGATGAGGGAGCGGACGGGCTCGGGGCCGGAGGCCGCCTGCTTGTTGGTGACCTCGAAGATCTTCTGCTCGGCGGTGTCGAGGTACTCGCCCAGCTCGAGCCCGTCCTCGTAGCCGGCCTCGAGGATCTCGCTCGACGCGAGCATCAGGCGGCGCGCCTGGTTCTTGTCCTGGATGATCTCGGTGTACGCCGCGACGTTGTCCGGCGTCGGCACGCGCATCGCGAGCTCGCCGAGGAACGCGACGCCGCCGATGGCGTCGAGCTTCCCCTGCTTCTCGATCTCGTTCTCGAGCGTGACGACGTCGATCGGACGCGCCGTGGCTTCCAGCGTCCGGATCGCCTGGAAGACGACCTTGTGCCGGTTGTCGTAGAAGTCGTCGACCTCGAGCGTGTCGAGGTTGACGAGGACTTCGTTGCGCAACAGGATGCCGCCGAGCACAGAGGCCTCGGCATCCAGGTTGTGCGGAAGCACACGACGACCGCGCGCCATCCGGTGACTCTACGCTCGCGCCATGACAGCGCTAGCCGACAGAGCTACTTGTCTTTACCGACGACCCAGAACTTCAGGGTCGCGGTGACGCCAGCAGAGAGCTTCACGGGCACTTCGTACTTGCCGAGCGCCTTGATCGGCTGGTCCATCTGGATCCAGCGGTGATCGATCTCGATGTTCGCGCGCTTGAGCTGATCCGCGATGTCGCGGTTCGTGACGGAGCCGAACAGCTTCTCGTCCTCGCCGGTCTGGCGCTCGAACTGGAGCGTCATGCCGTTGAGACGGGTCGACAGCTCGGTGGCCGTCGCCTTCTCCTTGACCACGCGCTTCTCGATGAGCGACTTCTCGTGATCGAGGCGGGTCTTGTTGCGCACCGTCGCGCTGACCGCGAGGCCGCGGGGCACGAGGTAGTTGCGCCCGTAGCCCGGCTTGACGGACACGAGCTCGCCGGCCTTGCCGAGGTGCTCGACGTCCTGCGTCAGGATGATCTGCATCGCCATGACTAGTCTCCCGTCACGGTGAACGGCAGGAGCGCGAGCATGCGCGCCCGGCGGAGCGCCGTCGAAATGACGCGCTGCTGGCGCGCCGAGGCGCCGCTGATGCGGCGCGGGATCATCTTGCCGCGATCGGTCACGAACGACCGCAGGATCTGCGGGTTCTTGTAATCGATCTTGGCCACGATCTCCTCGGAGAGGAGCTTCTTGCGCGTCGGGCCGCCGCGGCCCTTGCCGCCGCGGCGATCGTCGTCGCGGTCCATCCCGTCATCGGGGGCATCCATACGCATCGACATGGCTTACTCCTTACCTTCGGTGGGGGCCTTGTCGGCCGGGGCCGGGGCCTCGGCCTTCGGGGCCTTCGGGGCCTTCGGATCGACGTCCGCACCCTCGACGTGGGCCTTCGCGGCCTTGATCTCGTCGGCGTAGCGGTCCGCGTTGTAATCGTCGTCGTCGTCGTCATCGCCGGTGCCGCCGGCGCTCTCGTCGTTGCCGCGCGAGAGGAACAGATCCTCCTCGTCAGCGGCGGTCTGCGCGGCCTTGTCGAACGACGTGTCGTCGATCTCGGTCGGGCGGGCGCCCACGTCGACGTTCTCGTCGACCTTGACCGTCAGGTAGCGGATGACGGAGTCGAGCATGCGGAGGTTGCGCTCCGTCTCTTCGACAACGCCCGGCTGCGCCAGGTACTGCCAGTAGAGATAGATGCCCTTGCGCTCTTTGGCGACTTCGTAGGCGAGCCGGCGCTTGCCCCAGTTGTCGACCTTCAGGATCTTGCCGCCCATACCCTCGATGATCCCCTTGACGCGGGTGTTCACCTCGGCGACGCCCTCGTTGGACGTGTTGGGACGAAGGATGAAGGTGGTCTCGTACTCGCGGGCGGTGTTCGGCGTGTCGCGTTGTGACTGCAGGCGTGCCATGCGTGTCCTCGTGGGTGTAAAGCCCGTCGCGCGTGGCGCACGGCGAGCGAGGTAGGGGCGGGTCTATATCACGGGTTCGCGAGCGCGGAACGGGCGTTGTGCTGATTCATCGCGGCGACGATGCCCTTCGCCAGGACGGTTTCGATGTCCTCGATGCCGGCGGTGATCATCGCGTCCACGATCGGCGCGTGGGCCGCGGGAAAGTCGCCCAGCACCCAGCCCGCGGTGTCCTTGGCGCCGGGCTTGGAGCTCGGGTCCCGGCCCACGCCCATGCGCAGCCGGGCATAGCCGTTCTGGCCGCCGAGCTGCTCGTGGATCGAGCGCAGGCCGTTGTGGCCGCCGTGGCCGCCGCCGTTCTTGAGGCGCACGAGGCCGAAGTCGAGGTCGATCTCGTCGTGGACGACGAGGACCTCGGCCACCGAGATGTCGTGGAACGCGACCGCGCGCTGCACGGCGAACCCGGACAGGTTCATGAACTTCATGGGCTTGAGGAGCACCGCTCGCTCGCGCCCGGGCGTCCCGTTCACCGACGTCACGACAAAGCCCGCGGTGGAGTCGGCCCCTTCGGCTGACTTCCACGCGGGCAATCCGTGCTTGCGCGCCAGCTCGTCGACGACGCGGAACCCGATGTTGTGCCGGTTCCGCGCGTACTTGCCGCCCGGGTTTCCCAGGCCGACGACGAGCCACGCCACAGCGCGTCGTTACTTCTTCGCGGCGGGCTTGGCCGCCGGCTTGGCGCCTGCGGCCGGAGCCGCCGCCTTGCCACCCGCGGCCGGCTTGGCGCCTGCGGCCGGAGCCGCCGCCTTCCCACCCGCGGCCGGAGCCGCCGCCTTCGCGCCTGCCGCCGGAGCGCCCGCGGCCGGAGCCGCCGCGTCCGCCGGAGCGCCCTCGGCCGTGACCGCAACCGCGTCCTCTTCCGGCTTCGCGCAGGTCACGACCGCGAGGTCGCGGCCCGTGATGCTGGTGACGCCGGCGGGGAGCGGGAGCGCGGAGACGTGGATCACGTCGCCGATGCCGAGGCCGGAGACATCGACCGGCACCTTGACGGGGATGTCGCTCGGCTTGGCCTTGATGTCGATCTCGCGCATGACGATGCGGAGCTGGCCGCCGTCGATCGCGCCCTTCGGCTTGCCGATGAAGTCGAGCGGCACGCTCGCCGTGACTTCCTTGTTCGGGTCGATGGCGAGGAGGTCGACGTGGGTGATGTCGCGGCGCAGGGCGTCGATCTGGTAGTCCTTGACCAGCGCGCTGAGCTTGCGGCTCGCCGGGCCGCCTTCGATCGTGAGATCGATGACGGTGTTCTGCTTGCGGACGGGGTCGAGCGCGGCGCGGAGCGCCTTCACGTTGACCGTGATGGCGAGCGGCTCGATGCGGCCATCGGGCGAAGCGCCGTAGCAGACCCCCGGAACGTTGCCGGCCCGGCGGAGCGCGCGCGACGGGCCCTTGCCCTGACCAACGGTGTTGCGAACGGTGACAGTGAGCTTTCCGACTTCCATGGGGGTCTCTCTTTTTCTTTCGCGAGTCTCTACGAGGTCACTTGCGACCTAAATGAACAACGAGCTGATCGAATCGCCGTGGTGAATCCGCTTGATGGCCTCGCCGAGCAAGCGCCCGACGCTGCGCACCCGCACCTTGGGCGCGTTCGCGTCCGCGGCGAGGGGAATCGTGTTGGTTACCACGACGTGGGACAGCGGTGACTCCGCGATCCGCGGAAGCGCCTTGCCGGAGAACACGGCGTGGGTCGCGCAGGAGGCCACGCTCTGCGCGCCGGCCTCCATGATCGCCTTCGCCGCGTTCGTCAGCGTGCCGCCGGTGTCGATGATGTCGTCGACGATGACGGCCTTCTTGCCGCGCACGTCGCCGACGATGTTCATCACCTCGGTGACGTTCGGCGCGGGGCGGCGCTTGTCGATGATGGCGAGGCCCGCGCCGAGGCGCTTGCTGAACGCACGGGCGCGCTCGACGCCGCCGGCGTCCGGCGAGACGACGATGGTGCTGTCGCCGCCGTACCCGAGGATGCGGAGCTCCTCGATGAGGACCGGCATCGCGAACAGGTGGTCGAACGGGATGTCGAAGAAGCCCTGGATCTGACCGGCGTGGAGGTCCATCGCGAGCGCGCGATCAGCGCCGGCGGCCGTGATCAGGTTCGCGACGAGCTTCGCGGTGATCGGCGTGCGCGGCTTGGCCTTGCGGTCCTGCCGGGCGTACCCGAAGTAGGGGATGATCGCGACGATGCTCCCGGCCGACGCGCGCTTGAGCGCATCGATCATGATCAAGAGCTCCATCAGCGACTGGTTCGGCGGCGAGCAGGTCGACTGCACGACGAAGCAGTTCACGCCGCGGACGTTCTCGCCGACCTCGACATAGATCTCGCCGTCGGCGAAGTGCGTGACGTCCGCGCGGCCGAGCGGAATCTCCACGAACTTGCAGATTTCATCGGCAAGGGCGCGGTTGGAATTACCCGTGAAGATCGATAGCGACTTCAGCACCGCGTAGGGCTCCGGAGAGGAGCGAGCGATCTACCGCCCCCAGCGGGAAAGGTCAAGGCAGAACGCGGCTTAGCCGGGGTGTCCATGGGATCACCGGAGGCGTAGCG
>JANXOM010000035.1 GCA_025353585.1 Deltaproteobacteria bacterium
AAGAACGCCGGGACGCTGACGAACATCACGCGCACGTCGAACCGCAGCACGCGCTTGCGGACGAGCACCACCGCCAGGCCGATCGCGAGCAGGATGCCGAGGCCCACGCCGCCGAGCCGGATCGCGCGCCGCTCCAGCACGGCCGAGGCCGCGCTCGCCCCGGCCGCCGCCACCACCGCGCGCGTCGCCGTCAGGCGCTTCGCATCGGCCGCGTGGCGCGCGGCGGCCGCCGCCGGCGATAGCTGCAACAGCTCCGTCAGCGTGCGGCCGAGGCCGTGGCCCGGCGCCGGGATCCCGAGGAGCGCGGCGGCCGTGGGGGCCACGTCGATGAGGTGCGCGTCGTCGGGCGTGGCGCCCGGGACGACGCCTGCCCCCGCGAGCACCAGCGGCACCGTCAGCACCTCGGGCTCGATGCCGCCGTGCCCGCCGCGGTTCGTGTGGCCGTGATCGGCCGTGATGAGGATCGCGTCCTGCGCGAGATCCACGTGGCCGAGCGCGTTCGCGAGCGCGCGATCCGCGGCCTCCGCCGCCGCGCGGTAGTCCGGGCTCGCCCCGCCGCGCGCATGCCCCGCCGCGTCGACCGCGCCGACGAGCATCACCACGAGCTCCGCGTGCTCGGCCGCGATCGCGGCGCCGGCCTCGCTGAAGCCGCCCGGCCACGGCGCGTAACGCGCGTCGTCGAACGGCGACGCCAGGTCGGCGTCCGGCGCGTGCACGATCGCGCGCGCGAACGTGTCCTCGCTCGCGCCTGGCTCGTCGGGCCGCGAGTCGGCGGGCAGGCGCTCCGCGGCGTCGTCGCGCTCGTCGGGCGGCGGCGGGACCACGCGCACGCGCGGATGCACGCCGCGGCGCAGGAACAGCTGCGGCAAGACGTCGTAGTCCGTCGCGCACGCGCTCGCGAGCCCGGCCGCGTGCGCGCGATCCATCAGGGAATCGAGCTGCACGGGGGTCGAGTGGTGGTTCGTGCGGACGCCGCTCGCCGACGGCGGCACGCCCGTCAGGATCGACACGTAGTTCGGTCGCGACCAGCTCGGATAGTGCGACTGCGCCTCCGCGTCTACGCCGCGCCGCCGCAGCTCGTCGAGGAACGGCAGCTCGTACGACTTGTCCAGCCGCAGGCCATCGATGATCACCACGAACACCCGGCGCGCGAGCCGCGGCGTCGCCGGATCGTCGACCACCGGCGCGGAGAGCGCGAGCGCGGGCTGCTCTTGCTCGAGATCGAACATGAAGTCCGCGCCCGCCATCCCCGCCTGGACCGCGCCGACCCCGCCGAGCAGCAGCAGCGCGACCGCCGCCGCCACCACGCGCCGCGTCGGGGCGGTTGGCCCTCCCGTGGCGGCCGTGGCCGCCGGGGCCGCCCGGGCCCCCCGGGCCGCCCGGGCCGAGCGATGGGGCGGCGGGGCCATCCCCGAGGGTAGCTTGGCGCCGGGCGCGCGGCATGCGAGCCTCGACGGATGCCGCGCTGTGCCAGCCTCGGAGTCGCCAGTCTTGTCCTCGCGCTGGCCGCGTGTGGCGGAGATAGCTCGTCGGGCCCCGATGCCGCGCACGTCCGCCCGGTGGTCTTTGGCGGTGACCGCCCGGCCACGCTGCGCGTCCCCGCCGGCTTCGACCCGAGCACGTCGTACCCGCTCGTCGTCGTGCTCCACGGCTACGGCGCCACCGGCTTCCTGCAGGAGTCCTATTTCGGCATCCGCGCCGAGGTCGACGCCGGCCGCGCCTTCGAGATCGCCCCCGACGGCAAGATCGACAGCACCGGCGCGCAGTTCTGGAACGCCGACCCCGCGTGCTGCGACTTCGACGGCACCCACCCCGACGACAGCGCCTACCTCGGCAAATTGATCGACGACATCCTCGCCGCCTATCCGATCGACCGCGCGCGCATCTTCGTGATCGGCCACAGCAACGGCGGCTACATGGCCTACCGGATGGCGTGCGATCGCCCCGACGTCATCACGGCCATCGGTGTCCTCGCCGGCATCGTCGCGACCGACCCGGCCATGTGCCACCCCAGCCAGCCGCTCGCCGTCCTCCACATGCACGGCACGGCTGACCAGGCCGTCCCGTACGCGATGACGGCGACGTACCCCGGCGCCGTCGGCAGCGTGACCCGCCAGGCGGGGTACGACGCGTGCGGCACCACGCTCACGCCCGGCGGCACGCTCGATCTCGACACCGCGGTCGCGGGCGCCGAGACCCAGATCTCGACGTTCGCCTGCACGGCCCCGCTCGCCGTCGAGCTGTGGACGCTCAACGGCTCGACGCACGTCCCGGCGCCGACCACGGCCTTCGAGCCGGCGCTCTGGGCCTGGCTGAACGCCCACGCGCGCTGACCATTGGCCCGCCGCCCTCGGCATGATATCCATCCAGTAACATGTGGTACCTGGGTTCCGTCCCGCACCAGCCTGACGTCGTCTAGCGGTCGCGCTGCGTCTGCTCTCGATGACTTTCACGCTCTGGACTGCGAGGACCCCATGGAAACTCTGACGCCGATCAAGCTCTCGACGCGCCCCTCTGCCGACGGGGCGATCAAGCACATCAAGCCCGCCGTCGATCCGTCGACGCTGCATCATCGCCAGCTCCTCGACGGCGCGTTCTGGCAGAAGATCCCTGCGTACCGCGAGGTCGACGAGGCCACGTTCCTCGACCACAACTGGCAGGCGAAGAACTCGATCACCAACGGCGCGAAGCTGCTCTCCGCCGTCCAGGATCTCGTCCCGCAGAGCTTCTACGCGGACGCGGCCGAGGGTCTCCTCCGCGCGCCGATGTCGATCCGCGTGTCACCGTATCTGCTGTCGCTCATCGACTGGGCCGACCCGTACAACGACCCGCTGCGCCGGCAGTTCGTGCCCGTCGCGAGCAAGCTGTTTCCGGATCACCCGAAGCTGACGCTCGACTCGCTGCACGAGCAAGAGGACGCGCCGGTCGCGGGCCTGACGCACCGCTATCCCGACAAGGCGCTCTTCCTCACGCTCGACACGTGCCCGGTCTACTGCCGCTTCTGCACGCGCAGCTACGCGGTCGGCGTCGACACCGACAACGTCGAGAAGGTGTCGCTCAAGGCGACCGAGGACCGCTGGGAGCGCGCGTTCCGCTACATCGCGGAGCGGCCGGAGCTCGAGGACATCGTCGTCAGCGGCGGCGACAGCTACCAGCTCAAGGCGCGGCAGATCACGCTCATCGGCAATCGGCTCCTCGAGATGCCGAACATCCGCCGCATCCGGTTCGCCACGAAGGGCCCCGCCGTGATGCCCATGAAGCTCATCACGGACACCGAGTGGGTGGACGCGCTGACCTCGGTCGTCGAGCGCGGGCGGAAGCTGAACAAGGAGGTCGTCCTCCACACGCACTTCAACCACCCGAACGAGATCACGGCGATCACCAAGCGCGCGCTCGATATCGTGTTCGAGCGCGGCATCATCACGCGGAACCAGAGCGTGCTGCAGCGCGGCGTCAACGACTCGATCACCACGATGCAGCTCCTCGTGAAGCGACTCGGCCACTGCCAGGTGCACCCGTACTACGTCTATGTCCACGACCTCGTGAAGGGCGTCGAGGATCTGCGCACGACGCTGCAGACGGCGCTCGACATCGAGAAGGCGGTCCGCGGCACGACGGCGGGCTTCCACACGCCGACGTTCGTCGTCGACGCGCCCGGCGGCGGCGGCAAGCGGGTGGCGCATAGCTTCGAGCACTACGACCGCGAGACCGGCATCTCGGTGTTCGCCGCGCCGTCGGTGAAGCCCGGGTTCTTCGCGTACTTCGACCCCGTGGACACGCTGGCGCCGGAGATCCAGGCGCGCTGGGCGGACAAGGCGCAGCAAGATCAGATGATCGCGGCGGCGATCGCGGCGGCTCAGGCCGCGCAGGTCGCGACCGCTCGCGCGTCCAGCGTCCGCTAGGCTCCGCATCGCGCGGCGCGGCCGCTGACCCCGCTGGCGCGGCGTCTGCACGGTGACCAGACCATGCCGACCAAGACGCCGCCCTGGGACAAGAAGCGGCCCGCGGGCCCGAAGAAGACATTGTCCACCGCCGACAAGGCGCGCGCTCGCGCACGGGCGAGGCGCGCGGGCCGGAGCTATCCGAACATGGTCGACAATATCTGGGCGGCGGAGAAGTCGAAGTCGAAGTCGAAGTCGAAGGCGAAGGGCAAGTCATGACCGCGAAGCGGCGGGCGCCGCGGAGGGCGCCGACGAAGGACCCGAAGGGCGGCCTCACCGCGGCCGGTCGCGCGAAGTTCCGCGAGACCGACGGGGCGCACCTCAAGCCCGGCGTGACGAAGGCCGCGAGCGCGATGTCGCCGCAGGAGATGAGGCGCAAGGGCAGCTGGGCCGTGCGCTTCTACGGGCGCGCCGGCGCGTTGCCGCCGCTCGTCGACGCAAAGGGGGAGCCGACGCGCTTCGCCAAGACGGCCGCCGCCTGGGGCGAGCCGGTCCCCAAGACGGTGGCGGCGGCGCGCGCCCTCGCGGCGAAGGGCCGTCGCCTGCTCGCTCGCTACAAGACGATCTCCGCGAAGTAGCCAAGTGCGTGAAACCTGTCACGGTTAGGCGGCGTCGAAGCGTCACGCATGGAGGTCCGCACCAAGCTCCGCATCCTCGCCGACGCCGCGAAGTACGACGCGTCGTGCGCGTCGAGCGGCGGCAAGCGCGCGACCCCGACCGGCGGCCTCGGCAACGCGACGGGCGAGGGGATCTGCCATAGCTACACCCCGGACGGCCGGTGCGTGTCGCTGCTCAAGATCCTGCTGACCAACAAGTGCACGTTCGATTGCACGTACTGCATCAACCGCCGCTCGAGCGACATCGAGCGCGCCGTCTTCACGCCGGCCGAGGTCGTGGACCTGACGCTGGCGATGTACCGCCGCAACTACATCGAGGGCCTGTTCCTGTCGTCGGGCGTGCTGCGCGATCCGGACTACACGATGGAGCTGGTGATCACCGTCGCGCGCGAGCTGCGCACGACCCATCGGTTCGGCGGCTACATCCACCTCAAGGCCGTCGCGGGCGCGTCCGCGGCGCTGATCGCCGAGGCGGGGACGTGGTGCGACCGGCTCAGCGTGAACATCGAGCTGCCGACGGCGGCGGACCTCGCGTCGCTCGCGCCCGAGAAGGAGGTGCCGTCGATCCACGGCTCGATGACCACGATCGCCGAGCACCACGCCGACCAGCCGCGCCGGTTCGCGCCCGCCGGCCAGAGCACGCAGATGATCGTCGGGGCGACGGACACGACAGACGCCGCGATCCTGGAGACGGCGACCACGCTCTACGACCGCTTCAAGCTCCGCCGCGTGTACTACACGGCGTACTCGCCGACGCCGCGGGGGGATGCGCGCCTGCCGGTCGCCGCGCCGCCGCTCGGCCGCGAGCACCGGCTCTACGAGGCGGACTGGCTCGTGCGGCACTACGGGTTCGCCGCGTCGGAGCTCACGACGCCCGAGGCGCCGAACCTCGACGCGGACGTGGACCCGAAGCTCGCCTGGGCGCTGCGGCATCGGGCCGCGTTTCCGATCGACATCAACACGGCGGACCGCGAGCAGCTGCTACGAATCCCCGGGCTGGGCGTGCGGACGGTCGACCGCATCCTCGCGACGCGGACCCAGCGCTCGATCCGGCTCGCGGATCTGGCCGCGCTGCGCGTGCCGATGAAGCGCACGACGCCGTTCGTGATCACGGCCGACCACAACCCGGATGCGCAGCTGATCGATCGGCTGGATCTGCGGGTGCGCGTCGCCCCGCCGCAGCAGCTCGCGCTCGACTTTGGCGCGGCGCGCGGCGGGCAGCTGTAGATGCAGCGGGCCGACGCGACGCCCGATCTGGACGCGTGGCGAGGGACGGCGCGGGTGCTGCTGGCGGCGAACGTGGCGCCGGCGGATGTCAGCTGGGCGGCGCCGGGCAGCACCGGGGTGCTGTTCGCGGATGTCGCGCTCGTCGCGGATCCGGCGGCCCCGCGCGCGCACGTGCCGGCGCGGTTCGTCGAGCTCGCGGCCGATGGGGTGCTCCATCGCGAGCCCGGCGCGCACGCGCTCCTCTATCGCCTGCTGTGGCGGCTCGCCCACGGCGAGCACGAGCTCCTCGCGGACGCGGTCGATCCCGACGTGCGCGCGCTCGCGTTGCGCGTCGGCGCCGTTCGCCGCGACGTGCACAAGATGCACGCGTTCGTGCGCTTTCACGCGGTGGACGACGACCAGTACGTGGCGTGGTACGCGCCCGATCACCACATCCTCGCGCGGGGCGTCGAGCACTTCGTCGCGCGGTTCCCCGCGATGCGCTGGGCGATCCTGACGCCGGACCGGAGCGTCGCCTGGGACGGCGCCGCGCTCGTCTTCTCGCCGGGCGTCCCGCGGCACGCGGCGCCGAGTCCCGACGAGCTCGAGGACCTCTGGCGCACGTACTACGCGTCCACGTACAACCCCGCGCGCACGAACCCGAAGCTCATGCGCCAGCACATGCCGGCGCGGTTCTGGCCGCAGCTCCCCGAATCGTCGGCGATCCCCGAGCTGCTCGCGCGCGCCGCGCCGCGCGTCGAGGCGATGCTGGATCCGGCGGCCAGCGTTCCCGCCGCGCGCTCGCTGCCGGTCCTCGCCGCGGCCGCGCGTGGCTGCACCGCGTGCGATCTGTGCGGACCGGCCACGCAGACCGTGTTCGGCGAGGGGCCCGAGGGCGCCGCGCTCGTGCTCGTCGGCGAGCAGCCGGGCGATCAGGAGGACCTCGCGGGGCGGCCGTTCGTCGGCCCCGCGGGGCAGGTGCTCGACGCGGCGTTGCGGGCGGTCGGACTCCCGCGCGAGCGGATCTACCTGACCAACGCGGTGAAGCACTTCCGCTTCGAGCCGCGCGGGAAGAAGCGCATCCACCAGCGCCCGACCGCGTCACAGATCCGCGCGTGCAAGCCGTGGGTCGCGGCCGAGCTCGAGACGATCCGCCCGCGCGTGATCGTGTGCCTCGGCGCGACGGCGGCGCTGTCGCTGATCGGTTCGCGCTTCCGGATCAGCGCCGAGCGCGGACGCTGGGTCACGACGCACTGGGCGGACGCGCTGATGGTCACGCATCACCCCGCTGCGGTCCTGCGCGTCGACGAGGTCGACCGCCCGCGCTACGAGGCCGAGCTCCGCGCAGACCTGGCGCTCGCGGCGGCCAAGCTCGACGGCCTGTAGCGAACGAGTAACCGATGTATTGCCGATGGCGAATGAAGGGATTCGGCGCGGAGATCGACATCGCGGCCCCGCCGGCGCGCGTCTGGGCCCTGCTCACGGACCTGCCGTCCGATCCGACGTGGAACACCACCGTCGACAAGGTCGAGGGCTCGATCGCGCTCGGCCACAAGCTGAAGGTGTTCGTGAAGCTCGACCCGGGGCGCGCGTTCCCGGTGAAGGTCGCCGAGCTCTTCCCGAACGAGCGCATGGTGTGGCGCGGCGGCCTGCCGCTCGGGCGGTTCGAGGGCGAGCGCACGTACACCCTGACGCCGGCGGGCGGCGGCACGCGCTTCGCCATGCACGAGGTCTTCTCCGGCCTGATGTCGGGGATGATCGCGAAGTCCATCCCGGACCTGCAGCCTGCGTTCGACGAGTTCGCGCGGGCGCTGAAGATGCGGGCCGAGCGCGCCTAACTTTAACTTGGACTGCGGGGCAGCATGCCTCAGACTCCGCCCATGACGGTGTCGCGCCTCCGGGTGGCCAAGTCCGAGACGCGAGAGATGGTGGATCGCGATGCCATCCACCCACGCTCGCGGCTGAGCGAGCCGACGGACTGGCACATGAGCAGCGCGACGTTTCTGGTCGCGTTCATCGCGATCGCGGCGGTGCTCACCATCCTGGCCCTCGCGCTCCGCTGACGGAGTCGCGGCCCCTCGGGCCGGCCCGCCCCCCGGGCCGGGGACGCTGTCACGTTTGTCAACTCTGGCTCGACCGGAAACTGCAGCGATCACGCGTCCTTGACGGGGGACGCTGTCAAGTCTGTCAACTCTGGCTCGACGTTGTCCGAACTCCGGACGTTTTGCGCTCGCGGTCGACCCAGAGTTGACAAACGTGACAGCGTCCCCGGGTAGGACGGCGAGATCATTCCGAAAGCTTCGCGAGCTAGAGTTGACAAACGTGACAGCGTCCCCGTGTGGCGGGGCGGCGGTCGTCAGGTCAGCGCGTCGGCCCACGCGGCCTCGCTGAAGCCCACGAGCGCGGCCGTGCTCGAGACGGCGAGCGGACGCTTGATCAGCTTGCCGTCGGCGGCCAGCGCGGCGAAGGCTTGGGCGTCCGTCATCGCCGGTAGCTTTGTCTTGAAGTCGCCCTCGCGATACGAGACGCCGGCGAGGTTGAACATCTTCTTCACCGGCACGCCGGCGAGCTTCGCCGCCGCCGCGAGCTGTGCCTTCGTCGGCGGCGTCTTCACGATGTCGATCGCCGTGTGCGCGACCTTGTTCGCCGTGAGCCACGCGAGCGCCTTCTTGCACGTCGAGCAGTTGGGATAGTGATAGACGGTGAGGGCCATGCCGCGGTTGTCCCATACCTCGCCCGGGATCCGCGACCTCGCGTTCCGCCCGGCGCACCCGGACGCGCGGAAGGCGGCGATCGGCTTCGAGATCTTTCCGCTCGCCGACCTCTTCCGGCGCTTCGCGAGCGGCCACCACAACCACGCGGCCGATGCGCCGCAGCGGCTCGGGTTTCACATCGCGTATGTCGGGTTGCGCGGGCGCGGCCAGCTCGTCGTCGACTTCGCCCCGGCGCCGCTCGGCGCGGGCTGGCTGACGATCGTCGCGAGCGGGCAGGTGCAGCAGTTCGTGCCGGGACAGGAGCCGGACGCGTGGATGCTGCTGTTCTCTCCGGAGTTCCTCGCGCTCGGGGCGCGCGCTGTCGACCCGCTGCGCGGCGCGTCCATCCTCGCCGCGCGGGCCGAGCCGGCGCTCGCGCTCGCAGCCCCGGCGCGCCGCGAGCTCCTCGCCCTGTGCGACCTCCTCGCCGCCGAGTACGCTCGCCCCCTCGACGCGCTGCAGCCCGCCGTCCTCGCCGCGCTGCTGCGCACCGTGCTGCTCCACGCCGAGCGGATCGCAGCCATCGCGCGGGGCCCGACCCGGACGCCGGCGCCCGAGCTCGCACGCTTTTTTACCACGCTCGAGCGCGACGTCATGGCCACGCGCTCCGTCGGGCACTACGCCCGCGCCGCTGGTGTCTCCTCGCGCCGCCTCGGCGAGCTCCTCGTCGCGCACACCGGTCGCTCGACCAAGCAGCTCGTGGGCGAGCGCCTCGCGCTCGAGGTCAAGCGCCTGCTCGCGCACACCGACCTCTCCGTCAAGGAGCTCGCGGATCGGGCCGGGTTCGCCGAGCCCACGAACTTCGTGAAGTTCTTCCGCCATCACGCCGGCACCACCCCGCTCGCGTTTCGCGCACGTTTTCATCATCCGGCCACCGACGCCGCGCTCGCGCCAACGCAGCGCTAGCGGGCGGGCCGACCCAGCCGATGCGCTCGCCGCGCCTCCTCGCGCTCTCCGCCGTCGTCGTCGCCGCGCCCGCGGCTGCCGCCCGGCAAACGTCAGGCAAACGGCGAGGGCGCGCACGGGACGGCAGGCTCGGTGCGCTCGCCCCCACGGCGCCCGTGGTCCCGGTACCGCTCGCAGGGATCACCCTCACCGTCCAGGACACGCCGCTCGAGACCGTCGGCGCCATGCAGGGCGCCGACGCGACCACCACGCAAGGCCGGGCGAAGCCGTCCGATGGCGTCGCGCGCTCGAGCCGAGGCGCGAGATCGCGGGCCACGAGGACCTGCCGCTCGACGACTCGCCGAGACCGAGGCCGACCGCGTCGACTTCGACACGGCCGGCGCGTCGTCGTAGCCTCGGCCGCGGCGCAACCGAAGATCGAGGCGAAGTGCGGCAAGCTGCTGCTCGACATCCTCGGCATCGGGCGGCGGACGCCCCCTTTTCCGCCAGCGAAGTAACCCCGCCACGGCTACGATCCAGGCATGCGCGCGCTCGCGACCCTGGTGCTCCTCTCCAGCGCCTGCGTGCACGTGGACACGTTCGCGCAGCCGACCGCCCTCGCGCGCCACGGCGACGATCTGCGCGCCACGGGCACCGCGCGGGTCGAGGTGGAGCAGGGCGGCACGGTGGCCGTCGGCGCCGACGATGTCGTGCAGGTCGTTTTCCCGGGCACCGAGGAGTCGCACCTGTGGGGCCTCGTCAAGACGGGCACGCCTGACGCGGCGCAGGCGGTCACCATCGCGAACCTCGTGGCGCGCTGCGCACCGGACGCGAGCGGGCGCGATTGCCTCGCCGGCCGCACGCGCGGTCCGATCCGCGTCGGCCACCGCACCCGCGTCGACGGCGCGCGCATCGGTGTCGGCCTCTTCGGCGCGGTCGCCACGACCGGTGCCATCACCTGCCTCGCCGTATGCACGAAGCCGGGCGTGCTCGCCTACGTCGGCGCGGGCATCGGTGCGCTCGTGATGCTCGTGCCGCTCTCCGGTACGTTCTGAGCCAGCGCGCTCACGCCACGTCCACGATGACGTAGCGCCCGTCCACCTGCCGCACGACATACCGGCCACGTCCCGTCCCGCCTGCCGCCGCCTCGGCGCGCGCCATCTGCTGCTCGCGCGTGGTCATCATCCACAAGAACGGCGCCAGCATCAGCAGCTGGTACGCGCCCATCAGGCCGATCACCGCGAAGCCGATCGTCGCCACGCGCGCGACCTTCACCGCCGCCTCCGTCGCGCGAACGTGCCCCATGCGATACGCGAGCAGCGCGCGCAGGATCCGCCCGCCGTCCATCGGCAGCGCCGGGATCAAGTTGAAGCCCGCGATGACGAGGTTGATCCAGCCGATCAACCCGAGGAGCGACACGTGCGTGACCGCGCCGAGTCCGATGCCGATCGCCGCCAGCGCGAGCGACACCGCCGGCCCGGCCGCTGCGATCGCGAGCTCGCGGCCGGGCGCACGCGGCATGCCGTCCATCTTCGCGGCGCCACCGAAGAAGCCGAGCTCGATCCCGGACACGCGCACGCCGAAGCGCCGCGCGACGACCGCGTGCCCCAGCTCGTGGAGCAGCACGGATGCAAAGGACAGCCCCACGACCATCACGCCGGCGAGGCCGCCGAACGCGATGAACACGAACGCGAGGAGGAGGAGAAAGCTCGGGTTGACGTCGATCGGGAAGCCCATCCACGCCCCGAGGCGCCATGGCTTGAACATGTCTCTCAGTGTGCGCACCCCACGGCCCGGCGGACCCTCCTCGATCGGCCAGGTTTCGAGACTCACCGACGGCAACGCGTGCTAGAACCGCCGCGAGATGACTGCCCAGTACACCTACGTGATGAAGGACCTGCGCAAGCTGGTCCCGCCCAAGCGCGAGATCCTCAAAGGCATCTGGTTGTCGTTCTACCCGGGCGCCAAGATCGGCGTCCTCGGGAACAACGGCGCGGGCAAGAGCACCCTCCTCAAGATCATGGCCGGCGAGGACAAGGAGTTCCTCGGGGAGGCCTGGCCGGCGCCCGGCCTCAAGATCGGCTACCTCGCGCAGGAGCCGCACCTCGATCCGAACAAGACCTGCAAGGAGAACGTCGAGGAGGGCGTCTCCGAGACGCGCGCGCTCCTGCAGCGCTTCGAGGATGTCTCGATGAAGCTCGGCGAGGACCTGCCCGAGGCGCAGATGGACAAGCTCCTCGCGGAGCAGGGCCGCCTTCAGGATCAGATCGACGCCGTCAACGCCTGGGAGCTCGACCACCAGGTCGACATGGCCATGGACGCGCTCCGCTGCCCGCCCGGCGATTCGGATGTCAACGTCCTCTCCGGTGGTGAGAAGCGCCGCATCGCGCTCTGCCGCCTGCTGCTGTCGAACCCCGACATGCTGCTCCTCGACGAGCCCACGAACCACCTGGACGCCGAGTCCGTCGCGTGGCTCGAGAAGACGCTCGAGAACTTCAAGGGCACGGTCGTCGCCATCACCCACGATCGCTACTTCCTCGACAACGTCGCGAAGTGGATCCTCGAGCTCGACCGCGGCGAGGGCCACCCGTTCGAGGGCAACTACTCGAGCTGGCTCGAGCTGAAGGCCAAGCGCCTCAAGGACGAAGAGCGCCAGCAGGACGCGCGCAGCAAGATGCTCGCCCGCGAGCTCGAGTGGGTCCGCCTCTCGCCGAAGGCCCGCCAGGCCAAGAGCAAGGCGCGCCTGAACCGCTACGAGGAGATGATGGCGGAGGCGCAGAAGGAGAAGCGCGACGACGCCATGGAGATCCAGATCCCGCCGGGCCCGCGCCTCGGCGGCGAGGTCGTCTCGTTCGAGGGCGTCACGAAGGCCTTCGGCGATCGCGTGCTCATCGACAACCTGACGTTCAAGCTACCGCGCGGCGGCATCGTCGGCGTCATCGGCCCGAACGGCGCCGGTAAGACCACGCTCTTCCGCATGATCATGGGCCAGGAGCAGCCCGACAAGGGCAAGGTCAAGGTCGGCGACACCGTCAAGCTCGGCTATGTGGACCAGTCGCGCGACGCGCTCGATCCCGACAAGACGATCTACGCCGAGATCAGCGAGGAGTCGGACTACGTGCAGATCGGCGAGCGCTCGATCAACGCGCGCTCGTACGTCTCCGCGTTCAACTTCAAGGGCCAGGATCAGCAGAAGCGCGTCGGCATCCTCTCCGGCGGTGAGCGCAACCGCGTCCACCTCGCGAAGATGATCAAGCGCTCGGGCAACGTCCTCCTGCTCGACGAGCCGTCCAACGACCTCGACGTCGACACGCTGCGCGCGCTCGAGGATGGCCTCCTGCAGTTCCCGGGCTGCGCCGTCGTCATCAGCCACGATCGCTGGTTCCTCGATCGGATCGCGACCCACATCCTCGCGTTCGAGGGCGACTCCCACGTCGAGTGGTTCGAGGGCAACTTCCAGGACTACGAGGCCGACCGCAAGCGCCGCTTCGGCAACGACGCGGATCAGCCGCACCGCATCAAGTACAAGCCGCTCCGCGTCTGAGCCGCCGCGTGGCGGTGCTGTTCCCCCGCCGCGTCGGATCCCGCGGCTGGATCGCGAGCCTCGCGGCGATGACGGCCATCGTCGCGATGTCGATCGATACGAGCCTGCCGGCGCAGCCGGAGCTCGCGCGCGTGTTCGACGTGGCGCCCGACACGGCCGCGCTGACGCTCTCGCTGTTCATCGCCGGCTTCGCGGGCGCGCAGCTCGTGACGGGCTATCTGTCCGATGCGTTCGGGCGCCGGCGCGTGCTCGTCGTCGGGCTCGGCCTGTTCTCGGCCGCCGGCGCGGCGTGCGCGCTCGCGCCGAGCATGGGCGCGCTGATCGCGTTCCGCGTGCTCGCGGGCGCGGCCGCGGCGGCGCCACCCGTCGTCGCGCGCGCGATGGTGCGCGACACGCAGCCCGCCGGCGAAGCGGCCCGCCTCCTGTCCGCGATGCTCGCCGTGATGGCGGTAGCGCCGATGGTCGCGCCGCTGATCGGCGGCGCCGTGCTCGAGCTCGCGGGCTGGCGCGCGGTGTTCGGCGTGCTCGCCACCGTCGGGGCGGCGCTGTTCGTGCTCGCGCAGCTGACGCTCGCGGAGACCCTCGAGGCGCACCAGCGCCGCCCGCCGAGCTTGCGCGGCCTCTTCGCCGCGTACGGCACGTTCCTCTCGACGCCGGGGACGCGCATCCCGGTGCTGATCGGCTGCGCGTCGTTCGCCGGTCAGTTCGCGTGGATCTCCGACTCGCCGTTCGTGTTCAAGGCGCACTACGGCGTCTCGTCGTTCGCGTTCGCGCTCTACTTTGGCGGCACGGCGCTCGCGCTGATCGCGAGCTCGGTCACCGGCGGCCGCCTGCTCGAGCGTGGGCTCTCACCGCGTCGCATGGTGCTCGCCGGCACGACGCTCCTCGCGGTCGGCGGCGTCGGCGCGGCGGCGATGACGCAGCTGACGGACCTCGGCATCCCCGGCTTCATGCCGCCACTGGTCGTGTACTTCCTCGGCATCGGGCTCGCGAGTCCGAGCGCGATGGCGATGGCGATGGCGCCGGTCCCGAGCATCGCCGGCACCGCGTCCTCGGTGGTCGGCTTCGCGTCGATGGCGGCGGGCTCGCTGAGCGGCTACCTGACGACCAAGCTCGGCGGCGATTCGCCGCGCGGCTTCGCGAACGTCCTCGCGGCGATGGGCGTCCTCGCGCTGGGCCTGGCCCTTGGCGCGCCGCCGGCCCGGCGTCCGCACGCGTCGTAGGCCGCCGCGTGCGCTCGCACGTGGCGCCAGCGCACAGCTGCACCATGCGCGCTCACTTCCGACGAAGAATCGCGTAGTTCCACGTCATGGCTCGCGCGGAACTCGGGCATAGCCCGTGCTCTTGTGCCGGCCATCCCTATGAAGACTCTCCTCGCGTCCAGCGTCGTTGCCGCAGCCACCTTCCTCGCCCTGCCAGCCTTTGCCGACTCCGATCGCGATCGGGTCGGCATCGTCGTCGGCGGCTCCGTCGACGGCGGCAACATCGGCTGCCAGAACAAGAACGGCGACGACTGCGGTAACGGCGCGCACGCCGCCGGCGGGCTCTCCGTTCATCTCGGCGGCATGGTCGGCCCGAACATCGCCATCCTCGGCGAGGTCTGGGGCATGGCTCACACCGACGACAACGTCACCGCCAGCCAGGTCCTCGCGACCGCGAACCTCCGCGGCTGGGTCCTGCCGAACCTGTGGCTCCAGGCCGGCGTCGGCGTCGCGCAGTCGCGGCTCGCCTTCAAGAGCGGCGCGTTCATGGCGTCGACGAATTCGGACACCGTCCCCGCGTTCGATCTCGCGGCCGGCGTCGAGATCATCCGTACGCCGCAGTTCGGCCTCGACGTCGAGGTGCGCGGCGGCTCGGGCTTCTATCAGAGCGACACGCGCGTGTACAACACGTCGCTCGGCATCGGCGTCAGCTGGTTCTAGTCACCGTTCGGCGCGCACACGGTCGCCGTCGCGGCGGAGGCGCCGCTGCTGCCCACGTAGCGCGGCATCGCGACGTCCGTCGTATCCGGCAGCCGCTGGCACGTCTGGTTCTGCGCCGCCGCCTTCGCGACGCAGATGCCGCCGGTCCCCTGCGGCCCGTCGGCGATGCAGAACGTCGCGGCCTTGCCCGCCGTGTCGGGGCACGTACCCTCGCACGGCTGCGTGCAGAAGCCGGCCGCGTGGCAGTCGTTGCTGCTGCAGTCGAGGCTCGTGGCGCACGCCTCGCCGAGCGCCTGTTTCGGCCGCGCGCCCGCGAGCTGCGGGAATACGGACACGTCGTCGATGCGGACGAACGTGAAGCCCTGCTGCTCGAGCGCGGTCAGCACGCCGTCGAGGTGATCGACGGTGAATTGATGGATGTCGTGCATGAGGATGATGCCGCCGCCGGTCTGCTTCGCCTGCGAGAGCACGTAGGCCTGGTAATCGGTGCGCATCGCGTCCGGCACGTACTTGAACGTCGCCGGCTTGCAGGTGCCGTGGCCCGCCTGGTAGCACCAATCGGCGCTGTCGATGTGCCAGCCAACGAAGATGTAGCCGCGGTCGTGCACGGCGGCGACGCCCGCGCACGTCGAGCTGCCGAACGGAAAACGGAAGTACTTCGCGGGCGAGCCGGCGGCGCGGATCAGGACGTCCGTCTCGTCGATCTCGCTCGCGAGCTTCGCCGCCGTCTGGTGCGCGAGGTCGAGGTGGTTCTGGCTGTGGTTTCCGAGCATGTAGTCGGGGTCGTGGGCGATCTGCGCCGCGACCGCCTTCGCCGCGGGCGACGTGTAGCGCATGCCGTTGTTGAAGAACGTCGCGGGCGCGTGGTGCTTCTTCAAGATCGCGATGATCTTCGGCGTGGTCGCCGGGTTCGGGCCATCGTCGAACGTGAGCGCGATGTGATGGTCGAAGCCGTTGCGGTCCGGGACCACCACGCCGTTGCAGCTGCCGTCGGCCTTGCCGCCCGCGGTCTGCGTCTCGTACGCGCTGTTCATCAGCTCGCCGTCGTCGCCGTCGTCGACCTCGTCCTGGGTGGCGCAGCCGGAGAACATCAGCAGGGAGGCGAGGGGTAGCAGCGAGGCGAAGCGCGCGGAGGGACGCATCCGGCCACCACGAGCACACACCGCGCCACGCGGATCCGCCCTGTGGGGCGTTCTGGGGCTAGGGACACTTGTCCCCACCTCCGTGCGTAGCCGGCGGCCCGAGTTGCGGATCGCGCTGCTTCAAAGGCGTGTCCTCTCGTACATCTCCACGCGCCTGGGAACCTTGTCGGGTTGACGCCTTACACGGGTGGTCTGCGACCGTGACGCGTGCCCGAGACACCTCATCCGCGCGAGCGCTGGATCATCGCGGCCGCGGCGACCGTCATGCAGCTCGCGCTCGGCGCGGTCTACGCCTGGAGCGTGTTCAGAAAGCCGCTCGCCGACGCCCTCGACGCGAGCGTCACCCAGGTCAACGTCGCGTTCACGGTCGCGAACGTCACGCTCGGCATCGCGGCCTTCGTCGGCGGGCTGTGGCTGACGCGCGTGGGCCCGCGCGTGCTCGCGCTCACCGCCGGTTGCCTCTACGGCCTCGGCGTCTTCCTCGCCGGCTTCTCCGCGCATCATCTCGCGCTCCTCTACGTCACCTATGGCGCGCTCGCCGGCACGGGCATCGGGCTCGGCTACATCGTGCCGCTGGCGACGCTCGTGAAGTGGTTCCCCGACAAGCGCGGCATGATCACCGGCCTCGCGGTGGCGGGCTTCGGCGGCGGCGCGCTGGTGGTCAGCCCGATCGCGCGCGCGCTCGTCGGCGCGTACGGCCCGTTCACCGCGTTCCACGTGCTCGGGGCGGCGTTCCTCGTCGTCGTGCTCGCGGCGGCGATGTTCATGCGCGATCCGCCGGCCGGCTACGTTCCCGCCGGGTGGCGGCCGCCCGTCGCCACGGCGCTCGGCCCGGTCGCCGATTACACGCTCGGCCAGGCGCTGCGCACGTGGCAGTGGTACGCGCTGTGGGTCGTCCTGTTCCTCAGCGTGGGCGCGGGCATCTCGATCATCGCCGAGGCCGTGCCGATGGCCCAGGAGCTCGTCGACGCGAGCGACGCGCAGGCCACCGCGCTCGTCGGGACGATCGCGCTGTTCAACGGCGCGGGCCGCCTCGTCTGGGCGAGCCTGTCCGATGCCCTCGGGCGCCGCACGGTGTTCGTGATGATGTTCCTCCTGCAGGCCGGCGTGTTCTGCGTGCTGCCGCTCGCCGGCAGCTACCAGCAGCTCCTCGCGCTCGCGTGCGTGAGCCTGCTCTGCTACGGCGGCGGGTTCGGCACGATGCCGGCGCTCGTCGCGGACTACTTCGGGCCGCGCCACGTCGGGCGGATCTACGGCCTCCTGCTGACGGCGTGGAGCGCGGGCGCGATCCTCGGGCCGCTGATCGTGTCACGGCTGCGCGACGCGAGCGGCACGTACACGAGCGGCCTCCGCGTGATCGCGGCGCTCATGGTGGTCGGCGCGATCGTCCCGCTGCTCCTGCAGTCGCCCGCCCGGAGCGCCGCGCGGCCTACGACTGCGCCGGCCCGAGCTCGTCGTGCGGCGCGTGCTTGACCGCGTGCAAGCGGACGTCGGCCACCAGCGGACGGTGATCGCTCGCCCGGCGCGCGAGCTCGGTATCGCAGCGCGCGAGACCCAGGTAGTCCATCGAGCCGCGGACGAAGATCGCGTCCAGCGCGCGGAGCGGGCCCCACGCCGGGAACGTGCGGGGGCGCTGCTCGATGCCGCGGAAGCCGGCCGGCGCGAGGAGCTCGCCGAGCCCACCGTAGACGTCGTTCAGATCGCCGCCGACGACGACCGGCGTGTCGCCGTGCAGCTGCTGGAACGGGTGGGATTCGAGGAACTTGCGGAGCTGGATCTTGCGCTCGTAGCGCGCGAGGCCGAGGTGCATGTTGTACGCGTGCACCGTGCGGTCGACGCCGTCGTGCCGCACGCGCAGGACCGCGTGGAGCGCGCTGCGGGCCTTCTTGAAGCGAATGGTCAGATCGAGGTTCGCGCTCTCGACGATCGGATAGCGGCTCAAGATCGCGTTGCCGTACTGTCCGCCGCCGCGCACGTCCACGTTCGGGTACCAGCAGCGGTGCTTCATGCCGAGCTCCTCGCCGAGCACGTCGACCTGGCGGTCGCGGTTGCTGCGTGGGACGCCAGCGTCCACCTCCTGCAGCATGCAGACGTCCGGCTCGAGCCCGCGGATCACGTCGACGATCCGCCGCGGCTCGTAGCGCCGATCGACGCCGCCGATGCACTTGTGGATATTGTAGCTGAGGACGCGGAGCTTCACGCCTGACCTCCGATCGCGCCGGGTTCTGCGATCTGGGCGATCACGAGCGTCTCGTCGTCGACACGCGCGCGGCCGGCCCGGTGCGCGGTCACGGCTGCATGCACGCGGTCGTGTACGGCGACCGGCGCGAGGTGCGCGCTGTCGAGCTTGCGCAGGAGGCGCTGGAGCCGGCGGTCGCCGAACGCATCGCCGCGGGGATCCGGCGCTTCGACCACGCCATCGGTATACCAGACGACGAGATCGCCGGCGTGCAGCGGCCGCTGCACCACCTTCGCGACCGGCGCGGCGCCCGAGCCCAGGAGGTTCCCGCGCGCGACGAGGGCCTGCAGCTCCACCTCGCGCGTGCCCGGGATCGCCCGGCACAGGTACGGCGTCGAGTGCCCGCACGACGCGAAGCGCAGCTCGCCGGCCGCCGGATCGAGGATCGTCGCGGCCGCCGTCATCGAGAGCGTGCCGCCGCCCACGCGCCACACGGCCGCATCGAGCGCGGCCATCAGCGCCGCCAGATCGAGATCGGGGCCGCTGCGCCGCACCGCCACGTCGCACGCACCGACCGCGGCCGCCGTCACCATCGCCGAGGCCACGCCGTGCCCGGTGACGTCGCCGATCGCGACCAGCACGCGCCCGCCGCCGAGCGGGTACACGCCCCAGAAGTCGCCGGCGCAGCGCGTGGCGGGCTGCCAGGAGCCGACGATCGTCACGTCGCCCACCCGCTGGGGCGCGCGGCCGGGCAGGAGCTCGCGTTGCACGGTCGCGGCGAGCTCCACCTCGCGGGCGAGGGCGGCCCCGCGCGCGGCCTGCTGCGCCATGCGCGCGTGCACGATCGCCTCGGCGAGCCGGCTCGCGGCGCGCTCGAGGAACTCCAGCGACCGGCCGCGGATCCGAGGCGCGCTCGTGGGGATCATCAGCACGCCGAGGAGCTCGTCGTGGCTCGTCACGGGGACCAACCCGCGCGCGCCGTGGAGCGCGAACAGCCCGCCCACGAGGTCTCGCAGATCGTCGGGGGTCGCCGGATCGAGCTCGTTCGCGAACAGGGCGCCGCGCTGCTCCGCGAGCCAGCCCGCGATCAGCGGATCGGGCGCGCGTTCGTCGGCGATGCGCTCTCCGCCGGCGGTCGTCCAGCCCCAGTCCTCGGCGGCGGCGAGCAGGATCTCGGGCCGCACGCCGAGCCCGAGCTCCACGATATCGAGCGCGAGCCGCGCGACCTCGCCCTCGGTCGCGAGCGTCCGGGCCCGGCCCACGAGCTGCGCGAGGAGCCGATCGAGCGGACCCTCGTGGCGCGCGCCGCGATTGACGAGCGCGATCACCGCGATGGCGATCCGCACGCCGATGAAGCTCAGCACGAGCGTGGCCGTCGTGCCCCACCACGCGATCTCGGTACGGCTGCCGAGGGCGGACAGCGCGAGCCACGCGACCACGACGCCGGCGGCGTACAGCAGCACGAGCCGCGGCGCGGCCGTGTCCACCGCGCGCACGCGGAGCAGATCCTCCACGACGAGCGCGCGCACGACGAGCAGGCTGCCGAAGCCCGAGAGCAGCCAGCCCACGGGAAACAGGCCGTGGCCATACGCGAACGCGACGTCGACAAGCCCGCCGTACGTAATCGCGTTCGCGAACAGCACGTGGCGCTGCTGGCGGCGCGTGTCCGACGGCGGCGCGCGCAGCGCCTGGCGGGCAAGCACGGTGAAGCCCGGGATCGACGTCGCGAACGTGGTGAGCAGCGCGAGCCACGCCCACTGGCCCGCGGTCGCGTACCAGAGCTTGAGCTCCGGCAGGTAGCGCACGCCCGCGACGGCCGTGTCCGTGAAGATGCCGGCGATGATCCAGGCGACCGCGACGGCGACGCCCGTCCACACGACCACGCGGTACTTGCGATCCTGGCCCACGAGCGCGATCTGGAAGCCCGTGCCGGTCGCGGCCGCCATCGGGATGAACGCCGCGCCGACGCGGAAGATCGTCTCGGCGGCCCGCCCCGAGCTGATCGACGGCGAGAGCGTCATCGTGACGGCGTACGGCAGGAGGGAGAGGCAATGGGCGAGGAGCCAGCCGCGCAGGCGGGGCTCGCCGCGCATCACCACCGCGTAGGCGATGACGATCAGCATCGCCGCCGGCGCGAAGGCGAACGGCAGGGACAACCGGTGCGGCGCGTAGCTCGCGCTCGACCACAGCTCGTGCATCTACCGCCGCAGCATATCTCGTGTAGGATCGGCGCGTGGCGGACAGCCGGAATCCGTCGGGGCGCAGGCCGCCGATCTTGCCGCTGCCGGCGCCGCCGCCCGATCATCTCGACGAGCCGGTCCGGCCCATGCGCGGCCGCGTCTACGACGCGCGCACCGAGCCCGGCCACGTGCCGCGCGCGGCCCGCGGCCAGAACCGCCCTGTCAGCGCCGACGCGACCGCCGAGCTGCCGCGCCTCCCCGAGGTCGAGATCCACGACGAGTCGAGCGAGATCGACGTCCGCATGGACCACCGCGCGCTGGCCCCGGTCGGCGACGCGACGCGCTCGTTCAAGCCGACCGCGCAGCAGCGGATGCGCCCGCCGCAGGTCCAGACGTACCAGCCGCCACCGCCGCCGCCGGTGCACGCGGCGCCGACCCAGATCCAGCAGCAGCCGCGCCCGCCGATCCCGCCGACGCACGATCCGCGGCCGCCGGCCCGCAGCGCGCACGTGCGCGTGCAGACCGCGGTGCACTCGTCCTTGATCGGCGGCCGCTACCAGATCGTCCAGCGCATCGGGCAGGGCGGGATGGGCAAGGTCTACAAGGTCACGCACACGCACCTGTCGCGGACGTTCGCCCTGAAGATCATCTCGTCGCAGGTCGCCGAGACCGACGAGGCGCGCGAGCTCTTCTATCGCGAGGCGCGCTTCGCCTCGGCCATGACCCACCCGAACATCACCGCCGTCGTCGACTTCGGCGAGGACGAGAAGGTCGGCATGTTCATGGTGATGGAGTACGTCGACGGCGAGTCGCTGAACAAGATCCTGTTCCGCGAGAAGCGCATGGACGTCAAGAAGGCCTGCGAGATCGTGCTGCAAGTCTCCGAGGCGCTGCACTACATTCACAAGCAGAACGTCGTCCACTGCGACATCAAGACCGAGAACATCCTCGTCGGCGAGGAGGAGCTCGAGGGCAAGCGCCGCCGGATGTTCGTCAAGCTCCTCGACTTCGGGCTCGCGCGCTCGCTCACGGCCTCGCGCGCCTCGACGTCCCTGTCCGGCACGCCGCACTACGTCGCCCCCGAGCGCATCCGCGGCGAGCCCGCGTCACCGAGCTCCGATGTCTACGGCGTGGGCATCTTGCTGTACGAGCTCGTCTGCGGCCAGGTGCCGTGGGACGGCCCCGTGCAGAAGATCCTGTCCGGTCACCTCGACGAGCAGCCGGTGCCGCCGACGCGCATCGTCGACGGCCTCGATCCCGCGCTCGAAAATCTCATCTTGCACGCGCTCGCGAAGCGCCCCGCGGAGCGCCACAAGGACATGGCGGCGTTCATCTACGAGCTCCGGACCGTGATGGACATGCTCGGGATCGGCCGCAACCGCAAGGCGGGCCCGACGAAGCGCGTCGTCATCGAGAAGGCCGAGGGCAACAAGCGCGACGAGCTCGCGCGCACGGCGTTCGACGCGTGCCGGCTGCCGCTCGCGCTGCTGACGTCCACGGGGCACATCCTCGCCGCGAACCCGGCGTTCGCGAAGTTCGTGATGGGGGTCGCGGTCGGCGTCGAGGGGCTGCCGGTGAAGTCGACCCCGCTCGCGCAGGCGTGGTCGACGTCCGATGCCGATCTCGCGCGCACCATCGCGGGCAACCCGATCCGCCGGATCATCGAGATCGACGTGTCGGGCAGCGAGGTCCGGCGCCTGCTCCTGTGGCTGGACGCGGTGTCGCGCGATCAGGTCGTGCTCGGGGTCCAGCCCATCGAGCTCTGAGCCTGCGTTCGTGGCGGGCGATCTGCTCCGTACAGGCGCTGGCGGCGGGGCCGACAAGCCGATCGACAGAGACCGCGATGTATTCGCGGGCTCTGAGCCCGGGCGGCGACGGATCGGCCGAACTGCGGTTTTCCGTAGTAGGCAAATGACACTGTTTCTGGCACGGTTATCCAAGTGGCGTGGCGTTCGTACCTCAAGGTCTGCGTCATCGACGGCGCGCGCGGCGCCCGGACGGCCGGCTATTGCGTCGAATCGCCTGACCGCGACTTCATCCCCTCGCGCCTCGTGACGGTCGAGCCGCCGCCGATGAAGACGAAGATGACCACGCTGCCCACGCGCCGTGTCCCCACGACGCCGCCGCCGCTGACGGCCGCGCCCGCCGCGACGATCCCGATGTCGCCGTCGACGGCTCGCCTGATGGCGAAGCCGAAGGCCGGCCGCGGCCCGACGTCGCGCTGACTCCAGAGCGCCGGGCCCATTCTGCCCTGCGGAAAGCCGCAGTTCCCAGCGCGACGCGATGAGCGCAAGCTGAGCCGGTGGGGGCAAGGGGATTTCTGGCGGCCGGTAGTGTCGTCCCGCTGTCCGGGCTCGACGTCCGGGACTTCGGCTCGGGCCCGCCGGTGCTGTGCCTGCACGATGCGGGGAGCTCGGCCGCCGCGTTGACGCCGCTGGTCCAGCGCCTCGGCGAGCGCTATCGCGTGCTCGTGCCGGTGCTGCCGCCGATCGCCGGTGTCGACGCGGTGGCGTCGATGATCGAGAGTGGCCTCGCGGATCGGCAGCTCTCGCACCTGCACGCGATCGTCGGCATCGGCGCGGGCGCATACCGAGCGCTGCACCTCGCGCTGTGGCGCGAGCTCCGCCTCGACATGCTGGTGCTCCTCGGTGGCGCGCTGACCTCGCCGGTGCTCGCCGCGTTCGGGCCCGCGCCGAGCTTGCGCCCGCTCGCGTCGCGGCTCTGCGCCGATGTCTATCTCCGCGTCGGCGAGCACGGCGATGTCGCCGGGAGCGAGGAGATCGCCGCCTGCACGGGCGCGCGGCTCGACGTCGTGCGCGGCGCGGGCGCGGATCTCTTCGCCGACGACGGGCCGGCCACGCTCGCGACGATCGCGTCCGCGCTCGCCGCCTTCGCCGAGGAAGCGCCGATCCCGCCGCGGTTCACGACGCGCCAGCCGACCGCGTAGGCAGCGGACGTCGAGTTAGCCGGCGAGCACGCGGGCGAGCAGCGCGGATCGGCTCTCGACGCCGCCGCGGGCGAGGAGCGCGGACACGTGGAGCTCGATGGTGCGTGAGCTGACGGCGAGCAGCGCCGCGATCGTGGCGTTCGGCTGCCCACGCGCGAGGAGCTCGAGCACCTGGCGCTGGCGCGGCGTCAGGTTCCACACGCTGGCCCAGCGCCCGACGGCGGCCGCGATCCGCAGCTCGCTCGGTGCGTCACGGACGATCGCGAGCCAGCGCGGGCCGACGCCCGTCTCCGCGACCGGCGTCAGCTCGATGGCGATCGCGTTCGCGGTGCCCGTGAGGGCATCGGCGAGGGCCATCGCGATGTCGCGGCGATGCGAGACGAGGAGCGCGTGGCCGTGCGCGTTGGTCTCGTGGATCACGCCGGTGGCGGAGACGACGAACGCGGCCGCGCCGAGCTGGGTCAACGCGACCTCGAGCGCGCGGGCGTGGTGCACGCCGGTCGCGAGCCGCCGCTCGATCGCGAGCCGCCGGCGCATGGCGGGGACGAGCGCGGTGAGCAGCAGCGCCTGGCGCGCGGTCGTCTCGTCGGGGTGCAGGATGCCAAACCACCCCAGCAGGACCGGGCCATCGCACACGAGCGCGCGCAGCTGCTTGTGCTCGAACATGCGGAGCGGCTCGAACACGTGGCGATACATCCGCGACGCCTTCCACGTGCCGGGCGAGCGCTCGTCGACCCATGCGCCGGCCTCGAACACCCGGTCCCGGATCTCGGCCGCGGGGAGCAGCGGATCGTAGAACACGGCGTCGGTGGCCTCGGTGGCGAACAGCGCATCGACGTGCGGGCGAACCCGCGGATCCGCGAGCGCGCCATCGACATCCCAGCGCTCGAGCTCCCAGCCGCTCAGACAGCGGCCGACGGTGTAGACGGCCGCGCTCTCCGCCTCGCCGAGCTCGCGCAGCTCGGCGAGGGACGTCGGGATGGCCGACGGCCCGCCGATCTGCAGCGTATCGAGCGCCGACGCGATCTCCGTGATCCGGTGTGCGTCCCGGCCCGCCAACGCCCTCATACAGCCCGCGCACCATAACAGCCTCGCGCGTGGCAGAGGGGCGTCGCGCGACGCTACGCGAGCACGCGTGAGACGAGCGTCGCTCGATTGTCGGCCCCCGCGCGATCGAGGATGGCCGTGACGTGAAGCTCGACAGTGCGCTCTGTGATCCCGAGGCTTTCTGCGGTGGCGCCGTTCGAGAAGCCGCGCACCACGAGCTCCAGGACCGTGTGTTGCCGGGGCGTTAGGTGCCAACGCGCCGACGCGGCAGCCACCGCTTCGGTGATCCTCGTAGCCGGCGTGGACGCGCGTAGGATCGCGAGCGCACCGCCACCGGCGACGGGATACAGTTCGAAGGGGAGGGAGGCGGTGCGCTCGGCGCGCGCCGCTGCGATCGCATCTGCGATCTCGGCGTGGTGCGTTGCGAGGAGGGCGCGGCCGGTCGGGTTGGCCTCGTGGATCGCGCCGCGGGCGCCGATGAGGAACGCGGCGCCGCCGATCTGGGCGAGGGCGGCGTCGAGCACACTCTGGGTCCAGGCCGCGGAGCGCAGGCGCTGCTCGGCCGCGAACCGCCTCTGCATCACCGGCACGAGAGCGTCGAAGATCGCGAGCGGCGTTGCAGTGGGCACGGTCGGGAAGAGCCCGCCGAACCAGCCGAGGAGAGTCGGGCCGTCGTAGACGAGCGCGCCCGCCGCGTGAAGCCGGGGATGGCCGAGCGCGCGCTGCGCGTCCGCGAAGATCGGCGAGTCGAGCCAGGCGCTCGGTGCTTCGCGCTCGAGCCACGCGCCGAGATCGAAGGCGCGATTGCGGAGGCGCGGTTCGATCGCGACCGGCGGGGCGGGCGCCGTCCCCGCGGTGAGCGCGCCCAGGAGAGCATCGACGAGCTCGCGAACCCCCGGCGGGGCGAGGGCCGCGCGCCAGTGCTCGAGGGCGAGCCCGGTGGTGCGCGTGGCGATCGCGGCCACGACGACGCAGCTCGCCCCGGTGAGGTCGGCGAGCGACAGCAACGCGTCATGGACGCCGACATCGTGCTCGAGGCGAAGCATGCCGAGCTCGGCTTCGATCTGGGCGAAGCGGGGATCAGTTCTCGTTGGCCACTCGGTCGTCACGGCCGGCCTCACCACGTTCCCCGCGCGCCCGGGCCAGGCCCTGCGCTCAGCTCGGATTCCGACGGTCGCGAGATCTGGACTTCGAGGCTCGGCATGCGGGAAGCCGCTAAAGCAGCGGGCGTGCCGGCTCCGACGACACGTCAGATCGCGCGGACAGGCCGGTCCGCGTCCACCGCAGTTGGATCGGCAGGCAGATGGTGTCCAGTGGAGTGGACACTGGCGCGCTCGGCGGCGGTGCGGCGCGGGCGTGGCGTGGGAGGAGGGCCCTGGCGTGTGACTTGCTGTGAATGAAGCGGTGCAGCGCGGATTGAGTGGGTGGCGTGATTGCTCGGCGCGCGGCCGAGATCCTATAGTCCGGAGCTCCATGGTGGAGTCCTCGGGTGTGAGGCCGGAGCTGGAGCGCGATCTGTTCGCGCAGCTCCTCGCGATTCGGGCGGCCGGCGATCCGCGCACCGTCATCGCCACCGTCCTGCGGTTGCTCGTCGAGGCATCGCACGCGCGGCGGGCGTACCTCGAGGTCTACGGGAGCGCGGAGCGCGCGGCGCCGCAGTGGCGGACGAGCTATGCGTGCACGGCCGAGGACGAGACGGCGATCCGCGCGGTGACGTCGCGCGGGATCGTTGCGGCGGCGCTGGCATCGGCCGCGACGCTCCACGTCCCGTACGCGGCGCTCGATGATCGGTTCGCGGCGCTGCCGAGCGTGCGGGACCAGCGGCTCGAGGCTGTGATTTGCGTGCCGCTTGGTGGAAATGGCGGCGGTATCCTGTACGTGGAGGGCGAGCGCGGCGGCGGGCCATTCGGGGAAGGCGTGATCGAGCTGGCGGAGCTCGTCGGGACGCACGTGTGGGCGAGCCTCGGGCGGGTGGTGCGATCGGACCTCGCGGCGCGCGAGCCCGATCCGACGCGCGGACACCGGGGGCGGCTGCGGCTCGACGGGATCGTGGGCCGGAGCGCGGGCCTGGCGCGCGTGTTCGAGCAAGTGGAGCCGTATGCGCCGCTGGACGTGACGCTGCTGATCACGGGCGCGTCGGGGACGGGGAAGACGCAGATCGCGCGCGCGATTCACGACAACAGCCCGCGGCGGAATGGGCCGTTCGTGGAGCTCAACTGCGCGGCGATCCCCGAAGGTCTGATCGAGAGCGAGCTGTTCGGAACGATGCCGAGCGCATTCCCGGGCGCGCGGCGGCAAGCGGGCAAGGTGGAGGCGGCGGAGGGCGGGACGTTGTTCCTCGACGAGATCGTGGAGATCCCGTTCGCGGCGCAGGGGAAGCTGCTCCAGCTGTTGCAGTCGCGCCAGTACTACGCGCTTGCGAGCACGAAGCTGGCGACGGCGAACATCCGGCTGATCGCGGCGACGAACGCGGATCTGGTCGCAATGGTGGCGGAGAAGAAGTTCCGCGAGGATCTGATGTACCGGATCAACGTGGTGAACCTGCGGATGCCGGCGCTGGCGGAGCGGCGGGAGGACGTGGGGCTGCTGGTGGACGACTTCGTGGCGAAGATCGCGAGGGAGCACCGGCTCGCGGCGATCCCGGCGTCCGAGCAGTTCCGTCAGGCGATGGAGGCGCGCGACTGGCCGGGGAACGTGCGCCAGCTGCGGCATCAGGTGGAAGGCGCGCTCATCCGCGCGAACGCCGAGGGGGCGCCGCAGGTGGAGGTCCGGCATCTGCCCGACGGGGCGGGCCCGGGTGCAGGGGGGGCGCCGCGGTCGCCGACGTTTCACGAGGCGACGCGGGCGTACCAGCGGGAGCTGTTGCGCCGCGAGCTGACGGCCTGTGACTGGAATGTCACGCAGGTCGCGGCCCGGCTCGATCTGACGAGATCGCATATCTACAATTTGATTAACCAGTTCAACCTGACCCGTTAAATAGAAAACGAGGACGTATGGCAAACTTTTTCAGAGCGTATATTGACGATCCAGGTGATGGAGGACTGTCCCCGCCGGACGCGAAGGCATCTATCGGACCTGTTCGTAATCCTGCTGACGATCAGGAAATCATTTACTGGTGCTACGGCGCGAAGCCCCGAAGCTACAAGCCGTATTTTGTCAGGGTGCGCGAAATTGCGGACGGCGAAATAACGTTCTGGCTCTGCTCGCCCGATCTCCTTCCCGGGCAAACCGCACCAACTGAACTGCATAAGAATCCGATTACCGAGCGCCTGAGTCGTGGAGACCGGGTTTGGAACGAGTTGCCGTCCACGGCCCACCTCGTGCAGCCGGGCGAAAAGATCCTCATTTACGGATTTCTTTTCCTTACCGATTCTTACATCGGCCTGCTCATCGACCAAGGATTTATTTCCTCAGCAACTCTTGCGGCATTCGGACCATCGGACGGGCCTGGAAAGTGGCCTCGCGGGACCGGTGGCGCTGCGAGAGCTGGGGTCGCTGGTGCTATTGATAAACTTCACGATCTCAAAAAGTCGAACACGCAACTTAATGAAGCCCAACAACTGCAACTGCAAAAGTTTCTAGACGTGCTGAAGTGATGCCCCTGCGAGTAGTCGTCGTAAGTCGGCCTCGTGGCGATGATGGAGTTTTGAGGTCGATTTACGAGATTATTTCCGCAAGACGTGAGCCGAACGTCCATTGCTACCGTTGTGATTCGTCCGAAGACCTCGATCGAATAGTCCGTGACGCGTGCCGGTCATACGGTTATATCGAGTTTTTAGATTTGATTGGTCACGGCGCAGCGGGCGTGTTCGCTCTAGGAGATAGAAATCTTTTTGACACGTCGTACAAGTTCGATGAGCCATTGAAAAATGCACCAATAGCCCGCGGGCTCTGCCGATATCTTCGCGAAACGGCGCAAGTGCGAATCCTCGGTTGCAATACCGGTGGTGCGGCGTTCATGTTAGACCCTCGGCCGCGTCCGGCGACACCATTCCAACCCGAGTTGAATGACAACGACGAAATGCATGGCCGGGCCTTGCTGACAAAACTCGGGATTGAGTTCGGCCCCCATCGAGTGGTCTACGCGCCAATCGACTGGCTCGACGATTTTGATTATTCGTCGAAACGCCCGCTTGGAAGTGAAGCGATGAACATGTCAATGTTGCTTTCATCCGATCAGACGGTTGATTCCGGAACTACTAGAACCGCGCGAATTTACAGAATGCGGGATTATTTTGATCCATATTTCCGCACGAGGCCGACGCCGAAGTATCAGAGGCGTGATCGCTCGCGCGATGCCGTTTTTGATACCGTCACGACCGCTCTATTCCGGATGTTGCGGATCGGCCACTAGTACTGCGACACGCAACGAATGCCAAGCCCGTACTCGAGGTACTGGTCCGGGTGCGTATTGCGCCACTTGATGTTTTGCTGCTCGAGCTTCGGATCGACCGACCACGCGGAGCCGAGCACCAGGCGGAGCTGACCGACAGCGGGTGCCTGGTAAATTGCCTTCGACCACTCGCTGACGTTTCCCGCGAGGTCGAAGACGCCGTAGGGGCTGCGGTCTTCGCGGAACGTGCCGACCGCGGAGGGCCCGGTCTCCTCGTCGTAACCCAGGTTCGCCGGGCGTGGCGACGTCGTCGTTGCCCACGGCGTCGATCGGGTGGGAGCGTTGTTCGGCAGCCCGGACACGAACACGCCGCCTCGAAACGACTTCTGCCACTCATCGACGACTGGCAGGTCTGCGCCCGCGAACCGACAGTATGCGCGCGCGACCTCGAAGTTCACTCCGGCGATTGGCTGCGCATGTGTCGTTCCGTCCGCGCGCGGCAGCAGTGACTCGTCGCCGGTGAGCACCTTCATCGACGTGTACTCGTCGAACGCGCCACGCGTCACCTCGGTGCGCCCGATCGCGAAAGCACCGGTCGTCGCGAGCTCTTCGGTGCCGTACACGTTCCGATAAAACGGGCCGGCCGGGATCTCGACCATGTCGACTTTGGAGGCCGCGCATGTCGGCACGCGTAGATGCAATACCGTGCGCGTCGCCAGCCGTTCGCGGTAGCCCGGCAGGCGCTGGAGCCGGATCGTGCTCGGACTGCACTCGGCTCCGCGCGTCACCACGATCACCGCCGCGCTCGATCGCGCCTCGACTCGTTCGACCGACACCGCGCCTCGCCACGTCGCGCCGTGCCGCACCAGCTCCCCCTCGCCGTACTCCTTGCCCGTCTCGTGCGGGTGCTGCGGGTCCTCGTAAAACAGCTTCCACGTCAGCGCCGGATGCGCCGCGGGCGCCGATGCCGTCTGCGTCGCCGGATCCCAGTCGAACGGCGCGAGCTCCAGGTCGAACTCGCCCATGTCTTCCGCCGCCAGCCGCGCCTCCGCCTCCTTCTTCGCGAAGGACACGGCCACCCCGATCGCGCCCACCGCGACCGCCGCCAGCGCACCGATCGTCAAGCCGAGCATTGCGCGCCGCCGCCGCCGCGCCCGCGCCGCCCGCCGCAAGCTCGCGTCAAGAAAGCCGCGCGTTGACGTCGGCACGCTCACGTTCCACTCGTCGATCTTGCGCACCGCCTCGCCGAGCGCCGCGCCCGACCAGGTCTCGTCGTCGCGCTGGCCACGCCGCTGCCAGAGCTGGGTCGCCTGCTCCAGCTCGATCACCAGGAGCCGCTGCTCGGACGTCTCGTCGAGCCAGCGGGCCAGCTGCGGCCACGCCGTCGCCAGCGCCTCGTGAGCCACCTCCAGCTGCGTCTCGTCGCTCTCCACATCCCGCGTCGCCACAACGAGCCGCCGCGCCAGTAACTGGTCTACCACCGCGCTGGCATCCGCCGGCATCCCGTTCACGAGCTCACGTCGTCGCCGCGGCCGCCGGGTCCCGTCGGGGTGGAACAGGCCCAGCAGGATCGCGCGCACGCTGCGCACCTGATCCGGCGCGAGCTCCGACAATAGCGCCTGCGCGTGCGCGGCGAGCGCGCCCGTCGCTCCGCCCATCGCGTCATACTCGCTCGCGAGCACGCGCCGCGTTCCGGCGTCGCGCCGGTCCCACAGCGCGCGACACGCGAACTGCAGCAGCGGCAGGCACGCTGCTTGCCCGGACACGTCCGCCACGATGCGCGCCGGCAGCTCCGGCGCATCCACCGTGTACCCCGCGTTCGCCAGTGGCCCGGTCACCGCCGCGAGCAGCTCCGCCGCGCCGAGCGGGGCGAGCGGCGCCACCGCGCCGAGATGAATCCGCAGCCGCGGCGACTCGGCGAGCCGCGCCAAGAAGTCGTCCCGCACCGTGAGCACCGTCCGCCAGGGCTCGCCCGGCAGCGTCGCGGCGCTCGCGACACACTCCACGAACGCCGCGGCCTCGTCGGACGCCGCGAGCGTGAAGGTCTCCTCGAACTGATCGATGAACAGAAGTACGCGGGCGCCGTGCTGCGCCGCGAGCGTCCCGAGCTCGAGTGCGAGCGCGTCCGGGTTCGCGCGCAACGCCGCCGCCAGCCCCGGCGCCGCCGCACCTGTCAGCGCATGCGCCAGCGCCGCGAACGGCGACGCGCCTGGTCGCAGCGCCGCGACGCGCCAGCTCCCGGCCTCGTCGAGGCGCGGCAGGAGCGCGGCGTTCACGAACGAGCTCTTCCCGATCCCGGATGGCCCGACGATCGGCACGAGCGGCCGCGTCCGCAGCGCCTCGACGAGCGCGTCGAGCTCCGCGGCGCGCCCGAAGTAATCCGCTGCATCCCCGCGCGCGAACGCCACGAGGCCGGGGAACGGGCTGCGCTCGGCCGCCTCGGCCGTGTCCGCTGCTGGTCGCGCGCGCGGGTCGAGCAGCACGCCGAGCCGCCGTACGAGCTCCTCCGCGGTCGGGCGCGCCGCCGGCTCCGCCGCCAGGCAGCCGCGCACCAGCGCGCTCCAGCCGGTCTCGGGCAGCATCGCGAGCACGAGCGGCGCCTTGCCGTACACGTGCTGTACCACCGCGCCGTCCGCGATCGGCCGCGCCCCGGTGATCATCTCGCCGAGCAGCAACCCGAGCGCCCACACGTCGAGCGCGCCCGTTGGCGCCGCGCCGCGCAACCGCTCCGGCGCCATGTACGCCGGCGTCCCCGAGGTGCCGCCCGTCGCGCCATCGCCGATCAGCTTCGCGAGCCCGAAGTCGACGACGCGGACCCGTCCGTCGCGCGGGATGAGCACGTTCTCCGGCTTCAGATCCGCGTGCACCAGACCGCGCCGGTGCGCCTCCGCGATGGCCTCCGCGATCGCGCGCGCGTAGCGTAGCGCCTCGCGCGCCGGCAAAGGTCCGCCCCGGAGCCGCGCGCGCAGTGACTCGCCATCCACGTGCTCGAGCGCGAGGAACGGCCGCCCCGCGTGCTCGCCGACCGCATGCAGCGTGACGATGTGCGGGTGGTTGAAGTTCGCGGTGGTGCGCGCCTCCTCGAGGAAGCGCGCGACGCCATCGGCGTCCATCACCGCGCGCTTGATGAGCTTGAGCGCCACGCGCCGCCCGAGCACCGTGTCCTGGGCCAGGTACACCTCGCCCATCGCGCCTTCACCGAGGAGCCCCCGCACGCGGTAGTCCCCGATCTGCGTGCCGGCCGCCAGCGGCTCGCTGGACGCGCCAGGCGTGACCTGCTCGGAGGGCATGCGACGAGGCGCCACATTACCTCAAGCCGGCGCGATCCCTTGCCGCCCGCGGCCCACGCGTCTACGTTCCGCGCACCATGCAATGGACTCGCGCCCTCGCTGGCGCTGCCTTGATCGCCGTCGGTGCTGCGAACGCGCCGGCGCTCGCGGATCCCGCGGCGGATCCGAAGATCCCGTTCGAGAAGTACAAGCTGCCGAACGGGCTCGAGATCATCCTCGCCCCCGATCCCAGCGTGCCGCTCGTCGCGGTGAACGTCTGGTACCACGTCGGCTCCGGCGACGAGGTGTTCGGCCGCAGCGGGTTCGCGCACCTGTTCGAGCACATGATGTTTCAGGGCAGCAAGAACGTCGGCGCGGACAAGCACTTCGAGATCCTCAAGAAGATCGGCAGCGAGCAGATCAACGGCACCACGAACACCGACCGCACGAACTACTTCGAGGTCGTGCCGAGTAACCAGATCGAGACGGCGCTCTGGCTCGAGAGCGACCGCATGAGCCACCTGCTCGACATCCTCGATGCGGACCAGCTCAAGAACCAGATCCTCGTCGTGCGCAACGAGCGCCGCCAGAGCTACGAGAATCGGCCGTACACGAAGGCCTTGTTCGCGCTGCACGAGGCGCTCTATCCCGAAGGCCACCCGTACCGCTACTTGACGATCGGCAAGGCGGCCGACCTGGACGCCGCCACCGTCGCGGACGTGAAGAACTTCTTCCGCACCTGGTACGTGCCCGCCAACGCCACGATCGCGATCTCGGGCGACTTCGAGCCGGCCGCCGCGAAGAAGCTCGTCGACAAGTGGTTCGGCACGTTCCCGACGAGCCAGAAGCCGGCCGTCATCACCGTCACGGCTCCGCCGGTCGCCGCGCGCGAGCTCACCATCACCGACGACAAGCTCGCGAAGCTCCCCGAGATCACGTTCGCGTGGAGCTCGCCGGCGAACTTCGGCGAGGGCGACGCCGAGCTCGACTTCGTGGCCAACGCCCTCGGCGCCACGGGCCCGGGTCGCCTCTACAAGGCGCTCGTCTATGACAAGCAGCTCGCGCAGAGCGTGAGCGTCGAGCAGAGCGGCTCGCAGTTCTCCGGCACGTTCGAGATCACCGTGACGCTCAAGAGCGACGCGGCCGGTAAGCTCGACGAGGTCAAGAAGATCGTCGCCGACGAGGTCGCACGCGTGACGCGCGAGCCGCTCGGTGACCGCGAGATCGAGCGCGTCGTGGCCGGCGTCGAGGCCCGCGCGATCCGCGGCCTCGAGTCGACGTTCGGCCGCTCGCAGGTGCTGCAGCAGTACAACCACCTTCTCGGTGATCCCGACAAGGTCACGTTCGACCTGGACCGGTATCGCAAGACCACGCCGGAGAAGATCCGCAGCGTCGCGGCGCGCGTCCTCGACCCCGCGCACGAGATCACCGTCCTCACGCTCGTCCCCGCCGCCGACAAGAAGAAGGAAGGCACGCCGTGAAGCGCTTCGCTGCAACGCTACTGGTCACGCTCCTCGCCGCCTGCGCGGGCCCCAAGCCCGTCGCCGTCCCGGCCCCGCCGCCGACTCCCCCGACCGAGCCGGTCGCCCCGCCAAAGACCGCGGAGACAAAGCCGATGCCGACCGCCACGCCCACCCAGACGGCCGCGCCCCAGGCGCTCGCGTTCCCCGACGAGGACTTCCGGCGCGCGCAGCCCGTCCCGGGCGAGAAGCGCACGTTCAACTTCCCGAAAGTGAAGACCTTCACGCTCAAGAGCGGCGTCAAGGTGTTCCTCGTCGAACAGCACGTGCTGCCGATCGTCTCGATGGACCTCAACATCGAGGGCGGCGGCCTCGCCGATGCCAAGGGCAAGGACGGCATGGTGGGCGTTTGCATGTCGATGCTCACCGAGGGCACCGACAAGCTCGACAAGATCGCCTACTCCGAGGCGCTCGCCGACATCGCCTCCCAGGTCAACGCGTACGCCGGCGATGACTCGCACGGCCTGACGCTGTCGAGCCTCACCAAGCACCTCGACGAGACGTTCGATCTGTTCGCGGCCACGCTCCGCACGCCGGGCATGCGGCAGTCGGACTTCGACCGCATGATCAAGCGCCGGATCGAGAGCGTGAAGCAGAGCAAGGGCAGCCCGCAGGCGATCTACCCACGCGTCGTCGGGCCCGTGCTGTACGGCCCGAGCCACCCGTTCGGCGGCGTTATCACCGAGGACGGCCTCGGCAAGATCACCCTCGACGACTGCAAGAAGTTCGTCGGCGCGTGGCTGAGGCCGAAGGGCGCGCGCCTGTTCGTCGTCGGCGATCAGACCGAGGCGCAGATCCGCGCTCGCTTCGATGGCGCGCCGGCGCTCGCGCAGTGGACCGGCTCGGCCCCGAAGCCGCCCGCGCTCCCCGCGCCCAAGACCATGGCCGGGCGCATCTTCTTCGTGAACGTGCCGGGCGCGGCCCAGTCTCAGGTGGCGATGATGCACTTCGGACCCAAGCGCACCGATGCGGGCTACTTCGCCAGCTCGATCCTGGCGTCGGTGTTCGGCGGCGGCTTCGCGAGCCGCATCAACATGAACCTGCGCGAGGAGAAGGGGTACTCGTACGGCGCGCGCGGCGGGTTTGGCTACTCGCGCGCGTACGGCGTGTTCACCGCGAGCTCGGGCGTCCAGGCGAACTCGACGTACCAGTCGCTGATCGAGATGCACAAGGAGCTCGTCGACCTGTCGTCCGGCAAGAAGCCCACGACGACCGAGGAGCTCGAGCGCGAGAAGGTCGGCGCCACGCTCGCGCTGCCGGGCCGCTTCTCGACCGCCCAGGCCGCGCTCGGGCAGTACCGCAACCTCGTCTACTTCGATCTCCCGCTCGACTACTACGACACCTACGTTGCGCGTATCGAGAAGGTCGCGGCGGGGGACGTCGCGGCGGCGGCCAAGAAGCAGCTCAAGGGCGGCGAGGCCATCTACATCGTCGTCGGTGACGGCGACGCGCCGATGATCCACGCGGTCGACAAGAAGTACGACGTGGAGCTCAAGAAAGGCGACAAGCGCGTCACGCTCCGTGAGGCGCTCACCGACCTCGCGGCCAGCGGTGATGTGGGCAAGGGTGGGCTAGTGGAGCTCGACGCCGACGGTCACGTCGTCCACTAACACGATCGAAGTCGCGGCGCCGCGAGAGCGCGTGGTACGCTGGCGTCGTGAGGGAACACGAACGCGGCTTCACGTTGATCGAGATGATGATCACGGTCGCGATCATCGCGGTGCTCGCGTTGATTGCCGTGCCGGCGTTCTTCAGTCAGTCGCGAAAATCGAAGGCGAGCGCCGAAACGGCCTCCATGTTCGCCGAGCTGTCGACGAAGGAAGAACAATACAAGATCGACCAGGGAACGTACCTGGCGGTACCTGCGTGCGCAGGCTTTCCCTCCGCGCAGCTCCAGAGCATCACGGCGTGCATCCCCGGCGCATGGGCGACGATGCACGTGAACCCGCCCGAGTCGAAGGCGTACTGCAGCTACGCGATCACGGTCGGCCCGCAGAGCTCCACCCCGAGCGCGCCGGCGCCGTTCCACATGGCGAGCGACGGCACGGATCCCGTCCCCGTCGCGGCCTGGTACTACATCCTCGCGACCTGCGACATGGACGGCAGCCCGACGGTGAACAGCACTTACTTCATGAGCAGCATGGACACGCGCATCCAGGTCGACAAGCCGGGCAACTAGATGCGGTCCCAACGCGGCTTCACCTTGATCGAGATGATGATGGTCGTCGCCATCATCGGCATCCTGAGCATCTTGTTCATCGGGCTCAGCGCGCGCACCTTTGGCTCGAACGCCGACAGCATCGGGGACGAGGTCGTGGCCCAGATGAACTTCGCGCACACGCGCGCGGTCTCGACGCGGCGCTATCACTGCGTCGAGGTCAAGCCGCAGCAGATCCTCATCTACCAGGCGTCGTCCGGCGGCGCCGGGCTCTTCGGCATGGCCGCCGTACCGACGGTCTGTCCCACGCCGGCCAACTGGCAGCTCGTCCAGAAGATGTCGATCCCGACCGGCACCACGATCAACGACGTGCAGGCGATCCGGGCCACCGCGACCGGCGCGGCCGTGGCGCCGAACGGCGCGCTCGACTCCATCATCTTGTTCAAGCCCGATGGAACGGCCAGCGCCGTCGCGGGCACCGGCGCGACCGTGTTCCTCACGGACGGCACGGGCGCACGCCGGGATCGCATCAACCTCTCGTACGCGACGGGCAACGTGTACGCGCGAAAGGCCTGGTGACCGCGATGCGGCGCATCTCTTCCCCTCGCGGGCGTGGGCAGCGCGGCTTCACGCTGGTCGAGGTCATGGTCGCGCTGCTCATCACCGTGATCGCGGTGATCGGCATCCTCGCGCTGTACATGGTCGAGACGCGCGCCTCCGGCTACTCGCGCCACGAGACCGAAGCCGCGGTCCTCGCCGAGGACAAGATGGAGCTCTTGCGCACGATCACACCACCGGCGCTGGTGCCACTTGCCGGGACCGATCCCAACGTCAACGAGTTCGGGACGCCGGTGGCCGGCGGCCTCTACACGCGCGTCTGGTCGATCACGCCCAATGGTTCCCCGGCCACGTACTGGGACTACGTGGTGACGGTGAACTGGACCGAAGACAACGTCGGCCGTTCGGTCACCGAAAGGTCGCGCCTGTGATGTCGCGTAGCCAGCACCGCGCGACCGCGCGCCCGACCGAGCGCGGCTTCACGTTGATCGAGCTCATGGTGTCGCTCGTGCTGTTCAGCGTCGCCGTCGCCGGCGTGCTGTCCGTGGCCGTCACGATGTCGACGGCCTTCCGCGACCAGCGCTCGCTGGTCCAGACCGAGACGGCCACGCGCAGCCCGATGGACTACCTCGCGGACGTGCTCCGCAACGCCAGCCCCGGCGTCCAGAACGGCGTCATCACGGACGGGTACGCGCCGGCCGCCAGCGCCGTGTGCCTCAGCCCGAAGGCGATCGAGGTCGTGGACGCCAACGTCGGTGCCTCCCCGGGGCCTGCCGCGGGGACGGACACGCTCGACGTCATCTACGCCTCGGGGGCGTTCTTCACGTACTCCCACGCCGTGTGGTTGGCGGGCAGCACCACGCTCAACGTCGCGGACCCGTCGGGCTTCGCGGCCGGCGACTTCATCGTCCTGACGGACCTGACGAACGGCATCGTCCTCAAGATCACGGGCGTCGCGGGCAACACGCTCACGTTCGCCCCGCAGACCTGCACCACGAACGTCCCCGGCTCGGGCTACGCGAACGGCTCGCTCGTCATTCGCGCCATGCACGCGAAGTTCTACGTCGACGCGCTCGCCGTCGATGGCCAGCCGAACCTCATGATGCTTGTCGATCCGAATAACGCCGCGTACACGGCCGGTCAGCCCGTCGCGGATGGCGTCGAGGATCTCCAGGTCGCGCTCGGCATCGACAACAGCCCGGCCGATGGCGCGATCGGCGCGGAGGTCCCGCTGGTCACCGGCGCGGACGAGTGGATCTACAACGCGAACGGCGAGACCCAGCCGGCGTTTCCGTACGTCCTGCGGTCCGTCCGGGTCACGCTGATCGCCCGCAACGTGAACGCGAACACGAACGGCAACGTGGTCCTCACGTACAATCGGCCGGCCGCCGAGAACCACCTCGCGGCGCCGCTCAACTCGGACAACTTCCGGCGGCGCATCCTGCAGAGCACCGTCGAGATTCGCAATCTGGAGGGCTCGCCATGACCCGCGTCTTGACCTCAGCCCGGCGCGCGGGTGAGCGCGGTAGCGCCCTCCTCGTCACGCTCGTCCTCGTCGGTGCGTTGCTCGCCGGCTCCGCGGTGCTCGTCCTGCTGCAAATGACGTCGACTCGCTCGACGGACATGACGCGCACCGGGCTGTCGGCGCTGTACTGCGCCGAGGCGGGGCTCGCCGCGGCGCGCGCCACGATGCTCGCGAACTACACCCAGTGGAACACCGGCCTCGGTGCGTTCCCGGGCGAGCCGGCGTTCCTCGGCGCGGGGGCGCCGAACTTCATCAGCCACGACATCGACGGAGATGGCTCTCCGGACTTCGTCCTCTCGATGCAGGACAACGAGGACGAGCTCTTTCCCGCCGCGCCGCAGCCGCTCGTCGACAGTGACCTGAAGGTCTTCTTGATCTCGCGCTGCATCAGCCCGAAGCTCCTCGACAACCCGAAAGAGGTCCGGGAGCTGATCCAGTTCACGGGTGGCGGGCAGTGTTACCAGTCTCAGCTCGGCGGCTGCGGCGGCAACGGCAACAACAATTGAGCCTGCGAAGACCGCTGTGATCTGGTGTGTGTCGCGAACCCCGCGACGCCCCGATCCGCCCATGTTCTCCGACGACGATCTGCTATCCGAGTAGCGATTTGTCGACAGGTCAGACTGATGACCTCATGTTAAGGTGCGTTGTCGAGAGGAGTCCCATGCGTCTGAGCCGGATTATTGGCAGCGCGGTCATCGTCACGTGCGGCCTGGTCAGCGCCGCGAGCGCGAACAGCACGTCGACGCCATTTGCCGCTGGATCGCTCATCCTCCCGACGCAGTCGTCGTACCAGGACGATTGCGGCGCGCTCTCCGTCTACGGCCTCGTCTACGACGTGCTGCGGGCGGAGACGTGGCTCGCGACGAACGGGCATCCGCTCGTCACGATCAACTACGTCATCGACGACCTCAAGCCGGCGCCTAATCGCTGCCGCCCGACGAGCCTGAACGCCGCGCCGAACGGGCTCGGCGCGAACGCGGCCTGGGACGACAGCTGTGATCTCAAGCTCACCGGCGCGAGCTCGATCGTCAAGCTCGTCAACAACGCGTCCACCGCGAGCACGAACGACACCGCGTTCAGCACGACGCTGACCAGCAGCTCCGCCTATCCGCAGTACCTGGCGACCCCGACGGCGAGCGCCACGAGCATCGGCTACTTCGGCGGCCCGTTCGTCATCAGCGCCGCCGATGCGCCCACGTTCCTGAGCCTCCTCGATGGCACGTACCCCGCCCTCGACTCCGACAACCAGCCGATCGACTTCAGCGCCTTCCGCGCGACGGCGAGCTGCGTCGTGGGCAGCACGCACCACGTCAATATCCACCGCTCGTCCGTCGCCTTCTCCGCGCCCGTGCGCAAGGCGTTCACGGCCAAGCCGCCGCGCCTCGCCGTGCTCTCGACGGACAGCCTCCACTACTACAAGCCGATCGGCCCGCACGCGTGCCCGACCGACCTCGGTCTCTGCGGCGTCATCACCTCCACGCCGTCGTTCGGCATCGCGAACGCGAGCGAGCTGGGCTCCACCGCGACCTACAACGCTTCGAGCGCGCATGGCCTCGTGGCCGGTGACGTCGTCGTGGTGTCCGGCATGAACCGGGCCCCCTACAATGGCCGGTTCACCGTCACGAGCGCCCCGTCGAGCACCCAGTTCAAGGTCACCCTCTCGGTCACGGGTGTGCTCGGCGGCGCCGGGGGCAATGGCACCGAGAACGGCTCCATCATGGAGAACTACCTCGCGAACGCCGGGCTGAACTTCCAGAACGCGCAGGGCTGCCCCGCCGGCGGCACCAACGTCGGCAACATCGCGATCTGCCCGAACTCCGGCGCGGCGGGCCAGATCTTCGACATCATCGACTTCCAGGACATCGTGGCCGGCAACGCGGCCAACGGGCTCGGCCTGTTCACCAAGGACAGCGGCGTGCCGCGCTACACGATGTTGTGGTCGCCGCACTGGGTCACGACGGCCAGCACGACCTCCGGCCCCCTCGCCGTCGAGAACACCGCGATGGCGAACATCAACACGTTCCTCAACGGTCAGACCGGCCTCCTCGCCGAGTGCGCCGCCATCTCGTCATTCGAGGGCGCCTATCAGGGCGGCTCGAAGGACCTGGTCACGGGCGGCCTCCAGCTGCAGACCTGCGTCAACGACGGCACTGGCAACTGCTCCGTCGGCGCGACGTCGTGGGGCATGGATCGCGGTCCGTCGAGCCTGCCCACCGGCACGCTGCACAACTGCACCGATCCCGCCGGCGGCGGTGGCAACTGCGTGAAGTATGGCGCGCCGACGGACGAGTTCGTTCAGGTCGCGGACTATCTCTGGGACACCAATGGCGGCCACGTCACCGGCTTCCAGCCCGCCGCCGCGACGACGTCGATGTTCAAGCCCGGCGTGACCCCGCTGATCTCCGCGTACACCGGTGGCGGTAGCACCCTCCGCGGCCACTACGCGAGCCGCAACATCAAGGACAACACGCCCGGCAAGGCGAACGTCCTCTACCTCGGTGGCCACGACCAGTCGGGCAATGTCGCCGGCACGAAGCTCGCCCTCGAGACCCTGCTCCTCCTCGGCTCGCCGACGATCGTCCCGGCGCCGACGATCTTCGAGACGTCGCGCTCGTCTCCGATCGCCACGACGCTGCCCAACGGGGACGCCGTCGTCGTCAGCGGCACGTTCGAGAACGTCGTCCCGGCGCCCATCCTCCCGAACGCGGTCCTCAACACGAGCGCGGACTTCGCGAACGGCATCTGGTCGTTCCCGGCCGTGAAGGGGCACCTGCACGCGACCGTGGCGGGCACGATCGGGACCTCCGAGACGACGATCGGCACCGGCTCGACGGACTTCGACGGTGCGCTCAACATCCCGACCCCGAACAACGCCGGCTGCGGCACGAACTTCAACCTCAGCTGTCGCTCCGTCTTCACGACGATCGCGCCGACCGTCCTCGGCGTGGCCCTCCACCCCGCGGTCACGTTCGTCACGGACAGCCAGGCCGCGAACCTCGGGCCGGCCCTCGTGTCCGGAACCGCGCTCGTGGCGGCGGACTACACGAACATGATCCACCGCGTGCTCGCGGGCTCCTGGAACGGGACCTCCTACGTGCCCGCGCTCGGTGGCATCGATCATTCGACCGTCGCGGTGATCGGCCCGAGCACGCTCGCCAACGGGGGCCGTGCCACCATGGCGTACGTCGGTGCGAGCGACGGCATGCTCCACGCCTTCTGCGCAGAACAGAACGCCGCGAAGGGCTGCGGCACGATCGGCGGCGAGCTGTGGGCCTTCTTGCCGCGCACGCAGCTGGCGGGCATTCACTCGAACAAGGCGGTCATCCAGGGTTCGCCCCACGTCATCGATTCCTTCGGTGACTTCTCGGGCTCGGGGACGAAGAGCTTCCGCACGATTCTCACGTTCCTGACGGGCTCGGGCGATCCGACCGATCCGGCCGCCTCGCAGCCGGCGCTCTACGCCCTCGACATCACCGACCCGCAGAACCCGAAGGTCGTCTTCGAGTACACGATCCAGTCCCCGGGCGCGCTGCGCGGCGCCGATGTCATCGGCAGTGGCCTCGCGCTCACCGCGGGCCCGATCAATGTCGGTGGGATCTCGCGCAACCTCGTCTTCGCCGAGACCAACGACGGCGGCACGAACGGGGCGGCCGATTCGTCCACCGCGAACCTCGTCTTCGGCATCGACCTGGAGACAGGGATCACGGTCTGGACGTTCAAGAGCAACTACGCGCCGACGCGCTCGGGGGGCGCGCTGATCCCGCGCTCGGGGGTCCCCGGCGGCGCCGTCGGCGTCGACAAGCAGGGCCAGGGCTTCATCACCGACGTCGTGTTCGGCGACCTGTTTGGCCGCGTGTGGGAGCTCGACGCGGCCACCGGCATCTCGCGGTACCTCCCGAACAAGCCGCTGTTCTCGTTCCAGACGGACTTCCACCCGATCGGCGTCGTCCCGGCGATCTACAGCAACGGCGGCCAGGACTTCTCCGTCGTCACGACAGGCGGCTACTACGATCCGAAGGACCTGACGAGCTGGGCGACCGGCGCGGTCTCCCCGCAAGCCGTGCTCGCGATCGCGCTGAACGCCCCGACGGCCGACGTCACGCTGTCGGAGGTCTCGCCGGTGGCGGATATCCCGATCAAGTTCAACCTCGCAGCGGGTGAGCGCGGCTTCGCCCAGGCGACGGTCGTGGGCGGCGAGCTGTTCATCTCCACCGACAACTCGGACGTCAACGCCAGCGGCTACGGCACGACTGGCTCGACGGGCCACGTGTACACTTCGGACCTCACCTCGAGCTTCACGGTGGTCAGCGTCCGCGGCGGTGCGAGCTCGCTCGCGACGGCCGGCCTCGATATCTACTCCGCATCGAGCAACAAGCAGCAGCAACTCGGGAACGCCGACAACACCGCGTCGACCGGCAAGGTCGACACGGCCGGGCAGCCGAAGATCGCTCGACTGCTCTGGCTCCGCACGCAGTAGCGCGCGTCGGGGAGTACGAGGTGGGAGCGGGGCCCACCCGGATCGAGCGTATTCGCGCTGTCCCGAATGCGCACATCGATCTTCGATAAGCGCGCGTGATAGCCTGGGCCCCCTAGGGGGGATTCGTAGCCATGCGCATGCTCAGATCGATCAGTGGTGCGGTGGTGCTCGTGCTGGCGATCGCGCATCGAGCGCACGCCGGGTTCAGCGCCGGTGCGCTGATCATCCCGACGAACGCCTCCTACCAAGACGACTGCGGCGCGGTGTCCGCGTATGGCCTCGTCTACAACGTGCTGCGCGCCGAGGGCTGGCTGGTCGCGAACGGCAAGCCACGCATCACGATCAATTACGTCGTCTCGCCGTCGAAGACCTCGCCGAATCGCTGCCGACCCTCGAACCAGTTCGCGGGGCCGACCGGCAGCGCGCTGTGGGACGACGGCTGCGACTTCCAGCTCAGCAACGGCGCCGGCAACATCGTCAAGCTCGTCAACAACAGCTCGACGTCGGCCGCCAGTGACGCGCTGGTCAACACGGTCGACACGACCTCGAACCCGGCGGTGTACCCGCAGTACACGTCCAAGCCGCTCGACGCCACCGCGACCACGGTCGGCTACCTCGGCGGCGCGTTCATCATCGACGGCGGCGTCGACGCCACGAACTTCCTGGCGCTCCTCGACGGGACGTACGCCGCGACCGACGCCGACGTGCCCCCGAACCCGATCGATTTCGGCCCGTACCGCGCGACGGGTACGTGCATCTTCGGCGTCTCTCACCACGTCAACGTGCATCGCGCGCAGTTCCCGTTCAGCGCCCCCGTCCGCAAGTCGTTCACCGCACAGCCGCCGCGCCTCGCGGTTCTCGAGACGGATAGCACCGGCTCGACCGGTCCGATCAAGGTCATCACGCCCGTCACGGTCCCTCTCCAGACCACGGTCGGTGGCGCCACCGAGGCGGGCTTCACGGCGACGTACACGACCCAGTACGCGCACGGCTTCGTGCCAGGCAATCGCGTCACGATCTCGGGCGTCAAGAAGCCCGAGTACAACGGCGTGTTCACGATCCAGACGACGCCGACGCTGACGACGTTCACCGTCACGCTGCCCGTGTCGGGGCTGCCGGCGTCGAGGAAAGGCAAGGTCGACCGCGGCGACAGCATCCTCGAGGATTACCTCGCCAACGGCGGGATCGACTTCGACGGCGCGCAGGGCTGCCCGACGGGCGGCCAGAACATCGCCGATCCCGTGCTGTGCCCCAACGGCGGCAGCGCCGGCCAGATCTTCGACATCTTCGACTTCGCCGATCTGGCCAACAACAAGCTCCAGATCCTCGACTCCGGCGTGAAGCGGTACACGATGCTGTGGACGCCCCACTGGGAGACCACCGCCGGTCCGGGCTCGCCGCCAAGCGCGACGGAGCTCGTCGCCCTCAGTAACATCAGCGCGTTCCTCGACGGCCAGACCGGTCTCATGGGCGAGTGCGCGTCGATCTCGACGTTCGAGGGCGCTTACTTGGGCGGGGCTCCCAACATCGTGGATGGCACCGCCGGCGCCAACCTGCAGCTCCAGACCTGTGTCAACAGCGCGGGGTCGTGCGCCGCGGTCGGCACGCAATGGGGCATCGACCGCAACCCGGCGGCCGAACCCATCGGCACGTTCCATAACTGCTCCGATCCCGCGTCCGGCGGGTTCCCGGGCTCCGACTGCGTTGCCTTCGGGACCCCGACCGACGAGTTCGTGCAGCTCGGAGACTACCTGTGGAACACGGGCAGCTCGCTCGACCACGTGCGCGGCTATACCCCGCTCGGGGCCACGGGCTCGATGTTCAAGCCGGGCGTCATCCCGCTCGTGGCGGAGATGTCCGGGGGCTCCCTCATCTCCTACAGCGCCAGCCGCAGCATCAAGGACAACACGCCCGGCAAGGCGAACGTCCTCTACCTGGGTGGTCACGATCAGAGCAACAGCGTCGCCGGCACGAAGCTCGCCCTCGAGACCCTGCTGCTCCTCGGCGAGAGCACCGTCCCCGTCCCCACGACCACGACCGAGACCTCGCGGTCGACGCCGATCGTGGCGACCGTCGCGGCGGGCGTCTCGGCGCTCGTGGTGGGCACCTTCGAGAACGTCCAGCCGCCGCAGCTCGCGCCGGTCGTCGCCGCGACGGCGGACCTGACAGGCTGGACCTTCCCGTTCGTCAAGGGCCACCTCCGCGCCACGGACCTCACGTCGATCACCGGCGCCATCGCACAGGGCGCCGGCACGGTGCTGTTCGATGCGGCCACGCAGATCCCGGCCGTCTCCAACAGCTGTGGGACGATCGATGGCTCGTGCCGCGTGGTCTTCACCACCACGGTCACGCCATCGACCACGACCGGCGTGGCGCTGCGTCCGCCCAACGTCTACGTGACGGACGCGAACGCCCCGACGATCGGCGCGCTCCTCGCGGTCGGCACCACGCTCGTCCCGGCCGACTACGTCACGATCACGCGCCGGCTGCTCGCGGGCTGGTGGACCGGGGCCACCTACGTCGCCGCGCTCGGCGGCATCGACCGGTCGACGGTCGCGGTGATCGGCCCGAGCACGCTCACCATCGGCGCGCGCGCGACGATGGCGTACGTCGGCGCGACCGACGGCATGCTCCACGCCTTCTGCGCCCAGGTGGACGTGGCCCATGGCTGCCCGCACCTCGGCACCGAGCTGTGGGCGTTCCTCCCGCGCGTGCAGCTGGCGTCGGTCCGCTCGAACCTGTCGGTCATCGACGGCTCGCCGCGCGTGATCGACGCGTTCGGTGACTTCACCGGCTCGGGGACGAAGAGCTTCCGCACGATCTTGATGTTCCAGACCGGCTCGGGCGATCCGAACAACCTGCTCGCGGCGCAGCCGGCGATCTACGCGCTCGACATCACCGACCCCCAGAACCCGGCGGTCATCTGGGAGCGCTCGATCAAGGTCCCCGGTCCGGGCCGCGGCCTGACCGAGATGGGCGTCGGGCTCGCGCTCGCGGCGGGCCCGATCAACGTCGGCGGTGTGACGCGCAACCTCGTCGTCGCGCAGACCACCAATGGCGGCACGCTGGGCGTCGTGGACGCCACGGCGGGCGAGGTCGTCAACGGCATCGACATGACCGACGGCTCGCTGATCTGGGCCACGCCGTTCACGTTCTCGTATGCGCCGACGCGGGCGGGCGGCACGAGCCCGCCGCACTCCGGCGTGCCGGGTGGCGCGGTCGGCGTGGACAAGCAAGGGCAGGGCTTCCTGACCGATATCGTGTTCGGCGATCTCTACGGCGACGTCTGGGAGCTCGACGCCGTCACCGGCGTGTCGCGCTTCCCCACCAACAAGCCGCTGTTCTCGTTCACCACGGACTTTCATCCGATCGGCTCGCCGCCCGCGATCTACGCGAACAGCGGCAAGCAGTTCGCCGTGATCTCGACCGGCGGCTACCTCGACGTGACCCCGCTCATCCCCGTGCCGAGCTGGGGGACTGGCCATCAGCAATCGGTGGTCGCGATCGCGCTCGATCCCGCGCCGCTGCCGGTGCCGCCGCTGAACGAGAGCTCCCCGGTCGCCGATATTCCGTTCAAGTTCGACTTCGCCACCACCGCGGAGGCCGGCTTCTCGCAGGCCCAGATCGTCGGCGGGGAGCTGTTCGTCACCACGGACAGCACCGACGTGAACGCGAGCGGGTACGGCACGGCCGGCTCGACCGGCCACGTCTATCGCGCGCCCCTGTCGTCGGTGACGACGGTCGTCGCGGTCCAGGGTGGAGCGGCCGCGCTCGCCGCGGGCGGCACGGCGTTGTTCGCCGCGTCGAGCAGCCAGCAGGAGCGCCTCGGGACGGATGCGGCGTCCACGGTCGGCAACAAGGTCGACTCGCAGGGCGCGCCGCGCATCAGCCGTATGTTGTGGCTGCGCACCGAGTGACCCCAGGCGGCTTTGTGCCAAACTCCCCGGTGTGAAGCGCGCGCCTGTACTGCTCGGATCGCTGGTGCTGGTCGGGATGGCCGCGTGCACGCCACCTCCGCCGAACTATCCCTACAAGGACGAGCCCGACCCCCGTAACCACGAGCTCACCCTCGGGGTCGGCGACGTGGTCGACATCCGCGTCTGGGAGAACCAGAACCTCAACACCGAGTCGACGATCCGCCCGGACGGCACGATCACGATGCCGCTGGTCGGTGATCTGAAGGCGGTCGGCGAGACGCCGTCGGGCCTGCGCGCCAAGATCAACACGCAGCTCGCCGAGTTCCTCAAGCTGAACGGCACGGAGACCACCGTCGCGGTGCGCTCGTGGCACAGCTATCGCTTCCGGATCGACGGCGAGGTCTCGCGCCCCGGCATCTACTCGTCGGATCAGTACCTGACCGTCGCGGACGCGATCGCGCTCGCCGGTGGTCCGACCCGCTTTGCCAAGCGCAACGAGGTCAAGCTCATCCGCACCGACGCGAAGACGCACGCGGTGCACCCGATCCCGCTCGATTACGATCTGCTCTCGAACGGCACGCGGACGGACATGAACATCTACGTCATGCCGGGCGACGCGATCAACATTCCGTGACTCTGGCCCGCCCTGGCGGTCAGTTCTTGCGCGGGATCCACACGGCCGCGCCGTCGACGACCTTCACGACGAGGATCGGCGGGTCGGTGAACGGGCCGTCGAGCTTGCCGCGGAAGAGGCTGAGCGGTCCGGACGGCGGCGCCACGGCGACGTCGGGGCCCGCGGGCTCGCCGCCCTCGCTGCCGACGTCGTCCGTGGGCTCGTCGGGGATGGCCGCTGGGGGCGGCGGCGGGGCGGGCGTTGGCGCCTTCTTGCCCTTGGGGACCTTCGGCGACGCGGCGGCGGGCTTGCTCCCATCGCGATTGCCGAGCACGAGCGCCCAGCTGCCATCGCTCGCGACCGACGCCGCGGTGAAGCCCTTCCAGCACTTGTACTCGCCGCCGCTCGCCTTCATCAGGCACGCCTTGCCGGCGTCCTGAACGAGCGCCCACTGCGAGTCGTGCGACCACTCGAGCGGCACGCCATCGCGGATGGCCTTGCGCCGCGCGCCGGCGCCATCGAGCTGGAAGCTCATGAGGACGTCCGCGGGCTTCTTGTGGTGCACGTCGGTGTAGACCTGGTCGGTGAACACGCCGAGCGCGCGCTTGCCGTCCGGGCTCGCGAGGAAGCCGCGCACGGGCGCCGTCGGCGCGACCTTGGTCTTGCGGCCGGGCGAGTCGGCGGGCGCCGTCCACACGCCGTTCGCGTCGGCCCACACGAGGCGGAGGCCGTCGGCGGTGCTCGCGAGCCGCGCGCCGTTCGCCGAGATCGCGGCCGCCGCCGCGCGCTGCGCGTGGAGGTCGTACACGATGCCGCCGACCTTCGGATCCGGCGAGCGGCACACCACGCTCGAGCCATCCTCGGCGAGCTGCGCCGGGCCCTCGGCGCACGGGAGCTCGGCGAGCGACTTCGTCGAGCCGTCGAGCGGGAGCCACGACCACTTGCCGCCGACATCGGCGAGCAGCACGCTGCCCGTCGCGTCGGTGCGCAACGCGCGCACGGCCGTCCTGGCCGGCAGGGTCGCGATCTCCGTCTCGCCCTTGCCGCGCGCGTCGACGCGGTAGAGCGACGCGCCGCGCGCGAAGATGACGGTGACGCCGGTCAGCTCGTCGTCGGCGTGGGCGGCCGCCGCCGAGGCAGCGACCAGCAGCGCGGCGGCGAGCGCGGTCTTCACGCTAACCCAGGAGCGCCGCGGCGCGCTCGGCGCCCTTGGTGAGCGACGTGACGAAGCGGCCCTTGCCCGGCACCTCGAGGAGCGTCGCGTCGCCGAAGCGCGGGAAGTGCACCTCGAGCGAGCGGATCCCGTCGTGCGCCTGCGCGTCCTTCTCGAACACGGCCTTCGAGAGCGGCTTGCCCTCGACGAACACCTCGGACAGGAACTCGAGCGGCGCGATCCACGCGGCGCCGTCGCGGTGCATCCGGTCGCGCAGCTCGCCCGTGAGCTGATCGGAGCTGCGCAGGACCTGCTCCCAGTCCTTCTTGCCGAGCGCGGCGGCGACGTCGAGGTCGAACCGATCCGGCGGGAAGACGAGGATGACCTTGTCGTCGAGGAGCTTCGCGGAGAGCGCGCCGCCCTTCGGCTCGGGCTTCGGCTCGGGCTTCGGCGGCTCGGCGGCCGGCTTCGCGGCGGCGGCGGCGGGCGCGGGAGCGCCGTTCGCGGCGACCACCTTCTTCTTGGGCTGCGGCGCGCCGGGGATCATCGAGAACTGGTCCAGCGCGCCGAGCTGAGCCTCGAGGGCCATCGACTTGCGCTGGTCCCAGGTGCCGTCCTCCTCGAGGACGTCCACGATGTGGAGGTCGCCGCGCTTCTCGTAGTTGATGCCCGAGAGGTTCGCGAGGATCTGCTCGTCGTCCAGCTCGTCGAGGCGCTTCTCGAACGCCAGGAGCTTGGTCTCGAACTCCTTCTGCGAGAGCGGCGTCTGGCGGCGCTTGCCGTCGACATCGACCTGCGGGTCGAGGGCGTAGGGCAGGAGGCAGATGCCGCGGAGGTCGCGCGCGCTCGTGGAGACCAGGACCGCGTCACCCCAGGTCCCGAGGACGAAGAGGCGGCCGAGGCGCACCGGCAGCGCGGTGCAGATGGCGATCAGCGCCTCCTTCGCGGGGCGGAGGTCGCGGCTGACGATCGGGTCGAGCGTCGGATCGGGGCGGGCGGCGGGGCCGGCCTCGCCCGCGTCGTCCACGATCATGACGCGGCGCTCGCCCCGGCGGCGGAACGGCATCGACGGCGACAGCTCCATCTCCTGCCGGGGCTCGAGCATGCGATCGACGTCGATCAGCTGCTTCGTCTCGACCGCCGCCTGGCCGCCGAGCGCCTCCACGAGGGCTTTCTGCGCCGCGGCGTCGATCGCCGCGTTCGCGTTGAAGATCAGGTCGGTGACGAGGCTATCGGGCTGGAGCATCGGCGTAGTGCCGGTTTACAGGTACCCACTCCGCTGGCGCAAGAGCCACTCGAGCCCGAGGAGCCCGACGACGAGCAGGAGGAGCCCAGGACGGCTCCACAGCTCCACATCCGTGCGTTTGTCGACGCGCACGATGCGCGGCGGGTCGAAGGCTAGCCCTTCGGGCAGGACGTCGATGGCGCCGAGGGCGACGCCGCCCGTGGCCTTCGCGATGGCCTCGAGCGTGGCCGGATCGCCCACCGGGCGGTCGAGCTCGCTCCCGGCCTCACGGACGAGGAAGATGTCACTGGCGTCGACCTGACGTCCGCCGATCGTGGCGTGGCCCAGCGCGCGATAGACGCCGGGCTGGAGGCCAGCGAGCTCGTGGATGGCGGTGCCGTCGTCGCCCACGGTGACCTTTGCGGCGAAGACCTGCTCGGCGGTCGCCGGATCGGCGCCGCGCTTGACGGTGAGCTCGACGACGCCGCCCGGCGTGGGCTGGTAGTCGCGGCCGAGGAGGCGGATGGCCACGCGGACGGGCGCGCCGGGCGCGTACTCGCTGGCGTCGCTGTCGACGTGCAGGTTGCGGAGATCGGGATCCTGGATCAGCCAGCGCATCGCGTTCTCCCAGAGCTTCGTGTACTGGCGGCCGTCGTCGCCGGGGCGAGCGGCGGCGACGAAGCCCCACCGCCACAGCGTGTCCGTGGTGACGGCGAGCGAGCGGCCCTTGCCGTACTCCCCCGCGACCATGACGGGCATCGGCTTGCCGGCCTTCGTCTTGAGGCGCGGGTGGACGGCGAGGACGGTGGCGTCCGGCTTGGCCGCGGCGATGAGGTTCACGCCCTCGAGCGGCGGCAGCGCGCGCCACGCCGCGGCGTTGTCGTCGGCCGCGTAGCGCAAGGAGGTGATCGGGTGCGAGGTGCCGGCGTCGGTGAGCTGGGGGACGAACCGGCCGGTGTCGAGGACGGGGCCGCTGTCGAACGGGCCGTAGAGCAGGACCGGCAGCGCCTCGGCGACAGGCGTGCCGTAGTAGCCACCCGACGAGAAGCTCTGCGCGCCGCCGAGCATCACGAGGCCGCCGCCGCCCTCGACGTACGTGCGGATGTTCTCGAGGTAGTCGGCGATGCCGTACGGCAGGTACTCGAAGTTCTGCAGGATGATGAGGTCGAACGAGGGGAGCTGCTGCTCGAACAGCTCGCGCGTGGGGAACGGGATCAGCGACTTCTCGTCGTTCGGCACGAGCGAGACGTCGTCCTGCGTGGTCAGGATGAAGAACGAGATCAGGTCGACGTTCGGGTTGCTCTTGAGCGTCTGGCGGAGCGCGCGCACGTCCCACGACGGCTGGCCGGCGACCTGGAGCACGCGGATCTTGTCGCGGATCACGCGCACCACGAAGCTGCGCCGGTTGTTCGTGGTGACGGCCTCGCCCTCGGCCACGGGCACGCTGATCTCGTAGACGTAGCGGCCGACGCGCGGCGGCGTGACCTCGAACGTGACGGTGACGTCGTGGTCGCCGGCGGGGAGGTCGACGAGCTTCTGGCGCAGCGGCTCGCCGTCGGTCGCGAGCGTGACGGGGACCTGGCGCGCGGGCAGGCCCGTGGTGTGGATGACGGCGTCGATGCGCGTGACGGTGCGGACGAACGCGAACTCGTCGGCGTGGACCTGGGCCACGGCGACATCGCGCAGGCCCGGGCGCGCGGCCCACACGGTGTGCACGCGCGTGTCGAGCGAGCGCAGGAAGTCGCGCACGGCGCCATCGCCGCTGTCCTCGGCGAAGCCGCCGGTGGCCGCGCCATCGGAGATCAGCACGACGCCGGCGAGGTCGCCGCCCTCGTAGCGCGCGCGGATGGCCTCGAGGCCCTTGCGGATGAGGGTCGCCTTGCCCTCCGCCGGATCGCTGGCGAGCGCGGCGAGCGTCGTGGGGCTGACGGTCTCGGCGAGCGTATAGAAGTCGACCTTGTGATCCACGCTCCACGCGGCGAGCGTGTCGGACGAGGCGGCGAGCAGCTGGCGGGCGCGCGCGATGCGCGTGGGGCCCTGCGGATCCTCGGCCAGCGACATCGACTTGCTGTCATCGATCAGCACGGCGACGCGGTTCGGCTCGCGCGCGACCTGCCGCAGCTCGACGGCGGGCTCGAGGAACATCACCAGCGCGGCAACGGCGCCGCCGGCGCGCAGGCCGATCATCGTGGCGCGGCGCCAGGCGGGGGCCCCGCGCGTGGCGCGCCAGGCGAGCGCCACGATCCCGACGAGCGCGGCCCCGCCCAGCGCGAGGCCGAGCCGGCCCCACGGCGCGAGCATCACCCAGCGATACTCGTTGAAGTCGGAGGCGCCGGGCGCGGCGAGGCGGACCGTGAGCGCGACGAGGGCCTCGCCAGCGAGCGCGCCGCCCGAGAGCAGGGCCGCGACGCCCAGCAGCGCGCCGAGCCCGCCGTAGCCGCGCTTCACGGCGACGATCGTGGCCGCGACGAGCAACACCGCGGCGAGGCCGAGGACGATGCGCATCAGGTCCGAGAACAGGACGATGTTCACGGCTTGCTCGGCAGCTTCGCAGGATCCATCGCGCCGTCGTCCGGCTTCCAGCGCCGCCGCTTCATGATGAAGGGCACGTGCACCTGGTCGGACTTGTAGTCGAGGCAGAGCGCGTACATCACGAGGTTCACGCCCATGCGGAACGAGAGCTCGCGCTGGCGATCGCCGCCGGGCTCGCACGGAAAGTCATAGTTGCCGAAGTCATCGCGGGCCCACGCGCCGCCCATGTCGTTCGCGACGTACGCGGCGACGAGCCGGTCCTCGCGCACGATGCCCTCCAGCGCGGGCGCGATGGCGAGGCGGCCGAGCGGCTTGTCGAGCAGGTAGAACGACTTGTAGACGACGTGGTCGGGCGGCACCACCTCGAGGGTCTTGGCCGGCTGCGGATAGATCGCGGCGACGAGCTTGCGGACCGAGCCGTCGAAGGCGCCGTCGGCGGAGCCCTCCGCGCTGTCGATCAAGAGGAAGCCGCCGTACGTCAGGTAGCGGCGCAGCGCCTCGATGCCGGCCGCGCTCGGCAGCTCGAAGTCGCGCTCGCCCGCGAGGTAGAGGAACGGCGATTCGTGCAGCGTTTCGGAGGTCGGCGTGACGAGCGCCGGCTCGAGGTCGATGTCGATCGACGTGCGCTTGTCGATCTCCCACGCGAGGCGCTTGAGCGCGGCGGGGCGGGGCGGCTTGGCCGAGCCGATCTGCAGCTGGGCGAACCGGAATCGACTGCCGGGTCCGATCGCGCGCGCGCGCCGGGGCACCGCCGCGAGGGCGAGGGCCGCCGCGGCGCCAGCGACGAACCCGCGGCGCGTGATCACGGGCAGAAGGTAGCGCGCGGAGCCCCGAGGTATAAGGAGAAATGCAGCGAACCCGACGGCGGAGCCGTCCGCTCGGGCTCGTCCCCGGCCGTCCGGTCGGCCTGACCCGCGTGGCGCTGATGATGCTCGGCAGCGCGCCCTCGTGCACGATGGCGACGAGGTCGTCGCGACCGTCGGCGGGACCGAGCGGCGCGTGATCAACGGCAAGCCGAGCCACCTCCACGGGATCCGATGGCACACCGATGCGGCCGGGCCGCTGACGTGCGTGATCGATCGCCGCGCGGGGACGCTCGCCTGGCGCGACGGCAGCAGCGCCACGGCGCTCGCCTCGCTCGGCCCCGATTGGACGCGCGGCATGGTGCGGCGCTCGGACCTGCACCCGGTCGCGCTGTCCGCCGAGGAGCGCGGGGCGATCGTGGCCCTGCTCGAGGCGGCGGGCGGCGGGGCGATGCGCGGGCCCATCGCCGGCAGCGCGCGCTGATCCCGGTGTACGCTGCTCGCATGCGAAGCCTGGGGGCCGCTCTGTTCTTGCTCGTGTGCGCGAGCCCGGTCACCATCGCGCGCGCCGATGGCGGCCTCGCGCCGGCAAAGGATACCGACGGCACGGCGCCGGCCACCGCGACCGACCCGGGACCGGTCTCGGCCCCGCCGCTTCGCGATCCCAGCAAGGGCCCGTTCTTCCACGCCGGGCAGATCGGCGTGTCGGCGCGCCTGGCGCTCGGCATGCGCGGCACCGCGACGTACCACGACACCGACTACTGCGGCTCGACGTCGACCGACACGAACACCGGCAACGCGCCCGTGTGCCTGACGCGCGCGCCGCTCGCGCTCGAGGTCGAGATGGCTTACGGCGTGAGCCGCAAAGTGGACCTCCTGCTCGAGATGAAGGTCGGCCTCGAGAGCGATTTCGGCTCGACCGCGACGACGAGCGACGGCCCGCACACGATCAGCCTGTCGCCGGGCCTGCGGTACTTCTTCGCCGAGGGGCGCACGAGCAAGCTGTTCACGACGGCGCAGGCGGTGTTCGACTTCAGCGGCTACAAGGACGCGGCGGGAACGGCGCGCGGCACGGACTTCGGCGTGCGCAACCTCAACGGCTTCTGGCTCGACTTTCACCGCGCGTACGGGTTCTACATCTTCGCGGGCGAGACGCTGTCGATCGCGCGCTGGCTCGACCTCGAGCTCGAGGTCGGGCTCGGCGTGCAGGTCCGCTACCCGTGAGGTGGGGGTGCACGGCGGGCTGGCCGCAGAAGACATTCACGTTCATCGACGACACGGTCGCCTAGCCAGCGCGCGGTCGCGACGTTCGCGGTGGGCGCGGCATCGGAGCGAGATGGCATTCGAAGACCACTTCTCGACGCTCGCGGCGCGCTACGCGACGTATCGCCCGCGCTATCCGCCCGCGCTCGTCGAGCTGCTGGCCGACCTCGCGCCGGCGCACGCGCTCGCCTGGGACGCGGGGTGCGGGACGGGGCAGCTGTCGGTGGCGCTCGCGGCGCGGTTCGGGCGCGTGATCGCGACGGAGCCGGCGGCCGCCCAGCTCGCCGATGCCGAGCCCCACGCGCGCGTCGAGTACCGGCAGGAGCCGGCGGAGGCGTCGACGCTCGCGGATGCGAGCGCGGACCTGGCGGTCGCGGCCCAGGCCGCGCACTGGTTCGACTGGTCGCGCTACGTGGCGGAGGTCGCGCGCGTCGCGAAGCCGGGCGCGCTCGTCGGCGTCGTGACGTACGGCGACAACACCGTCGAAGGCGTGGCGGGCCCGGTCGTGGCCGCACACATCGCGGCGGTCGCGCCGTACTGGCCGGCGGGCCGTGCGCACGTGACGAACTACTATCGCGATCTGGTGTGGCCGTGGCCGGCGCTCGCGACGCCGTCCCTGGAGCTGACGGCGGACTGGACGCGCGAGGAGCTGGGCGGCTACCTCGCGACGTCCTCGGCCGCGGCTCGCGAGCGCGCGGCAACCGGGCCCGGGCGCCTCGAAGCGCTCGTCCGCGCTCTGGAAGCCGTGCTCCCCGATCCCACCACCCGCGTCCGGATCCGCTGGCCGCTCACGGCGAACCTGGCCCACCGTCCGAAAACCGGCCTGACAGGGGCCTGGCCCGGTTGTTAGTGATGGTGGTTCAGGGGCCGCCGGCGCGGCAGATCGCAACGGCGGATCCCGCAGCCCGCGCGCGCACCCCTGCTAACCTGCCGCGGTGACGCCGCGTCTCCTCGCCCTCGACCTCGACGGCACGCTCCTCCGCACCGACCAGCAGGTCGACGAGCGCGACATCGCCGCGATCCGCGAGCTCCAGGCGGCCGGCGTCACGGTCACCATCGTGACCGGCCGCATGCACGCCGGCTCCGTCGGCGCCGCGCGCGCGTGCACGATCGAAGGCGCCATCGCGTGCGTCGAGGGCAGCCACCTCATCGACGTCGCCAGCCGCCGCACGCTCGTTCACCACGCGATCACGCCGCCCGCCACCGCGCTCCTCCGCGAGACGTTCGGCGCGCACGGCCTCGCGAGCTTCATCTTCGGCGCCGAGCACATCCACCACGACGCGGCCGGCGAGCCGTACGCCGACTACGTCCGCACGTGGTCGCCGAGCCTGCAGCGCGTCGCGGAGGCGTTGCACGTCGACGCCTGGGCGAGCGGCCCGCTCGCCGCCGTCGCGATCGGCGATGCCGCGTCCGTCGCCGCCGCCGCCGGCACGCTTCGCCTGCACACCGACCAGCTCTTCTCGGTGAGCTTTCCGATCGGCCCGCTGTTCGGCAAGCCCGGCGAGCGGCACGCCGTCCTCGCGCGCGCGGCCGGGCCGACCAAGGGCACCGCCCTCGCGGAGCTCTGCCGCCTCGCGGGGTGCGACCTGAGCGACGCCGTCGCGGTCGGCGACTGGGTCAACGACGTCCCGATGTTCCGCGTCGCAGGCCGCTCGTTCGCGATGGCGACCGCGCCCGAGCACGTGCGCGGCGCCGCCACCGACACGCTCGTGGCCGAGGCCGGGGCGGGCGGCGGGATCGCCGAGGCGATCCGGCGCGCCTGGGGTTAGGCGACCGCGATGGGTGTCACCGCGTGGGTCGCGCTCGCGATCGTCGTCGACGGACTCGCGGGGCTCGCCGGTGGCCTCATCCCCGAGCGGCTGCTGGAGCGGCACCGGGCGCTGCTGCTCGGCTTCGCCGTCGGCGCGCTGCTCGCGGCGGTCGCGTTCGATCTCGCGCCCGAGGCCGCCGCGGCGCTCGGCTGGCGCGCGGCGGCGTGGGCCGGCGGCGGCCTGGTCGCCATCGCGACCCTCCAGTACGTCGTCGGCCGCCGCCACGCCGCCCACGACGAGCCCGGCCGCCGCGACGCGCGCGTCCTGCGCTACTCGCTCCTCGGCAGCGACGCCCTCCACAACTTCGGCGACGGCATGGCGATCGCCGCCGCGTTCGTGCAGTCCGTACACCTCGGCCTCGGCACCACGCTCGCCGTGATCGTGCACGAGGTCCCCGAGGAGATCGCGGACTACGCGCTCCTGCGCGCGGGCGGCTTGCCGCGCGGTCAGGCCCTCGCCGCGCTCGGGGCCGTCCAGCTCACGGCGGGCCTCGGCGCGGCCGTCACGCTCGCCGGCGTTGCCCGCGTCGACTCGTTCGCCGACATCGCGATCGCCGTCGCGGCCGGCACGTTCATCGCGATCGTCCTCCAGCTCGCGCCGCCGCTCGTCCGCGATCGCGACCATCGCTTGCCCGCGCTCCTCGGCGTTGTCGTCGGCGCCGCGGCCGTCTTCGCCGTCAGCTGACCGCGCGCGCGCTCACGCGATGCCCATCGCCGCCTTGCACATCTTCGTGTAGACGTCGCGGAACGCGTTGTCGGGGTCGGTGAGCCGCTTCACGGCGTCGTAGTTCGGCCGGTTGAAGATCGACCAGAACTCCGCCTCGCTGTAGTAGTTGTGCGAGATCAGCGTCTTGATCCCGCCGATCGCCATGAGCTTCTCCTCGATGCGGCGGTGCGCCCCGACGCGCCGGCCCGTCTGCTTCATGCCGTAGAGCGCGATGTCGAGGAACAGGTCGTCCTCGAGATCCTTGTAGAACCCGTCGGCGAGCCACTCGTAGTCGCGCACGCGCCGGTACGGCACCATCCACAAGGGATAGAACGCGAGCTCGCGCTCGTACCACGCGAGGAACTCGCCGACGCGCGACATCGGCACGAACGTGTCGAGCGTGACGGTGGGGTTCTCGTGCGGCAGGAGCCGGTGCAGCTTCGCGCCGATCGTCAGCCACTGCGTCGACGACAGGAACTTCCCGAACACCAGCCGCCCCGCGAACGACGACGGCCGCACGTTGGTCACGCCGCGGTCGTATCGGAAGAAGTAATCCGCCGTGCGCAGGTAGTCCTCGGTGCGCGTGCCGGTGCTCTGCCAGTAGACCTCGAGCCACGAGTAGTCGCTCGTGTACGGCGCGTCCTCGGCGAACCGCCCGAGCGCGAGGACGTACTTCGTCGGGCCGTGGATGATGCCGTCCATGAAGTCCACGTCGCGCTCGGCGGCGTGGCGCTCGATCGCCACCGCGTAGGCCTCGTACGTCGCGTGCGTCTCGTACGTCAGCCGGACGAACGCCTTCGCCGGGACCAGGCGGAACGTCAGCTTGGTCACGATCCCGAGCGTGCCGAACGCGTTCTGCATCATCTGGAACGCGAGCGCGTGCTCGCCATCCGGCGTCAGCGTCAGCACCTCGCCGCGCCCGGTCAGGATCTCGTATGCCACGCACGAATCGTGGAACCCGCCGTACACGAACGACATCGACTCGATCGAGCACCCGGCCACCGCGCCGCCGATGGTGATCGTCTTGAGCTCCGGCACCACCACCGGCACGAGCCCGTGCGCGAGCGTGGCCCGGACGAGGTCCACGAACGTCACGCCCGACTCCGCCGTGCACAACCGCGCCTCCGGGTCGATCGACAGGATCTCGGTCAGATCCGACACGTCGATCTTCGCGTCCGTGCGCCGCAGGTCGCCGTGCTTTGGCACCTGGTGCGCCACGGCCCTCTTCCGCAGCGACACCGGCGTCCCGGGCGGGCGCGCGCGGAGCTGCTGCGCGATCCGCTCGACCTTGGCCGCGTGACGTTGCGCCTCGTACATGCGTGCGAGGCTACCGCCGGCGTCAACTTGTCGCCTTGCGCGGGGGCGCCAGACGAGCGTAAGACTTGCGCCGCGTGCCGCTGAACGAGCTTCTGAACGTCATCTTCCGCTGGGCCCACGTGATCGCCGGGATCATGTGGATCGGCAACTCGATGCTGTTCAACTGGCTCGACCGCAACCTCGAGAAGGACCAGGCGCTGTCGCGGCTCTCGCAGGGCAAGCTGTACATGGTCCACAGCGGCGCGTTCTACGACGTCGAGAAGAAGCTCCTCGAGCCGGGCCAGATGCCCGACCGGATGCACTGGTTCAAGTGGCAGAACGGCTTCACCTGGCTGACCGGCATCTCGCTGCTCGTCGTCGTCTACTACATGAACGGCGCGGGCGCGCTCCGCGATCCCCACGTCGCCAACCTCGACGCCTCCGTCGCATGCACGCTGTCCGTGGCGTCGCTGTTCTGCGGCTGGCTCGCCTACGACGCGCTGTGGCGGATCTTCGGCGAGGCCAACCCGCGGCTCGCGAACGTGCTCTCGATCGCGCTGCTGTTCGGCGCGATCTGGGGCTTCGCGCAGGCGTTCAGCGGGCCGGGCGCGTACATGCAGACCGGCGTGCTGATCGGCACGATCATGACGGGCAACGTCTGGCTCTGCATCATGCCGTCGCAGAAGTCGCTCATCGCCGCGACGCTCTCGGGGAAGGAGCAAGACCCCGTCCTCTCGCTGCGCGCCAAGCAGCGGAGCATCCACAACAACTACCTGACGTTCCCGCTCCTGTTCATCATGATCTCGAACCACTTCCCGAGCGCGACGGGCGCGCCGCTGAACTGGCTCGTGCTGATCGTCGTGATGGTCGGCGGCGCGGGCGTGCGGCACTTCATGAACTGGCGCTACCTCGGCGGCGGTCGGCAGCGCCCCAAGGCGGCGTGGCTCGCGCCCGCGTTCGCCATGGGCGGCGTGGTGGTGATCGGCCTCCTCGTGCTGACCAACCTCCGCACCGGCCCGAAGGTCAAGGTCGATCATCCGGTCGACTACGCGCGGATGGAGGAGATCGTGTCGGCGCGCTGCGTGCCGTGTCACAGCACGCACCCGACGGACAAGCAGTTCCCGGTGGCGCCGAAGAACGTCGTGTTCGACAGCCCCGATGCGATCCGCGCGATGGCGCCGCGCATCCGGGCGATGGCCGTCGACAGCCAGCAGATGCCGTTTCTCAACCGGACCAATATCACTGACGTCGAGCGCGCCGAGATGGGCGTGTGGATCGACAGCGGAGCGCTGCTGAAATAGCGCCGCGTGTAGGTGCCGCCGGGTGGTCCGCGGTTTGCTCGGGTCCGCGTCCATGACGACGATCTTCGACTCGCTGACGACCGAGCAGGGAGAGATCGAGGCGCTGTTCCGGCGCCTGCTCCGCGCGCGGTCCATCGAGACGGCGCGCGAGCGGTTTCGCGCCCTCTCGAGCCGGGTCGTGGCGCTGCTCCGCAACGAGCGGCTGGTCGTCTATCCGCACCTCGCCGCGATCCCGGGGCTCGGCGACGAGGTCGCGCAGGCCCGCGAGAAGCACGCCGAGATCGAGTCTGTGATCGCGCACTTGCGGCTCGCGTCGATCGAGCCGGAGGCGTGGTTCGCGCTGGCCGCCGACCTCCACATCCAGTACCGAGAGCTGATCACGGTCGAGGAGTGCGCGTTGTTCCCGGTCGCCCGGCTCACCCTGGCGACCGACCTCGCCCTGAAGCTCGGGCGCGATCTGGCCGGCCTCGACGCCCACGGCGCCGAGGTCGCCTGCGTCTCGATCACCTACGAGCTCGCCTCTTGAGGACGCCGCACCCGAGGTGAGGCGCGCGGGGCGGCACGGGCGTGCGGATCCGCCGAGCGGGCGCGCACATCGCGGCGTGGTGACCCCTACAGCCGGTTGGCAAGCACGCCCACCAGGCCCTCGGCGCTGGCCGCGGACGGACCCGTGCTGTCCGCGCTGAGCGCGCTGACGAACACGAACTTCCCCTTCGCGAGCATCCCGAACCGCGTGCCGTCGGCCGTCCGGTAGGCGCGCTGGCCGATGCCGGGCAGCTGCACGGGATCCTTGCCGAGCAGCTCGGCCTTGAGGGTCCGGCGCAGGCCCTCCTGGCCGTCGCTGTAGACCATGACGCTGACCGACGAGCCGGCGGGGCTGTCGGACTTGTAGACGCACTCCGCGGGATCGCGCTTCTTGCCGATCGCGCCGTCGCCGACCGGGTGGCCCAGGAGCTTCGCCGCGTCCTCCTTCGTGACGAGCTTGCAGGCGCTGTCATCCGGCGCGAGCTCCACCGGCTGCGCAGGCACCGGCGGAGGCGGGGGATCCTTCTTGCTGCCGCACCCAGCGGCGCCGGCGAGCGCGAGCATCAACACGGCAACGAGAGCTCGGGGCTGCATCGCGCGAGCTTACGCCCTCCGTTCGTGCGTTGCGTAGCGCAGAGGAACAGAGGAGGAAGAGGTCAGAGGAGCCCGGATCAGAAGGGTTGGTAGCCGACCGCGCCGAGTGCAGCCAACGCTGCATCCGTCGAGCTCGGCTGCAAACCCCTCTCGTTCCGACTCCTCCGACCTCCTCTTCCTCGGCGCTTCTGCGCTACGCAACGCGCTGACGCAACGCGCTCACCGTGCGCGCGTGGCCGGGTGGACCGCGTCGGGCGTCGTGCCGTGGCCGAGGTGACCGTGGTGGATGCGCAGGCCATCGTCGCCGCCGCCGTCATCGCCGCCGCCGCCATCGCCGCCGCCGCCATCGCCGTCATCGCCACCACCGTCATCGCCGCCGCCGTCGCCGCCGGGATCGCAGCTCCCGTCGTTGCAGCTGCCGTCATCGCCGCCGCCGTCGTCGCTGCTCCCGCCGTCGTCGCAGCTGCCGTCGTCGCAGCTGCCGCCGTCATCGCCGGAGTCGTCGTAGCTGCCGCCGTCGGCGATCCAGCCGCCGTCGTCCCAGACCGAGCCGTCGTCCCAGCCGCCGTTGGCGCCCGTGAACCGCACGCGGACCCGCGCGCCGCCCGTGTCGCGCTCGAGGATCTTGCACTGGAGGATCACGGCGTCGGGGCCGAGCTCGAACACGTCGACGCAGAGCGGCTCGCAGTCCGCGTGCGCCGCGCACTCCACGATGTCGGCGTGGAAGGTCGCGTCCGGCGCGTACGCGTGCTCGGTGATGACGTCGCTCGTCACGCACCCGCTCGCACCCGCGCCCGCTGCCACGGCGAAGACCGCCGCGAGGATGAACCGTGTCGCCATGAAGAGCATGACAGCACCCCACGTGCTATAGCCAAGTGGCTGTAACCACTATGCAATGGTTCGGGGCATGTGGTCTGGGATTCACGCTCGTGGCGCTGGCGCCACCCGCGCTGTCCGGCGACTGTAGGGCCATGCTCGTCGTGCGCTCGCGTCGCGTCGTCACCTCCGACGGCATCGCGCCCGCCGCCATTCACATCGCGGACGGCCGCATCGCCCGCGTCGCCGCGTGGGATGACGTGCCCGCCGGCGCGCAGCTGGACGATGTCGGCGAGCTCGCCGTCCTGCCGGGGATCGTCGACACGCACGTGCACCTGAACGAGCCCGGACGCACGGAGTGGGAGGGCTTCGCCACGGCCACGCGCGCGGCGGCGCTCGGCGGCGTCACCACGCTCGTCGACATGCCGCTCAACTCGATCCCGCCCACCACCACGCGCGAGGCGTTCGCCGCGAAGCGCGCCGCGGCCCGCGGGCAATGCGCGGTCGACGTCGGCTTCTGGGGCGGCGTCGTCCCGGGCAACGCGGGCGAGCTCGCCGGCCTCGTCGCCGATGGCGTGCGCGGCTTCAAGTGCTTCCTCGTCGACAGCGGCGTCGCCGAGTTCGGCTGGTGCGACGAGGCGGTCCTCGCGCCGGCGATGGCGATCCTCGCGGAGCTCGGCGCGCCGCTCCTCGTGCACGCCGAGGTCGCGGGTCCGATCGACGCGGGCGCCGCCTCGCTCGCGCACCTGGACCCGCGCCGCTACGCGACGTACCTCGCGTCGCGCCCGCCCGCCGCCGAGGAAGAGGCGATCGCGCTCGCCACGCGCCTGTGCCGCGCCACGCGCGCCCGCACGCACATCGTCCATCACTCGGCCGCGAGCGCGCTGCCGCAGCTCCGGGCCGCGCGCACCGAGGGCCTGCCGCTCACGGCCGAGACGTGCCCGCACTACCTGCACTTCATCGCCGAGCGCATCCCCGACGGCGCCACGCCGTTCAAGTGCGCCCCGCCGATCCGCGACGCCGCGAACCGCGAGGCCCTCTGGGCCGCGCTCGCCGACGGCACGCTCGAGCTCGTCGCGTCGGATCACTCGCCGTGCAGCCCGGGCCTCAAGGCGCTCGAGCAGGGCGACTTCCTCGCGGCGTGGGGCGGCGTGTCGGGCCTGCAGCTCGCGCTGTCCGTCGTGTGGACCGAGGCGGCCGCGCGCGGGCACTCGCTCGTCGACATCGCGCGCTGGATGAGCGCGGCGCCGGCGAAGCTCGCGGGGCTGACGGCGACCAAGGGCGCGATCGCCGCGGGCCGCGACGCCGACCTCTGCGTGTTCGACGACGCCGCCTCGCAGACGGTGACGCCGGCGGCGATCGCCCATCGCCACAAGGTGACGCCGTACGCGGGCGAGACCGTGCGCGGCGTCGTACATGCGACGTATCTGCGCGGAGCCAAGGTTGCAGAGGCGGGCCGCGCGCTCGCCGAGGATCGAGGACAGCTCGTATGACCCTGCCATTTGCGGAGCTCCCGGATCTCGCCAGCGAGGAGGTCGGTGGCGCGGCCATCGCCTGCAACGACGAGTTCTTCGCCGAGAAGGAGAACCTCCTCAAGGTCGCGCCCGCCGTGTGGAAGGACCACGTCTACACCGACCGCGGCAAGTGGATGGACGGCTGGGAGACGCGGCGCTACCGGCCGGTGGACGGCGTGGCGCCCGGCGCGGACAGCAACATCCACGACTGGTGCGTCGTGCGGCTCGGGATGCCAGGCCGGATCCGCGGGATCATCGTCGACACGGCGTGGTTCCGCGGGAACTACCCCGATAGCTGCGCCATCGAGGCCGCCGAGATTCCCGACGCGCTGGACCTCTCGATGATCGATGGAACCGCACCGCCCTTCGGCGGCGCTTCGCCCGACGCTCGCGCCAAGCTGGGGAACGCGAGCTGGGAGGAGATCATCCCGCGCTCGCCGCTGCAGGGCGACACGAAGAACGGCTTCGCGATCGAGTCGCCGAAGCGCTTCACGCACGTGCGGCTCCGCATCTATCCCGATGGCGGCGTGGCACGGCTACGCGTGCACGGCGAGGTCATCCCGCGCTGGTCGCGGCTGCGCGCGCTCGGCGGCGCCGTGGATCTGGCCGCGCTCGAGCACGGCGCGGTCGTCGAGGCCTGCAGCGACATGTTCTTCGGCTCGCGCAATAACCTCGTCAAGCCGGGGCCGTCGCGCAGCATGGCGGATGGCTGGGAGACGCGGCGGCGGCGCGGCCCGGGCCACGACTGGGCGCGCATCAAGCTCGCGGCGGCGGGGACCGTGGAGCGGCTCGAGCTCGACACGTCGCACTTCAAGGGCAACGCGCCGGCGCGCGCCGAGGTCGCGGGGGCGACGAGCGCGGAGGGCCCGTGGCGGCTCCTCCTCGCCACCCCGATGCAGCCGCACACGCGCCACGTGTTCGACGCCGAGCTCCGGCGCATCGGCCCCGTGACGCACCTCCTGCTCTCGGTGTTCCCGTGCGGCGGCGTGGCGCGGCTCCGCGCGTGGGGCGAGCTGGCGCCGGACGCGACGGCCGCGGCGGTCGGGGTGGCGAAGCTCAATGCGATGGGCCCCGAGGAGGCGACGGCGGCGCTGCGGCGCTGCAACGGCTCGGCGCGCTGGGCGAGCGAGGTCGCGCGCGGGCGGCCGTTCGAGGACGAGGCGGCCCTCCTGCGCATCGCCGAGCGGACGTGGTTCGCGCTCGAGCCGGACGATCACCTCGAGGCGTTCGCGGCGCACCCGAAGATCGGCGAGGCGCGCCCGCACGACGCGGCCACGGCGGCGTGGTCCACCGCCGAGCAGCGCGCGGCGGCCGAGACGGCGAGCAGCGTGGCCGACGCGCTCGCGGCGGCGAACGCGCGGTACGCCGAGCAGTTCGGCTTCATCTTCATCGTGTGCGCCACGGGGCGCAGCGCGGAGGCGATGCTCGCGGACCTGCAGACGCGGATGGCGAACGGGCGCGCCGACGAGATGCGCACCGCCGCCGAGGAGCAGGCGAAGATCACGCGGCTGCGGCTGCACAAGCTCCTGGCCGAGCTCGGAGGCTGACCATGATCACGACCCACGTCCTCGACACGGCCCGCGGCACGCCCGGGCGCGACATCGCGATCGAGCTCGAGCACCAGCACGCCGGCGCGTGGCACGTCATCGGGGCCGGGCGCACCGACGCCGACGGCCGCCTGCGCACGCTGACGGCGCCCGGCCCGCTCGCCACCGGCACGTATCGCATCCGCTTCCACACGGCCGCGTACTTCGCCGCGCTCGCGACGCCGACGTTCTTCCCTCTCGTGGAGATCCACTTCGACGTGCACGACGCGGCCGCGCACTATCACGTGCCGGTGCTGATCTCGCCGTTCGGCTACACCACCTACCGCGGCACGTGAAACCGATCCGGACCGCGCGGTCGTGCCGGCCCGCGCTCACTGGAACAGGGTCCGAGCCCCGTACGCCCGGTCGAGCCTTCGGGGCCCGGCGGAGCCGAGACGCATCCGCCGCATCGACCCCATGCCCGGGGACCCTCGCCCTGCATCCGATGGTCGCGGCGGCGCCAAACGACGCCGAGGAGCTGGCGCACGCCCTGGCCGCCGCGCAGCCCGGCGTCGCGTACGCCCTGCCGACGGAGGCGCAACCGCGGACGCGTACGACGCGCTCGCGTACGTCGCATACGCCGTGCGCGGCGAGCCGGCGCTCCCCGTCCCGGCGGAGCCCGGAAGCGCGTGCTCCGTGGTGGCGGATGGACCGACTGCGCCGACGCCGTGACGGTCTCGCACGGGATGTCGCGCTCGGCGGAGCGCGCGGGGTCGCCGACGATCGGCTTCCGGCTCGTGCGCACCGTGGCCGGCGCTACTTGAAAAACAGGATGTAGCCGTTCGTCAGGTCGTGCGCGGCGCCGATGGCGATGACGGTGTGCGCCGGGTCCATCAGATTGCCGCACGACGGGGCATCGGTGACGATGCGGGCCGCCGCCATCGTCGGGTCGTCCGACGTCTGGATGAAGATGCCGGTCGAGAAGCTGGACGGCTGCAAGACCGAAGCGAGGGTGCGGCCGTTGCACGTGACCTGGCCCATCACGGTCCGCGGGTCGTGCGCGTACTCCCATGCCAGAACGCGGACGGTCGATCGCGCGTCGGTGGTCGCCGCGACGGCACCCGCCGTGCGTGGCGCCGCATCGCCGGGGCAGCTGACGCCGGCCGTGCGCGCATCGTTCACCGCAGCAAAGATCTGCGCCTCGAGGTCCGCGAAGGGCCAGGGCGAAGGGCCGCAATCGGTCTCGCACGACGCGCTGTCCTCGTCGGGATCGCACGCACCATTGCCACAGACATCCATCTGCGTGTCGCAATCGGACCCGCACCCGCACGTCTCGCCGTGGTGGCCGTCACAGACGCCGTCGTTGCACGAGAACCGCGGGGCGTCGGGCGCGCCCGCCTCGCGCCGGGAATCTGCGACGACCGGCGCGTCGGTGGCGGCGTGGTCCTCGAAGCCAACGCGTCCGCATGCAGCGAGGATGATCAGCAGGGGCCCGGCGCGTCGCATCCCCCCGAGGTTACTTCGAGCCGACCTTCGCAGGGACCTTTGCGAGCGAGGCCTTGAGGTCCTTCGCCGAGGTGGCGAGCGTGGCCTTCGCCTTGGCGACGACGGCGCCCATGCCGAAGAACTCGTGCGTGACGCCCTTCACGTCGAGCTCGTCGACCTTCACGCCGGCCGCCACGAGCTTCTTGCCGAGCGCCTGCCCCTCGCTCATCAGCGGATCGATCTCCGCCGTCACGAGCGTCGTCGACGGCAAGCCCGCGAGGTCGGTGCGATCGACGAGGTCGATGCGCGGGTCGTTCGCGCCGTCCGGCGTGGCGAACGTGTTCTTGACGAACCACTGCATCATCGGCTTGCTGAGCGGCTTCGCGTCCGCGTTGGCCACGTAGCTCGGCGTCGTCATGTCCTTGCCGGCCACCGGGTAGACGAGGAGCATGTGGGCGATCGTGCCCTGCCTGGTGTCGCGCGCCTTGATGGCGACGTTGATCGCGAGGTTCGCCCCGGCGCTCTCGCCGGCGACCGCGATGCGCTCCGGGTCACCGCCGAAGGACGCGGCGTTCGCGCGGACCCACGCGTACGCGGCGAAGGCGTCGTCGTGGGCGGCGGGGAACTTCTTCTCGGGCGCGAGGTGGTACTCGGCGGACACGACGATCGCGCCGGTCTGATTGGCGAGCGAGCGGGGGGCCGCGTCGTAGACGTCCAGGTTCGCGATGACCCAGCCGCCGCCGTGGAAGTAGACGATGACGGGCAGGGCGGCGCCCTTCTTCGTGTCCTTTGGCGTGTCCTTTGGCGCGTCCTTCGGCGTGTAGATGCGGAGGGGGAGCTTGTCGCCCGCGGCGCTCGGGTAGGTCTGGTCGGCGACGTTGCCGACCGGCTCCGGCGCGGCCGGCTTCTTCGTCTTCGCCGCGATGACGGCCTTGACGGCGTCGGTCGGGGTCGGCTGGAGGCGCGCCTCGGCCGGCGTCAGCGTCTCGACGGGCTTGCCGTTGAGCGCGGCGAGCGCGTCGAGGACGGTCTGCATGTCCTTGTCGGGCTTGGCCGCGGATGCCGGTGCGGTCTTGTCGGCGATGGCAGAGGGGACGACGAGGGCAACGGTGCCGATGGTGAGCGCGGCTGCGAGCGCCGCGACGAGGGAAGTGCGCTTCATGGGCGCCGCAAGTGCACCCGCCGCGCCAGTGGTGGACCCGCGTGGGGCGTCAGAATCCCAGGCAATCTGGGCGCTTACGCCACACCACGGCGTCACAGGTCGCGCCGGATTCGCGCGTCGATCCGAGGAGGCGTTTGGCTCGTATGGCGGGATCCGCGGTACAACGCGCGCCATGGCCGCCCGGACTTCCATCCCCGACAAGAAGCTCTCGAAGGCACTCGATCGCGTGCAGCGCGCGCAGGACCGCGTGATGCACCTCTACCCGGGCGACTCCGGCGCGCGGCAGGCCGTGCACACCGTCTACGGTGGCGCGCACCTCTTCACGGCCGACACCGCGCGCAAGCTCGGCGAGCTGGCGCTGCGCTCGCTCGACACGTACGCGCCCGACGCAGCGACGTTCGCCGAGGCGATCGGCCTGCGCGGCGACCTCGCGGACACGGTCTACGCGCGCGTGAAGGAGAAGCTCAAGCGCGAGGCGGTCGAGGACTTCCGCATCGACTTCGAGGACGGCTACGGCAACCGGCCGGACGACGAGGAGGACGGCCACGCCGTCGCCGCCGCGCAGCAGGTCGCGACGGGCCACGCCGCGCGGTCGCTGCCGCCGTTCATCGGCATCCGCATCAAGCCGCTGACGCGCGACCTCGCGGGCCGCTCGCTGCGCACGCTCGACGTGTTCCTGACGGAGCTCCTCGACAAGACGAACGGCGCGTTGCCGGAGAATTTCGTCGTGACGCTGCCGAAGATCACCAGCAAGACCGACGTCGAGGTCCTCGTCGAGGCGTTCGACGCGCTCGAGGACAAGCTCGACATCCCGGCCGGCACGCTCCGCATGGAGTTCATGGTCGAGACGACGCAGACGATCTTCGACGCGAAGGGCCGCACGGCGCTGCCGGGCCTCTACCGCGTGGCGGGCGCGCGCCTCGTCGCCGCGCACTTCGGGACGTACGACTACACGGCGAACTGCGACATCACGGCCGCCCACCAGCGCATGCGCCACCCCGCGTGCGACTTCGCCAAGCAGGTGATGAAGGTGACGTTCGCGGGCACCGGCATCATGCTCAGCGACGGCGCCACGAACATCATGCCGGTGGCGCCGCACCGCGGGAAAGACCTCACCGACGCGCAGCAGCGCGACAACCGCCACGCCGTGCACGCCGCCTGGCGCCTGCACGCCGACGACGTCCGCCACTCGCTCGTCAACGGCTTCTACCAGGGCTGGGACCTGCACCCGGGCCAGCTGCCGACGCGCTACGGCGCCGTCTATGGCTTCTTTCTCGATGGCCTCGCGCCGGCGAGCGAGCGCCTCAAGAACTTCGTCGACAAGGCCGCCCAGGCGACCCTCGTCGGCGACGTCTTCGACGACGCGGCGACGGGCCAGGGCCTGCTGAACTACTTCCTGCGCGGCATCGCGTGCGGCGCGGTCACCGAGCAGGAGGCGCTGGCGACGGGGCTCTCGCTCGACGAGATCCGGAGCAAGTCGTTCGTGAAGATCATGGACGCGCGGCGCAAGAAGTAGCGCGGGCGGTCACTCCACGTCGTCGTCGAGGCCGAACAGCACGGAGAGCGAGAGCTCGACGGCCTCGAACGGCTCGGCGCGGACGGTTTCTCCGGCGGCGGCGGTGAGTACGATGAGGTAGCCGCCCGGCTCCCAGCGATGGACGGTGAGCGTCTGCTCGATGGGGTCTACGAGCCAGTAGTGCGGAACGCCGTTGGCGTGGAGCACCTGCAGCTTGCCAACTCGGTCGTGCCGGCTGTTTGATGGCGAGAGCAGCTCGCAAGCCCAGTCCGGCCGCACGCGAACCGGGCGTTCGGACGGAAAGACGGGGACGCGGTCGCGGCGCCAGCCGGTGACGTCGTGGAGGTAGACCTCGTGAGTCTCGTACTGCGTTTCGATCTCGGACCCCAGCCACCATCCGCCCGGCCAGCGACCGCCGGGTTTGCGTTCGAATCGCCGTCCCAGCACGGCGCCGAAGTTGAGCTGTAACCGGCCGTGCCCTGGCGAGGGGCTCGCCTTCTGCACGATCACACCGTGAATGACCTCGGCGCGGCCGTCCTCCGCCAGGTCGGCGGCCGTGGCGAGCTTCGTGAGCGGCGCGACCATGATGGCCAGAGCATAGCCCGGGCGCTCGTGAGGGCGGTTCCCCCTTTACGACCGGCCCAAGTCGGGTTAGACACTTGGCCGTCACGGTGGATATAGCTCAGTTGGTAGAGCGCCAGGTTGTGGTCCTGGATGTCGCGGGTTCGAGCCCCGTTATTCACCCCAGAGTTTCAGCGGCTTCCGGTTTGCCTCCGTGCTCCTCCGTTTCTTGCTGCCACGTGGCTGCCACGGCTGAGCCGAAAACCGCCGCGATCGCGTCGCGCTTCTGGTCCTCGCCGACGTCGATGTAGCGCAGCGTCGTCTGCACGTCCGCGTGGCCCATGAGGTCGCGCAAGACGGGCAGGGGAACCCGCCGTGCCATCACCGTCCCGAACGTATGACGCAGGCAGTGGATCGGCTTCGGCGGACGCGCGACTTCGGCACGCAAGTACATCGCGTTCACTGTCTCGCTCAGCCGGTCATAGGTCACGAACGTGCCGTTGGTCTCGGCGACCACCCAAAGGCCTCGGCGGCAGATCCGCCAACGAAGCGACGAGCCGCGGTGACAGGGGCACCGTGCGCGTCTTGTTGTGCTTCGGGGCGACGTTCTCGTTGGTCAGCTTGTCGAGAGCACGGCGAACCGTGACCTGGCCGCCTCGGATATCCGTCCACTGAAGCCCGCGGATCTCACCGACCCGTAGGCCTGCTTCTGCTGCCAACAGGATCACGACGCGATAGCGTTCGTCCGCCACCGCGTTCGCATCGAGAAGCTTCTCGACGTCCTCCGGATCGACCGCGTGGATCTCTGCGATCAACCCGTCGAGCTTGAAGCGGAGCTTGGACTTCTGCGCGGTGACGTACTTGATCAGCGTCGACAGGACGGCCAACCTGTTGTTCACGGTTTTCACGGCCATCCCCCGGTCGAGTTCGCGGCGCGAAAACTCGTCGACGTCGATCTGCTCGATCTCGTCGATCGTCATGGCGCCGAAGAACGGCAGCAAATGACTCTTCAAGACCCGCCGCTTTTCGCGCTTCTCACTCGCCTTGCTCGCCGGCTTGTACGTATCGACAAACGTTTCTGCGTGCTGCCTTATCGTCTTCGTCACCTCCGTTGCTGAAGGCGAGACAGGTACGATGGGCTTACCCGTCGGGGCTTCGTTGACCGCGCGGTGCTCGGCCGCTCGGGCGCCGACTTTTGTCGGGGCGAGGTCCTGGTACGGACCGGAGACACCCGGCGTGCCGAACACCCGCTCCTTCAATCCGTTAGCAGTTCGAACGGTGGTTCTGAAGAACCACCGCCCCGTTCGTGGATCGCGCTTTACGGGCATCGCTACCCCTTCTTCGCGACCTGTGTCTGACCACACGAAGACAACCATCGCACGAGGGCCTGACGGCTCAGCCGAATAGCTCGACCGACGCGCCGGTGCGGGATCTCGCCGCGCCCGAGCGCGTCGTAGACCGCGTTGCGGCCAAGCCGCAAGAATTTCGCGGCCTCCACAACCGTAAGGACGTCGTTGTCTTCGGAGAAAGCAACGCCGTCGTCAGCCGCCATGCTACCCAGCCCCGCGGCCACGCGCAGAGCAGGCGCCTGCGCTCACAACCACCGCGACCTTCGTGGCTCCGGCGGCGTCGTGCCGGCAGCTGGTCGCAATGCCGGGAGCGAAGTGCGGCATGCCGAGCGCCGAGACGGCGTGGCGGTGTCCGCCGTCCACCTCGGATGCGGTCTCGTGCTCGCCGAAGTACACCGACCCGGGGCTGACCGCGCACGCTGGCCGCGGACGAGAATAGTCCAATCACGCAGAAGCACCTCGAGCGGGCCGCGCGGGTCGAGTACGAGGGCATGGGCAAGATCACCCCGGGCGCGGCGAATTTCGACCGACTTTAGCAACCGCCAAGACCCTTGGTCGATACGCGCTCCATGACCAACACGATCTAAGACAGGACCGCCCAGCGGGTCCGTTCGGTGGAAAGCCAGGACACCTCGGTATGGGAGCCTGTTCCCGCCGTTCCGGCGACGGTTAGCACGAACGCCATCGTGGCGCAGAACCGGCCCCCGGCGAGCCTCGAACCCGCGCTTGAAGCCGCGATCCTGACGTCGCTGACGCGGCCGATCGCGTCAGGCGAGACCAGCGCAGCGGGCAACGCACGTCGAGAGGCAGAGCTGCGCGCGCTGTTCGCGAAGCTCCACGCGGCGCAGTCGGTCGGGTTGGGGCGGCGGATCGATATCGAGCGCGCGGACGATACGCTCGCGCAGGCGTTCAAACGGCTGGTCGTGGAGCGGCGGGTGAGGTTGCGGGCGTATATTGCGGATGCGCGTCGTCGCTCTGCAATGGCCGGTCGCTAAGTCATGCGGGAAGGAATGGGAGGGAACATATTCAATAGATACGTAGCCGCGTCGGTTCTACTGGTAGCGAGCTTTGGGATCGTTTGGGCTGCAGGTGACTGGAGCAGCGCTCGAAGCAAGGCGGACGAGTTCAAGAGCCGACAGGAGGATCTCAAGAAGCTGACGCCCGCGGAGACGCGCAAGGTTGTGACCGCGATCTGTGAGGCTGATGAGGAGGCGCGGCGAGACGTGAGCCAGGAGGCGCTGGCCCGCGTTAGCCAAGAGGTCAAAGACAAGTCCGGCGAGTTGGAGCACATGAGGGACGACGCAAATCGCCTACTTGACGAGGTGATCTCAGACGAGAACCTCAAGGACCGGCAAGACGAGGCCAAGGCGCTCAAGGACGACGTCCAGAAGCGGTGGGAGATCATCGACCGCATGACCCAGAGCTTGCGCGGAGCCAACCATCCCGTGGTCAGCTTCATCTTGACCAAGGGCCAGGAAGCACACGTCGAGCGGCAGAACACATGCGATGCGCGAGAAGTGGTTCTCGATGACGGCCGATTGGATTGTTTGATGGCATCGGGAGAGACGTGCGTTGTCGTCGAGCTGAAGCCGGACAACTCGCGAGCGATCAGCAAGGGGAAGGACCAGGCACGTCGATACGTCGATCAGTTGAACAAAGAGCTGAAGAAGACGGATTCGGAGCTCATCAAGAAGCTGATCGACATCAAGAGCGACTTCGCGAAGTGCAAGCGGTTCGAGTCGCGCATCGATTGCTACAAGCTCTGCCCGGACATCAATGAGGACAACGAATTCCGGGACACGCGTGCCGACTGGAGAACGGACTGCGGATGACCGTCCTAGCTACACGACTCGACTTCGCGTTGCCGCTGATCGAGCACGGAGACGTCGCGCACAAGGTCGGCGAGATTCTCTCGCGCCCGTGCTTCGCCGCGCTTGACCGCGTGTCGGCGCGCCACAAAGATCGCTGGACCAAGCATGCGAAGCCGGCGCCCAACGTCATCGCGGACTATCTGCTCGACAGCACGTACGACGCCCTCAGCATGGACAATCGCCACGGCGAAGAAGTGCTCGGAAGCGCGGAGATCGAGAGCGGTGTGCGCAATCGCGATGCCGTCCCTGCAACCACCAGGTTCTTCGCCTACGTCGTTCTTCCCGTCGAGGCCGGTGGGTGGAGGGACGCGCTACAGGGCGTCCTGGACCTCGCAACCGTGCTTGATGCGGGGGCCGGCATGATCGCTGAAGAGCCCAGCTACGCCCTCGGGCAGCGGTTCGCGCTGGGCGGCTCAAAGCCGAAGCCCCGCCCAGGGCTCTCCGAGCTGCGCATGCGCGAGCGTCGCGCACGCGACTGGAAGCGCGAGTTAGTCTCGGAGAAGCTCGCCGGCGTCGAGTGGGGGATGTTCCTCGGCGCAGACCATCTGACGGTCATGAGCGCTGAAGCACTGCGCCACACCAACGCCTTCGAACGCGTCCTAGAACTGACGCCCAAGCTGGTCTTCCTGCAGCTCACGGCAGACCCAGCCGATGACCTGACCGATGGTCTTGAGGAAAAGCGCATGGAGGCACGCCGCATCCTCGCTCCGTTGATGATGGATATCACTGACGTATCCATCGAGTGAAGGAAGCGGCGAAGCGACGACCAATCGAGCGATTGGAACCAGATCTCGTGCGGTGGCGGCACTCCTCACCACGTTGCGAACACGACGTGTCGCCCCTAGTTCGACGGGCTCAATGATCCAGCGCCACCGTCTACCTGCTCTCGCCACGGCGAGGCGCGTGAATGCCGTCATGATCTGCTCGTCGGTTGCGTCTCGATCAGCCTGTACTTGAAGCGCGTCACTCCGAGGCGGGCTCGCGAGCGAAGACCGCGAGCACCCACGGCTTCATGCTGGCCATGGCGCGCGCGCGATGCGAGAGGTTGTTCTTCGTCCCGACGCCCGCCTCGGCGAACGTGGCGCCGAGCTCTGGCGAATAGAACAGCGGGTCGTAGCCGAAGCCGCCGGTGCCGCGCGGCGCCTCGAGGATGGTGCCCTCGCAGCGCCCCTCGAACGTGTGGCCGATCCCCGCCTGCGGATCCCAGAACGCGAGCGCGCAGCGAAACCGACCGGCGCGCTCGGCCGCCGGCACGGTCGTCAGCTCGGCGAGGAGCTTCGCGTTGTTGGCCGCGTCGTCGTGGCCGTGGCCAGCGTAGCGCGCGCTGTACACGCCGGGCGCGCCGCCGAGGGCGTCGACCTCGAGGCCGCTGTCGTCGGCGAGCGCGGGCAGCTGCGTGAAGTCCGCCACCTCGCGCGCCTTCTTCTCGGCGTTCCCGGCGAACGTCGGCCGATCCTCCTCGACCTCGGGGATCGCGCGGCCGATCCGCGCCTCGGCCTCGTCGATCGAGAGGACCTCGAGCTCGGGCAACAGCGCGCGCAGCTCGACGAGCTTGCCCTGGTTGCGCGTCGCGAAGACCAGGGGCCGCGTCATCGCGGCGGGAGCCCCGCGATCGCGCGCTGGGCGGCGGCGAGCTGCTGGATGCCGGCGGCGGCGAGGTCGAGCATCGCGTCGAGCTGCGCGCGATCGAACGTCGCGTGCTCGGCGGTGCCCTGCACCTCGATGAGCTTGCCGTCCTCGGTGCCGACGACGTTCATGTCGACGTCCGCCTTCGAGTCCTCGATGTACGGGAGGTCGAGCACGACCTCGCCGGTCACGACACCGACCGACACCGCGGCGATCGGCGGGCGCAGTGCGCGCGTGTCGGGCAGCTTCCCACCATCGACGAGCTTCCGGATGGCGAGCGCGAGCGCGACCCACGCGCCGGTGATCGAGGCGACGCGCGTGCCGCCATCGGCGCACAGGACGTCGCAATCGACGTGGATCGTCCGCTCGCCGAGGACGCTCAGATCGACCGCCGCGCGCAGCGAGCGCCCGATCAACCGCTGGATTTCCTTGCCGCGGCCGCCCGGATCGCGCTTGCTGCGCGTGTGCGTGGAGCGCGGGAGCATCGCGTACTCCGCCGTGAGCCAGCCCTGGCCCTTGCCCTTCAGGAAGCTCGGCACGCCCTCCTCGATCGACGCGGCGCACAGCACCCACGTATCGCCGAGCTTGATGAGCGCGGAGCCCTCGGCGTGCTTCTGGTAGTTCGGGATGATCTCGAGCGGGCGGAGCTGATCCGGACGACGTCCATCGGGGCGCATGAGCCGGACCGTACATCAGTCTGCTAGACTTGGTTTCGATGGACGACCATCGCCGCAGCGGGGCCGGCTACGCCGCCACCGTGGCTGTCGAGGCGGGCAGCGGCGTGCCCGTAGCCGTTGGCGTGACCACGACCGACAAGCGGTTCGCGGACACCGAGCTCGCGACCGGCACCGGCATGAAGAAGCGGGAGGCGAGCGAGAAGACCGGGCCGGTCGTCGACGGGATGATCGGGCGGTACGCGGTGACGGCGCGCGTCGGTCAGGATCCGATCGGCGTGGTGTTCGGTGCGCGCGACGAGGGCCGGGCGGTCGCGATCAAGCTCGTGCACGCGACGGTCGCGCACGTGCCGTATCGCTCGCGGCTCGTGCGCGATGCCCCGGGCCTCGCGCAGCTCACCCACCCGAGCCTCGTGCAGATCGAGGAGATCGGCGTGGCGTTCGGGAGGCCGTTCATCGCGATGGAGTTCGTCGAGGGCCCGCTCCTGTCGGCGTGGCTGCAGGAGAAGCGGCCGTGGCGCCCGATCGCGGAGGTCTTCGCGCAGATCGGCGACGCGCTCGCGACGGCTCATCGGGCCGGCTTCGGGCACGGCGACTGGACGCTCGAGTGCGTGCTCGTCGAGCCGAGCGGGCGGCCGCGGGTGATCGATGTCGGGCTCGGGCGCTTCGATCCATCCGGGACCGGCCGCGTGGATGCGCGCGTCGACCAGCTGCGGTTCGCCGTTGCTCTCCGCGGCGCGCTCGGCGGCGGAACCGACGGCGACGCCGCGCTGTGGGCGACGGTGCCGGAGCCGGTGCGCGCGATCGTGGCGCGGGCCGTCGACGATGCGTCGGCGAACCGGTTCCCGTCGATGACGGAGCTCGGCCGCGCGCTCGACGCAGCGCTCGGAAGGAAGAGCGCCGCGCCGGTCGCGCGCGCCGCGCCGCTGCCGACGAGCCATGGTGCGCGCGCCGCGCCGATGCCGACGTTGAACGTGCGGCGGGCGGCGGCGCGCGTGTGGCTCCCGGCCGGCGGGGTGCTGCTCGTGGCGGCGAGCGCGGCGGCGGCGTACGCGCTGATCTCGGGTGGCGGCGCGGCCCCGCCGGTCGTGCCCGCGCCGAAGCTGAACATCACGGCGCAGCCGATCGAGGCTGCGAACCATCCGAGCCCGACTCCGACTCCGACTCCGACTCCGACTCCGACTCCGACTCCGACTCCGAGTCCAACTCCGAGTCCGACTCCGAGCCCGAGCCTGCCCTCCGGCCCGGCGAACCTCGGGCAAACGACACAGCCGCCAACACCGACCCGCACGCCGCCGCCGCCGCCTCCGCCCCCCGTTGCTGGCGCGGCCCCGGGGCCCACGCCCGTCGCGGTCGCGGTCGTTGCCCCCGCGCCGCCGGCCGTCGGACCCACCGGCCTGCCCGTGCTGACGAAGCCCGACGCGATCTGGCACGCCGTCGCCACGTTCGGCTACAGCCACCTCGCCGACCAGACGAACGAATCCCCGCGGGGTGCGCTCACCGCCGCCGCGCAGACCGTGCGCGACGGCATCACCGAAAAGATGAAGCGCGACTGCAGCGGCGCCACGAGGCTCTTCACCGAAGGCCTCGAGCGCCTCGCCCAGGTCGAGCGCACGCCGACGTCGACGCACTTCCAGGTCATGGCGCAGATGAACCTCGGCCTGTGCGCGCTCCTCGCGGGTAACTACGCGGTGGCGAAGACGAACCTGCGCGCCGTGATCCCGCTCCTCGACGAGGCCGATCCCGACTACCGGCAAGCGCTCCTCGCCGAGGCGATCGCGCTGTGGCAGCTCGACGATCCCGGCGACGCGCGCGCCGCGCTCGACCGCGCGCTCGCCGGCGCCGCCCCGACCGACCCGATCGTCTGGTCGTACAGCCAGGTCGAGGGCCCGCTCGGCTTCACGCGCTGGTAGCGCGGCGCGCGCCGCGTCAGTAGCCGCGCAGCAGCCGGCGCGCGTGCTCGCGAACGGTGCGCGTATAGACCTTCTGCTCCATCGCGAGCTTGAGCTCGTGGCGCGGCAAGAGGCGCAGCACGCGGGTGACCTGGTCTGCCGTGAGGCGCGGATGTGTCAGCAGCGCGCGCCGCACCTCGGGCACCTGCAGCCACCCGCCGTTGCCGCAGATCTGTTCGATGAGCGGCCGCGGCAGCGCCCCCATCCGGGCGATCCGCGCGACCTCCTGGCCCGTGATGCGCGGGTTGCGGAGCAGCGCCTCCCACACGGCCTTGCCATAGATGCGCTCGAGGAGGATTCGCTCCTGCATCTCGCCGTTGTGCGCATACTTGAGCTGCTGCACGAGCGTCAGCCCCCGCATGCGCTCGTGAAGGCGCGGCGCGTGGCGCTCGATGTCGGCGGCGGCGGCGTCGTCCGCGGCGGCGGCGGCGGTGTCGGCCTCGCCCGCCTCGGCCTCGGCCTCACCGTCGCTCACGGGCGCGTCGGCGAGGTGATAGTCGTGCGAGTCCTCGGGGTCGGGCTCGTCCAGCTCCTCGAGCGCGATCGGCTGGGTCGTCTCCGCTTCCCACGGGCGTAGCGGCTCGGCCGTCCGCGCGCGCTTCGGCGGCGGCGGCAGATCGTTATCCGTCGCGAGCTCGTACGTCTGCAGATTGTCGAGCGACGGATCGAGCGGGATATCGAGCGCCGAGCCGGCAGAGACGTCGCGGATGACCTCCGGCGCGAGCTCGAGGTCGTCGGCCGGCTCCGCCTCGTCGAAGAAGAACTCTGGCTTCGCCACGATGACCGGCTCCGGGACCTCGAAGCGCGGGTGCGTCTTGAGCTCGGGCTCTTGCTCTCCGGCGGTCTCGACCTCGAGCTCGGAGATCAGGTGCGCCGCCGAGGGCTCGTCGACGCTCGTCAGCGGCTCGGCGTAATCCGGGATGCTGCCGCTGCTGACGTCGTCGATGTCCACGTCGACATCGACGTCCACATCGGGCTCCTCCGCGTCGAGCTCGGGCCGGATCGCGATCGCGGCCACCGGGGCCGAGGCGGTCGCGACGACCCCGACGGGCGCCGCCGGCGGCACGGCGAGGTTCGCGATCTTCTGCCGCAGCTCCGGGTTGAATCCCACGACCTCGAGCCCCGCGCCGCGACCCGTGGGATCGACGAACACCACGCGCGCGCCGAGCCGCATCTCCCCGGCCGCGCCGCGCAGGAGTAGATCGCATTCCTCGGTCACGCGCAGCGCGCAGCCGGCGATGAAGACGCCGCCCGCGAACAAATCGCGTGCGTGTTTCGGATCCAGCTGCAGCTCGACGGTGGGTCGCCCCATCGCGGCTAGTGTATCGCTACTCCTGGTACGTGATCAGCTCTGCGACGTGCGCGCCGGCGCCATTCGGTGCCTTCACGAGATACTGCTGCGCGGAGGGCTTGCACTCGGTATCCCACCTCCGGTCGAGGCAGTGGATGCGGAGCTTGAGCCAGAGCACCTGGCCGAGGTCGGTGCCGTGGCCGAAGCGGCGGAGGTAGGCGTCGATCGAGGTCAGCGCGTCGCCGGTCCGGCCCTGCTTCATCGCCTGCACGAACGCCAGGCTGTAGAGCGCGCTCGAGGCGTCGGCGCCGAACTTCGCGTTCTCGTCGCCCGCTTTCGGGAAGGCGATGGCGGTGTACTTCACGGCCTGGGTGTTCGCGTCGGTCGTGCCCACGTCGAGGGGCGCGCGCAGTGCGACCTCGCGGACGGCGGCGAGGACGGCCGTGTGGGGATCTTTTTGCGCGTCGAGCATGAGCTTGGCGCCGGGCGAGGCGTGATCACCGTTGGCGAGGACGACGGTGTCGGGGTGGGCGGCGCTGCCCTCGTCGTGGTGCACGACGACGACGGGCCGGTTCGGATCGGGGACGACGGCGACGTGTTCGTGCAGGACGTTCGGCGTCGGGCCGACGGCGATCCGCACGGCGTCGCTGCCGCGGCCGGGGAGCTCGCCGATGACGGCGCCGCGGCCGGTATCGGCGCTGCCGAGGTCGGCGGGAACGGACGCGCTTCCGCCGAGCACCGCGGTCATCACGCCCGCCTGATCGGTCCACGTCTGGCCGGCGCCGACGAACACCTCGTAGTGCGGGCGGACCACGTGCACGCGGCCCTCGAGCACCGTGACGACGCGGCTGTCCTCGGTGCCGCCGTAGTCGACGATGAAGTGCGTGCCCACGACGACCACGTCCGTGTCCCCGGCGCGCACGACGAGCGGGGCGCGGCCGCCGCGCTGGCCGACCTCGAGCTCGACCTTGCCGCGCGCCATCTCGACGAGCACGCCGCCGTCGGGGCGGGTGATGACGTAGGCCGTCGCGGGGCTGCTGGTGATGGTGGCGTCGCCGATGTCGATCGTCGACGCAGCGGCGTCGGTGTGCACGCTCAGCGGCGCGGCGAGAGCGGCCGCCGGAACATCCGCCGTGACCGGCGCGCCGCGGCCGTGCGCGAGCCAGCCGACGACGCCCGCCGCGAGCGCGGTGGCGCCAACGACGGCGGCGAGGCCGAACCCGCTGCTCCGCGGGGCGCGGGCGGGCGAGGCGTCGAGGGCGCGCGTGACCACGGTGCGCTCGATGCGGGTCAACCGCTCCGGGTCGAGCGGCTCGACGACGATCTTCTTCGCGAGCGGCGGGATGGGCGGCGGCGACGACCTCACGCGTCCTCCTTCACGTCGGCGTCGTCGATCATCGGGAGGGCGCTGTCGCTGACGGCCGCGGCCTCGAAGGCGAGGACCTGCGCGGCGGGCGCGAGGAACTGGGAGAGCACGGGGTCGCTCGCGGCGGCGGTCTCGATGCGCTTGCGCGCGCGCCACACGCGCAGCTTGGTGGCGGTCACCGACGAGCTGACGAGCGCGGCGGTCTCGGTGATCGTGCGGCCATCGATCTCGTGGAGCGTGAAGGCGAGGCGCGCCGCGGGCGAGAGGTCGTCGAGGACGGCGTAGAGGCGGCGGACGCCATCGCGCGCGAGCTGGCGGCGGGCGCCGGGGATGTCGTCGCCGGGCGTCTGGTCGTCGTCGCGGATGGCGTCGGTCTGGATGCGCCGGCCCTTCTGCGAGAGGTAGCGATACGCCGCGCGCACGGCGACGCGGTCGACCCAGGTCGCGAGGCTCGCCTCGGCGCGCCAGCCGCGGAGCGACTGGAACACCTGGAGGAATGCGTCCTGGAGGAGGTCGTCCATGTCGCGGTTGGAGCCGAGCACGCGGAAGAGGCAGGCGTGGACGCGGCGCTGGTGGCGGCGGAACAGCTCGCGCGTGGCCGCCGGCTCGCCGGTGAGGCACCGGTCGACGAGCAAGACATCGTCGACGTACGCTGCGGCGGTCACGCCCACGTATTGTGCACGAGCGGGCGGCGACGGTTACCGCTCGCGAGCGAGGGCGGACAGGTGTTACACCGTCCCCGATCAAGTGGCCGAGATTGCTCGGGATCTTTTTCGGGGCGGGTTGACAGGTACGACACCGTCCCCGTCGAGGGGGCCGGGGCAGGAGGTGCGGAGGCGGCAGGCGGCGCACTCGCGGCCGGACCAGATCTGGTCGTAGAGGGCCTGCACCTGGTCGAGGAGCGCGCCGTCGTCGGTCGCGATGCCGAGCTCGAAGTTGCGGCGGCCGCTGCCCTTCGCGCCCAGGCCAGCGCCGGTCCAGTTGGCCGAGCCGAGGTAGAGCAGGGCGCCGTCCACGACGACCACCTTCAGGTGGACGCGGGGGCAGCGGCGGACGGCGAGGCCACCGGCGAGCAGCCGCGGGTGCTGCGCGATTTCCTCGCGAAACGGTCGCGACGGGATCTCGGCGTGCAGGAGCCGCAGCTCCACGCCGCGCGCGGCGAGGCCGTCGAGGAGCGCGAGCACCGACACGAACTTGCCGCGCGTGCGCTCGACCATCAGCTCCTTCGTGTTCGCGGTGCTGATCCACACGCTGACCTTGGCCGCGAGGACCGCGCTGATCACGCGCTCGTAGTGCCCGCGGCCGCCGATGATCTCGATCGCCATCGCGCGCGCCGGCGTCACCACGTCGAGCGGCGACTCGCTCGCGCGGGCGCGCAGCCGCGTCTTCACCCGCGCGCGAGGCACTACGGATCCAGAAACGACGGCGTCGAGACGACGGCGCCGCCATCGACGACGAGCACGTGCCCGCTGATATACCGGGCCGCGTCGCTGCGCAGGAACACGGCCGCGGCGGCGATCTCGTCGATCGTGCCGAAGCGGCCGGCGGGGATGCTCTTCTCCATCTTCGCCACGAGCTCACCCGAGCCCGGCGCGAGCCGCCGCATGCCCTCGGTGTCGCCGATCGGGCCCGGCGCGAGGCCGCACGAGCGGATGCCGAAGCGGCCCCACTCGACGGCGAGGTTGCGCGTGATCGCGTCGACGCCGGCCTTCGCGGCGGACGCGTGAATCTGCAGCGGCGTGCCGTGATAGTGCAGCGTCGCGCTGATGTTGAGCACGAGGCCGTCGCCGCTCGTGCGCAGCGCCTCGAACGCGGCCCGCGAGGCGTTGAACGTGCCGGCGAGGTCGATGTCGAGCACGGTCTTGAAGCCGTTCGGCGAGAGCGCGGCGGCGGGCGCGAGGAAGTTGCCGGCCGCGCCGTTGACCAGCGTGTCGAGCGCGCCGAACTTCGCGATCGTCGCGGCCACGGCAGCGGCGAGCGCGTCCGGCTGGCGGACGTCGGCGGCGAACGGCAGGACGTCTCCGCCGATCGCGGCCGCGGTCGCGTCGAGCGCGTCCTGCTTGCGGCCCACGATGCACACGCGCGCGCCGAACCGCACGAACGCCGCCGCGATCCCGCGGCAGATCCCGCTGCCACCACCGGTGATCAGCGCCACGCGGCCGGCGAGCACGCCGGCGGCAAACACGTCCAGAGGGCTACCCATCGCCGCATCTTCGCCTCGGCGCGCCTGCGGCCCAAGAAAGTGGGAACCGGCGGCGTCTCGCGCTGTCTATGTCTTCGCAACCGACGATGCTGCTTCGCTTTTTGCGAGGCCGGCGCCCGGGTGCTTCATGCCGAGCCCATGGCTCGAGGAGTCGTCGATGCGTGCATCTCCCGCCGCGCGTTGGGCCACGTTGGCCCTCGCCCTCACGATCTGCGTCCCGTCCCTCACCGCGCTCGCCGACAAGACCCCGCGGTCGCTGGCGGAGTGCACGTCGTTCGACCAGACGGACAAGGGCGATGACGGCGTGGCGTTCACGATCCACAACAACTGCACCGTGCCCGTCGACTGCTCGCTCAGCTGGCGCGTCGTGTGCGCGCCGGAGTCGAAGAAGCGCCGCTCCTCCCACGCCGGCAGCGCGAAGCTGAACCTCGGCTCGGTCGCGAGCGGCGACGCGGCGGCCTCGGCCTCGAGCTGCGGCGACGAAGGCTGGTCCATCGACTCCATCGAGTGGAGCTGCCAGCCGAACAAAGACTAACGCTCTTCAGGGGTTAGCCCCCTGCGACCGTCATCGTAACGGCGCCGCTACATTGGTTAGATCGACCGCCTGGGTCCTGCGTCTGTACTCTCGAGCTAGCGACACCGGACGACCCAGCCGAGCCCGCACACTGGTGCAAGTGCTCGTCCTGCCTGGACTCGTTCGGTCGTCGCCGGCCTGGTACAACCGTAGTACAAGGACCCAGGAACCATGGCGGACGTCCACGACATCGATGCGCTGTTGATCAGCGCGCTCTACGGCGAGCTGACGCCCGCCGATGAAGCGCGACTGGCCACGCACCTCGAGTCGCATCCGGGAGACCGGGGCGCGCTCGCGGACCTGACGCACGCGCGCAGCCTGATTCGCGACAGCCGGATCCTCGACTTCCGGCTCGATCCGCCGCAGGCGGTGTCGGCGATGCTGCTCCAGGAGGCGGCGCGCCGGGCGCCCGCCGTTCGCCGCGCGCCGGCCGACGAGGGCCGCGAGAGCTGGTTCTTTCGCTTCGTGCGCTCGTTCGCCGCGCACCCCGCGATGGCGGCGGCAGCGATGCTCGTGCTCGTCGTCGGCGCCGCCGGCGTCATGAAGATGCGTGACCGAGGGCAGTTCGACGAAGCGCCGGTCGAGTCGAACGCGCGCCTGGAGAGCTCGAACGCCGTCGTCGCGGGCGCGTCGACGCCTGCGGATCCGTGGGGCACCGTCGCCGCGGGCTCGGCGGCCGCCATGCCGGTGCCGGCCGTCGCGGCTGCGCCCGGCGGTCGCGCGGAAGCGGTCGCCACGGGCCACCTCGCCAGCGGCGAGGCGAGGCTACGCGAGCAGGGAGCCGAGCCGAAGGAGGGCGGCTACGCGGTCGGCCTCGCCGATCCGGCGGCGGACGCCACGGCGTTGGACCTGCAGAAGAATGCCAAGGGCGCGCCGCTCGCCGGCGTCAGCGCGGACGGCGACCCCGCGACGCGAAAGCCGCCGGCGGCCCACGTCGCCGGGCCGTCGGCGATCGACAAGAAGGGGATCACCGTCACGACGCCGGAGATCGCGCTCAAGGACGAGGATCGCTTCGATAGCAGCACGGGCGACGGCAAAGACCGCGGCCAGCGCGCGCGCGGCGAGAACGCCCCGACGTCCCCGAAAGTCCAGAAGTCGCAGAATTCTCAGAGCTCGTCGAAGTCGAAGTCGGCGCCCAAGCCGGGCCCGAAGTTCGACGACGCCGACGGCATCGTCGACGGCCCCGGTCGCCAGGGTGGCGCGGCCTCGGGCGCGGCGGACCCGTCAACCGTCGCGACCTCGGCCCCTCCGCCTCCCCCGCCCGCGCCCCCGAGCGTGAAGCCGGCGCCAGCTCCGGCCAAGGTCGCCGCGCAGCAGGAGCGCAACGCGCCCGCCGACAAGGTCGACGCGACGCGGAGCGGGGACACGAGCACGCTCGACGCCTGGGCGGCGACGCAGCTCTCGCAGGTCGTGACGCTCGCCCATGCGGATCGCTGTGACGACGCCGCGAAGCTCGCGGTCACGATCTCGACGCGCGCGCCGGGCTACTACGCCGAGAAGGTCGCCACGAACCGCGAGCTCAAGCAGTGCATGGCGTACATCGCCGCCGCGCAGGATCGCGCCGAGAAGGCCGCCGCCGAGAAGCGGGCCGCCGCTTCGAAGCGCGCGACCGACTCGACGAAGTAACGGCGGCGCCGCGGCTGAGAGGCCGCGAATCGATCGCGGCCTCTGTCGGTCGGCTCGTCGGCTCCGCCGTCAGCGCCTGGATGGAGCAGACCGTCCGCGGGAAACGCGGGCTCAGGCCCGCAACCAGCGCACGAGCGTCGGCGGGGCCGCGCGGAGCTGCGCGATCGCTGGGTGCGCCAGCGGCGCGGTCGACTTGCTCGCCCACAGGAGTAGCGGTCCGGCGGCGGTCGCGTGCACGCGGAGGAGCGCCGCGGCGGCCTTCGCGGCGTAGACGCCGTCGAGCTGCGCCGGCGTCGCGGCGAGCGCGGCAGCGGCGGCATCGCTGCGCGGCGTGCGGCGGCCATAGCCCGCGCCGATCTCCCCGCCATCGACAGACAGCATCGCGAGCACGCGGCCGAGCGCGAAGCCCACCGCCGGCCCGCCGAGCGCGGCGACGCGCGCCAGGGTCCGCACGGCGAGCTGCACGAGCTGGGCGCGCGAGGTCACCGGCCACGGCGTGACGCGCACGGCGTGCACCCGCGGCACGGGCCAGCGCCACGCGCCCGTCTCGCGCGCGAGCTGGAGGCCGGCGCACAGGCCCGACGTCGTGCACGTGCTGCCCGCCGCGAGGACGATCCGGGCGGGCGGCGGCAGCGCGCCGGCCGCGACTTGCTCGGCGAGCTCGAACGCCGCGGACACCGCGCCGAGGGTCCCGACCGGCGTGGCGCCGCCGGGCGGCATCATCAGCGCGCCGGGCTGCCGCCCGAGCCAGGCCGCCGCGATGGGCACCTCGAGCACCGAGCGCAGCCGGACGATGGGACAGCCGGTGGCGATCAGCGCGGCGAGGTTCGCGCGGGCCCACGCGCTGGGCGGTTGCGGAAAGATGAGCGCGCCGCCGGTGAGGCCGGCCGCCGGCGCGTGGAGGACCGTCGCTAGCGCGTGGTTCGAGCCGTAGGCGCCGATGGCCCACAGGCGCCGCGCGCCGGCCGCCCGCGCATGACCGAGCCACGCCTCGAGCGTACGGACCTTGTTGCCGCCGTATACCGGGTGCGACGCGCCCTCGTGCTTGATCCACAGGGCGCGCCCGTCGACGGTGACCGCGCTGACGGGCGTCGGCCAGACGCCCAGCGGCTGCCACGGCACGTGGGCCGCGAGCGCCGGCAGATGGCGAAAGAGAGCCGTCAGTGCTTTTCCGGGACGTACTCGGGCGGCGTCTCGACCGGCCCGTCGCCGAAGAGGAACGCCTCGCACTGCTCCTTGAGCACCTCGTGCGACTTCTTGGCCGTCAGGTCGAGCCGGTACTCGTTGACGATCTTCTTGCTGTGCTCGATCCACTCGCTCCAGGCGCGCTGCGAGATGGTGTCGTAGATGCGCTGCCCGAGCGCATCCTGGAAGGGCTTGTAGGCGAGGCCGGGCAGGGTCTCGTGGAGCTTGGCGCAGGCGACCGTGCGGGACATCGCGCGGAGTGGAGCAAGGTTTCGGGATGTTTTCCACCCCTGCGCCCACGTTGCGGGCAACCCGCCCCCGCGGGAGGCGGTCGAGAGGAGGCCAGCGCGTCAGGGCCGTCGCATCTGGGCCCATGCTATGAGCAAATAGGTACGGAAATCCCCATGGAACAGTCGATCTGGGAGCTGATGAACCATGGCTACGGGGCCATGTGGGTCGTGGTCGCCTTTTCGGTGATCGCCCTCGCGGTGGGTATCGAACGCGTCATCGCGCAGTGGGACTTCGTGTCGCGCGCGCGGCTGCTCGCCGACCAGGTCCGGCGCGGCCTGTCGCGCGGCGCGGTCGAGGAGAGCCGATCCGCGTGCGAGCGCTCTCCGTCTCCGCTGGCGGATGTCTTCCTCGTCGGCTACGAGCGGCTTGGCCGCGTCACCGCGGACCACGTCGCGACGGCGGTGCACCGCGAGCGCCTGCGGGTGAACCTCGAGCTGCGCACGCGGCTCTGGATGCTCGGGACGATCGGCGCGACGGCCCCGTTCGTCGGCCTCTTCGGCACGGTCGTCGGCATCATGTCGGCGATGAGCGGCTTCCGCTCCGACGAGACGCTCAAGATCAACACCGTCGCCGGTCCGATCTCGCAGGCCCTCATCGTGACGGCCGCCGGCATCCTCGTCGCCGTCGAGTCCGTGATCCTCTACAACTACTTCAACCAGCGTGCGGCGCGCATCGCGACCGAGATGAAGCTTCTGACCGACGAGTTCCTCGAGATGCTCGTCACGCCGATCGCGCCCGAGAAGGCCGCCGCGGCGCCGGCCTCGAACACGACGAAGAAGGGAGGCGGCGATGGCGATCGGGAAGCTGCCTGACTCGAGCGGTGGGGGCGACGACGACGGCAGCGAAGGCATCTTCGCCGAGATCAACATCACGCCGCTGACGGACGTCTTCCTCGTGTTGCTGATCATCTTCATGGTCGCGTCGCTCGCCGTGCAGGTCGAAGCGCGCGAGCAGAAGAAGGAGATCACGGCGCAGAAGGACAAGACCGAGGAAGAGAAGAAGAGCGGCATCAAGGTCAACCTGCCGTCGGGGCAGGCGCAGGAGATCGACCCCACGAAGGCGAGCCTCGTCCTCGAGATCCCGCTCTCCGGCGACGTCAGCGTCGCGGGTCAGCCGGTGCCCGAGGACAAGCTCGACAACATGTTCGGGCTCGCGTTCCAGCACGACAAGCAGATGCAGGTCGTGCTCAAGGCCGACAAGGGCGTCTCGCACGGGCGTGTCGTGCACCTGATGGAGCTCGCGAAGAAGGCGGGCCTCGTGCACCTCGCCATCGGCACCTCGGGCGGCTAGAGCAACACGCCGCTCGGCGGCACGCCGGCATCGGACAGCGGCATCGCGAGGTTGCTGCCGGCGCCTGGCGACGGTGCGCGCGGCTCGACGGGCAACGCCACGCCCAGCGGCGCGCCCGGGTGCTCGGCGACCGCGGCGCCGCTCCCGGCGTGGCTGCTGTCGCTCCCGGCCTGCAGGTCGTCGGCGACCTGGCGCGCGTACGTCGCCCGCGCGAACGCGTCCTTCACGTGCCGCGGGACGGCCGTATTCGCCGCCTCGAACTGCTTCGCGGCATCGAGGAGGAGCGCGCGCGCGGCGGCGAGCTTGCCCGCCGCCCGCCAGTACTCGACATCGCCGAGCATGCGCTCGATCGTCTTGCGCTCGTCGCGCCGCGCGTCGGACCGCGTGAGCAAGAGCGCCTGCTGCAGCTGGACGGCGGCGACCTCGGCTTGCGTCGCGTCGCGCGCCAGGAGCGCCTTGTCCGCGCGCTCGACGAGCAACCCGAGGAACATCGTGGTGAGCCCGGTCTCCGTCTGCGCGTCGGCCGCCGTGCACTCGGCGTCCGGCGGGATCGCGATCGCCTTCCACTCGGGGCCCGTCCGCTCGCGCATGCCCCACGGCGGGAAGGCGCGACCGGTCTCGGCGCGGATCTCGTCGGGCGCACACACGATCTCGTAGCGATCGGCGTTGAGGTGCCCGAGGAGAACGAGGGCACCGATCAGAAGCGCGCCGATCAGCACGAACCCGGCCGCGAACACCGCACGGCTGCGCTTGTGCACCGGCGCATCGGGGTGATCGTCGTCGTGGACGGGGTCATGGTCGCTCGCCGCGCGCGTGGGGGCTGGCTTGGCGCCGACCGCCTCCCGGAGCTCCGCGTCGTTGCCCGTCGAGACCGGCAGCGCATCGTCATCCACGATCACCGTCGCGACCGCGGGCTCGTCGACCTTGTCGACCTTGTCGGCCTCGTCGGTCACGGTGCCACCTCGACCCGGTTCCTCCCGCGGTCCTTCGCGCCGTAGAGAGCCGTGTCCGCGCGATCGATCAGGTCCGGCATGGTCTCGCCCATCCGCCACTGCGCGATGCCGATCGAGATCCGCAACAGCAGCGCCATGCCGTCACCGATGTCGAAGGCGCGCTCGCACACGCGCTGCCGCATGCGCTCGCCGACCTCCCACGCGCGCCCGGCGTCCGCTTTCGGCAGCACCGCGAGGAACTCCTCGCCGCCGTACCGCACGAGCAGATCGCCGCCGCGGATCGCGCCGCGCAGCCGCCGCGCCACCTCGGCGAGCACGATGTCGCCGGTGCCGTGCCCGTACTGGTCGTTGACGGCCTTGAAGTGATCGACGTCCACCATCGCCACGGACAGCGGGCGGTCGCGGTCGATCGTGGCCTCGATCTCCTGCGGGAGCCGCTGCATCAAGAACTCGCGGTTGTACGCGCCGGTCAGCGGGTCGGTGACGGCCACGCGGTGCAGGCGCACGTTCTCGATATCGAGCGCGATCGTCATCGCGATGAAGCGCACGAGCTCGAGGTCATCGACGTGGAACGCGTTCGCGGCCTCCGAGGTCGCCGTCACCACGCCGACGCGCTCGCCGCGCGCGATGAGCGGCACGCACAGCATCGAGGCGATGGGCGTCTGGTTCGCGGGCAGCGCCACGAAGCGCGCGTCGTCGGCGACATCGGCGATCAGCGCCGGCTCGCCGGTCTGCACGACCCAGCCCGCCACGCCCTCGCCCACGGCGAACGACAGCGTGTGCATGCGCTCGGTGCGGAGGCCGTACGCCGCCTTCGCGAGCAGGCGCTTGCGGTCGGCGTCGAGCAGCATGACCGAGCAAGCCTTCGCGTTGATGAGCGAGCACAGCAGCTCTGCGATGCGCGACAGCAGGATCCCCGGGTCGAGGTCGCTGCCGACGAGCTTCCCGATCTCGAAGAGGACGGCGGGGAGCTTCGCGAGCTGGTGCGGCGTCACGGGGTCGTGACCACGCCGATGAACGGCAGGTTGCGATAGCGCTGCGCGATGTCGAGGCCGTAGCCCACGACGAACTTGTTCGGGATGGTGAAGCCGAGGTAGTCGATCGCCACGTCGCGCTCGCTGCGCTCCGGCTTGTGGAGGAGCGAGGCGAGCTTGAGGCTCGCCGGGCGCCGCGTCGCGAGGTTCTGCAGGAGGTAGTGCACCGTGTGACCGGTGTCCACGATGTCCTCGACGACGATGACGTGCTTGCCCTCCAGCGGCCGCGACACGTCCTGCGTGATCTGCACGACGCCCGACGACACGGTGGCATCGCCGTAGGAGGAGATGCCGATGAAGTCGAGGCTGATGGGCAGGGCGATGTGCCGCGCCAGGTCGGCCATGAAGATGACCGAGCCCTTGAGGACACCGAGCAGGACGACGTCCGCCTTGTCGATGAGCGAGGCGTAGTCGGCCGTGATGGCGGCGCCGAGCTCGGCGACCCGCGCGGCGATGGCCTGCGACGAGATCAGCTCCTCGAACGGCTCCGGATGCCGGTTCCAGGCAGGGACGCCGGCCGTCGAAGTACTCATCAGCTGGATTTTACCTGGATCAGGCATCCGCCGGCGGGTAGGGGTACAATTTAAGCGCATGGTTGCGGCCGAGATCGATCCACACGTCGGCGCATTGCTTGGCGACACGACGACCGAGATCGACGTCGCGCGCAAGAACCGGGTGTTCTGCAACCGAAACCTCCGGATGGACTCGATCGAGATGATCGGGTTCGACATGGACTACACGCTCGCCCTGTACCACCAGGACAAGCTCGAGAAGCTGTCGATCGAGCTGACGCTCGGCAAGCTCGTGGAGAAGCACGGCTACCCCGAGGCGATCAAGGGCCTGAGCTACGACCCCTTGTGGGCCGTCCGCGGCGTGATGATCGACCGGCAGCTCGGCAACGTGTTCAAGCTCGACCGCCACAGCTATGTCGGGCGCTGCTACCACGGGTTTCGCCAGCTCACGCAGGAGCAGCGGCGGTCGATCTACCGCAACGAGAAGATCAACCTGTCGAGCGATCGCTTCGCCTGGATCGATACGCTGTTCGGGCTCCCCGAGGCCGTCATGTACATGACCCTGGTCGCGTGGGCCGACCAGCAGACCGGTCGTGTCGACTACCACAAGCTGTTCGGCGACATCCGCACCGCGATCGACGAAGCGCACCGCGACGACACGCTGAAGTCCGTCATCAAGGCGGACATCCCGGCGTTCATCGTGAAGGACCCGCTCCTCGGCGAGACGCTCCACAAGTTCCGCAGCTCGGGCAAGAAGCTCTTCCTGCTCACGAACTCGCTCTACGACTACACCGACGTCGTGATGCAGTACTTGCTCGACGGCGAGCGCAAGGCGTACCCGTCGTGGCGGAACTACTTCGACATCGTGATCGTGGGCGGCGCAAAGCCCGCGTTCTTCAACGAGCTGCGGCCGTTCGTGCAGATCGATCCGGCGACGAACGCGGCCGTCCCCGATCTCGAGATCAAGCACCTCTCGCGTGACAAGATCTACCAGGGCGGCAACGTGGTGGCGTTCGAGCAGATGACCGGCCTCAAGGGCGAGCAGGTCCTCTACATCGGCGACCACATCTATGGCGACATCCTGCGCCTGCGGAAGCAGCACATGTGGCGCACCGCGATGGTGCTGCAGGAGCTCGAGCGCGAGATCAGCGTCAGCGACCGGCTCGAGGCGCAGATCGAGGACCTCGACCTGCTCGACCGGCGGCACCGCAACCTCGAGTCGGAGATCGACTACCAGTCGCTGCGGCTCCGGCGGATCCAGCGCCTGCTCGACGACGAGCACACGGCGCCGGCCGTGCGCGCACGGCTCGAAGAGGCGCGGACGCTGGCGCGCGAGAGCGTCGATGCCTTGCGCGACCGCGCGGAGATCATGGACGCGGAGGTCTGCTCGCTCGAGGCGCGCATCGACCGCACGTACAACGCGCACTGGGGGAGCTGCCTGCGCGAGGGCAACGAGAACTCGCGTTTCGGGGAGCAAGTGAACGACTACGCGGATCTGTACACGTCCCGCGTGAGTAACTTCTCGCCGTACTCGCCGCTCCGCTACTTCCGGGCGCCGCGCCGGCCGATGCCGCACGAGATCTGACCGATAATGCCGCGGTGACGGACGAAGAAAGCGCCGCGGTCAAGGCGCTCGCGAGGTGCGTGCAGGCGCACGTGGCGTACGTGCTGCGCGAGGGCAAGCGCGTCGCCTCCGACGAGCCGGCGATGGACTTCTACCCGGAGGTCGTGGCGCGCTGCGTGTGGGCCGTGACGCAGTCGTGGGTGGCCGAGGCGCTCGTGCGCTCGCTCGGGATCGCGGGCGGCCTCGCGGTGGTGGCCCTCGGCGAGGTCGCGACGGACGTGCCACGCGAGCTGAGCGCGCTCGAGGGCGAGCTGCAGATCGGCGCGCTGGTGTACGCGCCCGCGGAGCAGCAGACGCTCGCGGCCGCGACGGCGCCGATGCTCCTCGACGCGGCGGGCCAGCGCGTGTTCGCCGAGGACGGCAAGGTGCCCTGGCTGCCGGCGGAGCCCGAGGCGACGCGGCGAGTGCGCAACGCCGACGTGGCCGCCGCGACGCGCGTACGCGACGCGGGCGACATGACGATGCTCGCCGAGACGATGGTGCAGCGCTACGCGTCGCGCGTGATGGCGCCCGACGGCTCGCGCCGGCACGCGGGCGCGATGGCGGGTCGGCTGATCTCGGCGCGCGCGCTGACGCACGTGGCGCACACGGCGATGCGCGACGCGGAAGCCGCGCACGGCCACGAGCACGCCGAGGCGGTGGGCCGGCTGCTGCCGATGCTGGCGCTGATGCACTCGCTCGACGTCGTGATCGCCGTGGCCGACCGCACCACGGCGGAGTGCGCCGCGCGGGGGGGCCCGGAGTGGAAGCTCGGCGGCGACGCGCGAGCGCTCTCGGGCGCGGGGCAGGTGGCGCGGACGCGGTTCGCGCGCGAGGTGGCGATGGGCGGGCTGCAGCGCGAGATCTACCGGCGCGCGGTGCTCGCCGTCGCCTGGTGAACATCGGAGCGTGGTCGGGGTCGGGGTCGGGGACGGGAAACAAAGGGGCCAGGCCCCGCTGTTCGTGTCCGGCAACCGGACGCCGAGGCCGCGTTACCGCAGATTTGCCGGGCGAGCGGATCAGAACACGAGGCGGCAGTGCGCGTTGAGGCAGCGCCGCTCCTTGCCCGAGAGCAGGAAGAGCAGGCCGAGCGGGAACAGCAGGACCGCGAGTACGATGTAAACGGTCTGGTAACCTTCGGTGATCGGCGAGCCGCAGCGCGGACAGCCACCCACGGCGACCATTGCCACGATCGGCATGCCGGTCGGCCCGGTCATCGGCATCAGAGGCGCGCCCATCGGCAGCATCGGTCCGCCGATCGCGCCCATCGGCCCGGCCGCGCCCATCGGGGCAGCCGGAACGAACGGCACCGCCATGTCGCGGCCACAGCCATTGCAGAACGCCGCGCCCACGGCCGTCGGCGCACCGCACTTGCTACAGAAGCTCGGCGGTGGCCCCAGGCTCCCGCCGCAGCCCGAGCAGAACGCGGCGCCGCCGATGTTCGACGCGAAGCACTTCGGGCCGTTCACGCGTCGAGCGTACGCGAGATCAGACCTGGAGAACGCCGCGCCCCATGCATTGAAAATAAGGGGCCAGGGCTCATTGTGGTGTCCGGCCGCCGGACGTTGCGACCACGCCCCGTTGGTCGGCGAGCGCCCCGCCGTCGTGCTGCGGCCCCTGGGGCAGGCGCCCACCGCTGCTTCGGATCGTGGTCGTGATCAGGGTCGTGATCGCGACGAAATCAGACCTGGAAGATCGCCGCGCCCCAGGTGTAGCCGGAGCCGAACACCGAGGAGAGGATGCGGTCGCCGCGCTTGACCTTGCCGGCCTTGCGCCAGTGATCGATCGTGAGCGGGACCGTCGCGGCCGTCGTGTTGCCGTAGAACTGGATCGTGTTGAGGATCTTCTCGTTCGGGATCTTGGCGACCTCGGCCACCTTCTCGTTGATGCGGAGGTTGGCCTGGTGCGGGACGAACCACGTGATGTCGTCCCACGTCAGGTTCGTCTTCGCGAGCGCGGCGTTCGTCGACATCACCATGCCGCGCACCGCGTTCAGGAACACGCGCTTGCCATCCATCTGCGGATAGCGCGCCGAGTTGACCTCGCGATCGCTGAAGTCGTAGTCGAGGTACGGCGCGTGCGTGATGTCGAACATCTTCAGGTAGAGGTCGAACGCGCCGCTGCCATCGGCGTGCACGCTCGTGTGCATGATGCCCGCGCAGGGATCGTCGGTCTCCATCGGACCGAGCACCATCGCGCCGGCGCCGTCACCGAAGAGCACCATCACGTCGCGGCCGCGCGTCGTGTAGTCGAGCGAGTGGCTGTGGATCTCGGCGCCGACGAGCAGGATGCGCTTGTACATCCCGGTGCGGATGAACGCGTCGGCCATCTGCAGGCCGTACACGAAGCTGCTGCACTGCTGGCGGATGTCGAAGCAGGGGCAGCCCTTGCCGCTGATGCCGAGCTTTTGCTGCAGGAACACGCCCGCCCCCGGGAAGTGGATGTCCGGCGAGAGCGTGCCGAAGATGATGCAGTCGATGTCGCTCGCCGGCATGTCGGCGTCCTCGAGCGCGCGCTTGGACGCGAGCAGCGCGAGGTCGCTCGTGGACTGGCTGCGGTCGTTCGGCACGTAGCGACGCTCGCGGATGCCGGTGCGCTTCTGGATCCACTCGTCGTTGGTCTCGGTCTGGACCGTTGGCTGGCGGACGTGGTGCTCGTCGAGGTACGCGAGCTCTTCGTTCGTGACAACGCGCTCGGGGACGTAGCTGCCCAGGCCGAGCAACTTGGTGCGGATCATGGCGGCGATATACCATCGCGGAGGTGAGATCTGCGTCGGGACTCGGTCTCTCAGTCGTGACGTTCTGCGTCATGTCAGTTGCGTTCGGAGACGACGCGCGCCCGCCGGTGGACGTCCGCGCGCTACCGGGGTGGCCGACCTACGATCGGTTCTGCGCGGCGTGTCACGGCGCGCGCGGTGACGGGCAGGGCGTGGCCGTGCCCTACGTGCGTCCTCGGCCACGGGACCTCACGCGAGGCGAATACGCCTGGCGGACGACGCCGATCGGAGCGGCGCCGACGGCCGATGATCTGCGCGCCACGATCCGATTTGGCGCGCACGGAACGGCGATGCCGGCGTTCGACAGCATTTTGTCAGCACGCGAAATCGATGACACGATCATGTTCATCGAGGCGCTCGCGCCCGCGGCGTTCGCCGCGAAGCCAGCACCGCCGCGCCCGCTGCCCCCGCGTCCGGAGGGCGCCTCCGATCCGGGGCGCGGCGCGGCGGTGTGGGCGCAGCTCGGGTGCGCGAGCTGCCACGGCGCCCGGGGCAAGGGCGACACGCTGGTGGCGCCGTTCGACCTGACGGCGGAGCCGCTGAGGCGACCGCACGCCCCCGGCGCGAACGTGCAGGCGGCCGCGCTCGACGTCTGGACCGGCCTCGGCGGCACGGCGATGCCGGGCTACGCGGGCGCGGTCAGCGCGGCGGACCTGTGGGCGCTCGCGGACCACGTCGTGACGCTCGGGCCGGCCGAGGCGCCGGCGCGTCCCCTCGGCCTGCTCGCCGCGGACGCGATCGCCGCCGATCGGAGCGCGCCGCTCCTGGTCGGGACGCGCCCGCGCGGGGGGGATCCGATCGAGGACGCGGTGTTCGGCGCGGCCGTCGCGCCGCAGGGCGCGCCGCCGGCGTCGCTCGCCCCGGCGCAGGCCTCGCTCCACGCGCGGCAGTGCGGGCGCTGCCACGCGAAGCAGCTCCGCGAGTGGACGGGCTCGATCCACGGGGCGGCCGCGTCGCCCGGGTTGCGCGCGCAGATCGACGTGATGTCCGACGCGACGGCCGCGTCGTGCCGACGGTGCCACACGCCGCTCGCCGAGCAGCAACCCGCCACGGGCGCCGCGTACGACGCGGACTTGCAGACCGAGGGCGTCACGTGCGCGGGCTGCCACGTGCGCGCGTGGACGCGCCACGGCCCGCCGGGCGTCGCGCCATCGCTGCTCACGTTGCCCGGGTATCCGCTGCAGACGCTGCCGCTCTACGAGCGCGCGGATCTCTGCATGACGTGCCACCAGCTACCGCCGCGCACCGCGGTCGCCGGCAAGCCGCTGCTGAACACGTACGCCGAGTGGCTCGCGGGGCCGTACGCGCCGCGCGGCGTGCAGTGCCAGCACTGCCACATGCCGAACCGCGAGCACGCGGTGCTCGGCATCCACGATCGCGAAACGGTGCGCCAGGGGATCGAGCTGACCGCGAGCGCCACGCACGCCGCCGCCGGCGCGATCGGGGTGGTGGCGAACCTGCGCAACATCGGCGCGGGGCACGACCTGCCCACGACGCCGACCCCCGCCGTCTGGCTCGCGGCGGAGCTCGTCGACGGGCGCGGCCGGGTGCGGTCCGACACGCGCGTCGCGAAGCGAATCGGCCGTGCGATCCAGTACACCGACGCCGGCTGGCGCGAGCTGGCGGACACGCGCGTCGCGCCGGGCGCGAGCGTCTTGCTCGTCGACGGCTGGACGGCCGCGCAGGCCGCGGGCGCCGTCGCCGTGCGCGTGACGGTCACGGTGCGGCCGGACGACTACTACGAGCACTTCTACGAGCGACGGCTCACCACCGGTCCGGCGCCGCCGCAACGCGCGCTGTACGAGCAGGCGCTCGCGCGGGCGCGCGCCTCGGTCTTCGTGGCCGAGGAGCGGATGCTCCCGCTCTGAGCCAGCGTCGTCGCGGGCGATCTCCTCCGGACAGGCGCCGGCGGCGGAGCCGACAAGCCGATCGACAGAGACCGCGATTTTTTCGCGGCCTCGGAGCCGGCGTCGTCGCGGGCGATCTCCTCTGGACAGGCGCCGGCGGCGGAGCCGACAAGCCGATCGACAGAGACCGCGACTCACTCGCGGTCTCTGAGCCAGCGTCGTCGCGGGCGATCTCCTCCGGACAGGCGCCGGCGGCGGAGCCGACAAGCCGATCGACAGAGACCGCGATTCACTCGCGGTCTCTGAGCGCGCGGCCGCCGCGCAACCGCGACGGCGACACGGTAGCCTGCGGGCGATGGCCCGGCTCACCGCGCTCGGCGCGCTCGTTGCGCTGGTTGCGCTCGGCGCCGCGTGCCACCCGGCCGCGCCGGCGCCGCCCGCCCCCGTGGCCCCGCCGCGCCTCGTGGTCCTGCTCGTGATCGACCAGTGGCCGGAGTGGGCGTTCGACCAGAAGCGGCCGCACCTGCACGGCGGCGGCTTCGACCGGCTGCTCGCCGAAGGCGAGTGGCACGTGGGCGAGCACCCGTCGGCCGCGACGATGACGGCGCCGGGCCACGCGCTCCTCGGCACGGGGGAGCCCGCCGCGTCGAGCGGGATCCTGGCGAACGCGTGGTGGCATCGCGACGTCGGCCGCCTCCTCACCGCCACCGAGGGCCGCGACGGCGAGACGACGGACACGTGGCTCCGCGCGCCCGGCCTCGGCGAATCCATCGCCGCTGCCCACACGGGCGCCCGGGCGGTCAGCGTCGCACTGAAGGAGCGCGCGTCGATCCTGATGCTCGGGCACGCCGGGTTGCGGCTCTGGTACGACGGCACGCACGGCGCGTGGCGCGCGTACGGCGCCGAGCCGCCGCCGTGGGTGCGCGCGCGCGAGGCCGCCGCGCCGCTGGCCGCGCGGATCCACGCGGCGTGGACGCCGACCGATCCGGCCGAGCTCGCGCGGCTGTCCGGTGGACCGGATATCGCGCCGGGCGAGATCGGCGAGAAGGGGTTCGGCATCACCTTCCCGCACGCACCCGACACGACACCGAGCGCGTCCGATGCGGTGTTCGCGACGCCGCTCGGCAATGACCTGGTGCTCGAGCTGGCGACGGCCGCGCTCGCCGGGGAGCACCTCGGCGCTGACGCGGTGCCCGACTACCTCGCGCTCAGCCTCTCCGCGCACGACTACGTCGGCCACGGCTGGGGGCAGGAGTCGTGGGAGATGTGGGACATGGAGCGGCGGCTCGACCGCGCGCTGGCGACGTTCATGGCCGCGCTGGACGCCCAGGTGGGCGCCGGCAAGTGGGCGATGATCGTGACGAGCGACCACGGCGTGAGCCCGATGCCGGAGCGGATGCCGCACGGCGGGCGGCTGACGTACGGGCAGATCGCGGCGGCGGCGAATCGCGCGGCGGTCGCGGAGCTCGGCCCGGGCGAGTGGGTCGCCGACGCGCGCTATCCGTCGGTGTACCTGTCCGCGGCCGCGCTCGCGCAGCCCGCGCACGACCGCGACATGGCGCTCGAGAAGATCGTGTTCGCGCTGCGCTCGTTCCCGGGCATCGCGCGCGTCGAGCGCACGGCGGACGTAGCCGGCCACTGCGAGACGCGCACGGGCGAGGACCTCGCGCTGTGCCTCGCCCTCGATCCCGAGCGCAGCGGCGAGGTGACATACCTGCCGGCCGCGGGCTGGGTCACCGTGCTCGACGACGAGCCGGAGGCGACCGCGCATGGCTCGCTCAACGCGTACGACCGCGAGGTCCCGTTGATCATGCTGTCGCCGGGGCGCACGGCGCACGCGCCGCTCGCCGCGCACGACGCGACGACCGTGCAGATGGTGCGCATCGCCACCGTGCTGGCGCGCTGGCTCGGCGTCACGCCGCCGACGAACCTGCCGCGCGCCTCGCCGCCGAGGTGACGGGGAGACGGCGCGGAGCCCCAGCGCCGATCGACGAGGGGCGCGGTGCACGCGACGAGAACGGAGATCGCGCCGCTCGGGCCGGCCGCTTCTGGCCGGGCGGCGCGTTACGCTAGGCCATGGGTGAGCCTCGGGGCGCGCGTCGCTGGGCAAGTCGGGCCGTCCTCGCCGCGGCCGTGGTCGCGTCGATCGCGACGAGCCGACCCCGCTGGCACCTCGAGGCGACGATGCCGGCGCGCGCCGTGATGGCGACGCCGTCGAACAGCGCCGAGGCGATCGTGTTCTCGATCGAGGCGAGCCAGCAGCCCGAGTACATCACGTGCGCGATGCCCGGGACCTCGCTCAGGCTGACGCCCGTCGCCGGAACACCCCAGCGCAGCATGGACGGACCGGTGCCGCCGATCGGGACCGTGCACCAGCAGTACGTCTGTCCGCCCGGCGGCACGCTGTCGCCGCCGCAGCTGTGGGGCACCGGCCATAGCCGCGGGTGCAGCTCGCCGGAGCCGCCAGACGACGCGTTCTTTCGCGTGACGAAGATCGGGGTCGAGAAGGTCTGGTCGCGCACCATCGACGCGACGCTCCCGCTCCACGTCGCCCCCGACATCACGAACTACCAGCAACTCGCGGTCGTGGTGCGCGGCCCCGGTCAAGCCGTGGTCACCGTCCACGTCGAGAGCGCGGCCGGCGCCGCTCCGGCGACCGTGTCGGTCAGCGCGGGCGGGGCCGACTCGTGGCAGGTCTCCGCGACGACGGTGGAGGCGCAGGCGGCGCCGCTCCTGGCCCACCTCCACGCGATGCTCTACGGCCCGTGCCCGAGCGCCGGGCCGTGCGAGCCGCCGGCGAACGCGGCGGCGCCTGCGATCGAGGAGCGGCCGTGACCGCACCGCGCCCGCGCGACTTGCTGCTGCACCCGGTCGTGCTCGTCGCGATCGCGCTGCTGGTCGTCAACGACCACGTGCTGAAGAGCGCCGCGCGGAGCTGGTGGACCGGCAAGCTGTCGGACCTCGCCGGCCTCGTGTTCTTTCCTCTCGTGCTCGCCGCCTGCGTCGACGGGATCCACCGCGCGCGGCATCCGCGGCGCCTGGTGACCAGCGCGGCGGCGCTCACGGCCGTGATCTTCACGTTGGTCAAGACGCTGCCGGCGGCGACGGACGCGTTCCGCTGGGCCGTCGGCGCCCTGCAATGGCCGCTGCAGGCCCTCGCCTCCGGGAGCTGCCACCACGCGCTCGCGCCCGTCTCCGCCGTCACCGACCCCACCGACCTGCTGGCGCTCCCCGCGTGCGCCACCGCCCTCCTCCTCGGTCCTCCTCGGGGACGCTGTCAATTCTGTCAACTCTGGCAAATCCACGTTCCGGAGCAATCCCGGCCACCTACCCGGGGACGCTGTCAATTCTGTCAACTCTGGCTCGACCGCCGCCGGCGTCGCCCTCGGCGCCGCAGCGCGAGCGCAGCCAGCGCGATGACGCCGGTCGCGCGGCCGCCGCCACCGCCATCGCAGCACCCGCCGCCGCTCGCGACAGGCTCGACGCCGCAGCTCGCCGGCGGCACCCCCGGCTCCGCGGGCGTGCCGGGGCCGAGCGCGCGCACCGTGCCGTCGAAGCTCGCGACGACCAGCGTGTCGCCGCTGATCGCGAGGCCCGCGAGGACGGGCGCGCCGAGCGGCATGCGGAACAGCTCCGCGCCCGTCGCGAGCGCGAGCGCGACGAGCGTGCCATCCGTGCCCGCGAGCCAGACGACGTCCTGCGCGATCACCGGCGACGCGGCGAACCCCGTCGCCCCCGCGCCACGATAGTGCGTCACGCGCAGGGGGCCGGGCCCCTCCCCCGGGTGGCGCCAGAGGACCGCGCCCGACGCGGCGTCGATCGCGACCGCGTCGTCGTACAGGGTCGGCACGACGAGGATCCCGCGCGCATACGCGGGTGTGCCGAGGATCGCGGCGCCCCAGTCAAACCCGCGCGGATCGAGCGAGGTGCGCCAGCGGACGCGGCCCGTATCGACATCGAGCGCGGCGACCTCGTCGGCGCTCGTGGCGATGTAGACCGTGTCGTCGACGATGAGCGGCGCGGCGGCGATGCCGATCGCGAGCGTGTCGACCGTGCCGCCTGGCGCGGTGGCCTGGGCGCTGCTCTCGTCGACGCGCCACGCGATGCGCCCGCTCGAGCGCTCGACGGCGACGAGCCCACTCTGCTCGCGTGCGAACGTGCCGATGACCAGCCCGCGCCCGACGGCGACCGGCGCGAGGACCGCGAAGTCGACCCACGCCGGCGCGGCGGGGATCGGATCCATCGCCCATTGCTCGGCGCCGCTGCGCGCGTCGACCGCGACGAGCCGGCGCTGCCCGCCGACGAACACGTCGTCCCCCTCCGCCGTCGGCCCCGCGAAGGTCGCGCTCGCCGGAGGCCCGGTCTCGCCCGCGATGTCGATCTGCCACCGCGGGGCGCCCGTCGCGGCGTCGAGGCCGAGCAGCGTGCCGTCGATCGGCGCCACGACGAGCGTCGACCCGGCGCGCGCGACGGCGCCGCGGAGGGGCACCGCCGTCGGAACGCGCCAGCGGATCGCCCCTGTCGCGAGGTCGAGCGCGACGACGCCGCCTGCGTCGCCATCCGCGAGATCCGTCGTGACCACGTACACGAGGCCGCCCGCGATGACAGGCGCGGCGGTGAGCACGTGCCCGCCGACGCTCGTCGCCCACCGCGGGACGCGCGGGATGGTCGGGGCGGGCGGCGGCGTGGCCTGCGTGCACACGGCGAGGGTCCGCTGGACGCGGGCCGTCTCGCCGTCCGCCGCGCGGACGTCCACCTCGAGCGCGTGCGCGCCGGCGGCGAGCGGCGGCAGCGCGCCGCGGGCCGTCCAGCCCCCCGCGTTGCGCAGCGCGATCGGCGTGCCGCAGTCCACGCGCGCCGTCACGTCGCCGCCGCTCGCGGCGACGAGGAGCTCGCTTGCGACGCCGGGCGCGACACACTGTCCGGCCCCCGGACTCGTGACGTCGACGTACGGCGCATCGAGCGTGACGTGGTGCTCGGACCGGAGCGCGCGCGCCAGGCCGAGCTCGACGATCCGATAGCCCGCCGGCGTCCCGTCGATGCCCCCCATGAGCAGCGGCTCCGTCGAGAGCTCGCGCACGCCGTCGTGATCCACGGCGCGGTTGCCGTGCAGGTGACCGGTCAGCACGGCCGTCACGCCGAGCTCGCGCAGCGCCGCGGCCACGGCGGGCGAGGGCGGGGCGTGCGTGAGCGCCACGACCGTCAGCGCGTCGCGGTCCACGCGCGCGAGATCGGCGCGAACGAACGCGACGACCTCCGGATCGGTGAGCGCCATGTTCCACGCGACGAAGTGCACGCCGCCGAGGTCGAAGCTGTAGTTGTCCGGCCCGTAGCGCCGCGTCCACGCGTCGCCGCCGTCGTACCAGTCGTGGTTACCGGGCACGCGCACGACCGGCACGCCGAGGCCCTCGAGCTCCGCGTCGACCAGCTCGGCCTGCTCGGCGCGGCCGCCCTGCGTGACGTCGCCGACGAGCACGAGCAGGCTCGGCGGGGGCGTGCCGCTGACGGCCGCGCGCGCGGCGGCGCCGAGATCGAGCGCGAACGGCTGCGTGGCGGCCAGGTGCGTGTCGCTCGCCACGGCGACGCGCAGCGGGCGCGGCACCGGCTCGGCGAGAGGCCGGAGCGCGATCTCGGCGCGGCCGGTCACGAGCCACGACGACCACGCGGGTCCGGGGGCATACCCATCGGGCACGCGCGCCCAGATCACGCCGTGCCCGCGGGTCGGCTCCTCGAGCCACGCCACGCCGCGCTCGTCCGTCACGGCGAAGGCCGTCGTGCCCACCGCCACGACCACGCCCGGCACCGGCGGCTCGCCCGAGCCGTGCTTTCCGTCGCCATCGCGGTCGGCGTAGACGAGCACGTGCACGGGATCCGCCGCCGCGGTCGGAGCCGCGACGGCGAGCCCCAGGCAGACGAGCAGACACCGCACGGCGCGACTATAGCCGCTGCGTTCGCGGAGACTCGGCGGCGCCCGCCGGTCGATCTATTCGAGCAGCTTGCGGCGCAGCCATTCGCAGACGCCCTGCTCGAGGAGGCGCCACCCCCAGTAGCCGAGGACTCCGCCCGAGATGATGACGGCGACAAACCAACCACCGCCCTGCATCCCGTTCCACGTCGGCCATTGACGGGGGAGCATCTGCGGGAGCACGTGGAACAGATACAGGGAAAACGAGATGTCCCCGAGGAAGATCATCCAGCGCGGCGGGCGGCGTGCGCGAACACGGTCGAGCATCGCGAGCGACCACACGAGGAACATCGCGGGCAACCCCCAGCGCAGCGGTCCATGCCCCTCCCGAACCTCCGTCCCTTGCTGCCACAACACGAGCGCTGCCGCGAGGACGACGAGCGTCGTCAGGACTCGTCGGTCGCGCAGCCACATCGATGGTGGACTCTGGTACAGCGCCCCGATCGCGACGCCCGTGACGAATTCCCACAGAATCGGATTGGTAGCGACGCAGAGGTAGTTGTTGAAGCCGTAGCCTTTTCCAGCCTCGTATTCGACGTGGCTGGTGAGGGCGACCGGTATCACGACAAGAAACGTCATGAACAACGCCCCCAGCGCCCACCATCGCCACCGTCCCGCGAGCAGAGATGCGGCGAAGAGCACGTAGAACCACACCTCGTAGATGAGCGTCCACGCCGGGTGCAGAATTGGATAACCGTAATAAGGAGCTTCTCCGGTCGGCTCGAGCGGAAGGAACGCGAGTGTCCGAGTCAACGTGGTCGCCGTCGGATTGAAGACCGGCGCTGGAAGTCCGCGCGTGATCGCGTACATTAGGGCGGTGGCGACGGCGTAAACAGGCCACAGCCGGATGATCCGCTTGGCGATGAACACGCCGGCGGCCTTCGGTGTGGCGACGAGGCGCCACGTCGTGTGGGCCATGATGAAGCCGCTGATCACGAAGAACAGATCAACGCCGGCCGGGGCGTTATGAAAGACGCGTTCTCCAATATCGAGAAAACGTGGTCCGTTGATGAACAGCTGAGCGTGTGTGAGAACGACAGCCGACGCGGCGATGCCGCGGAGCGCCTGGATAAAGACCACGCGGCGGTCGCGCTCCTCACCCGGGCTAGCGTCGCTGGCCATGCGGCGCGACGATACAGGAAGCAAACACGACATAGAGAACGCGCGACAGGTTCGATGGTCACGAGTGCAATGCGGTGAAAGGTGCGCGGTCGGGGCGGAAACGACTAAGCTCCCCGGGCTTGTTCGGCGCGTCTGTCGTCCGGGGTATGGCCGCGCCCGCCGGGCGATGGCAACGGCTCGTCATGGCCGCGGCGTGCGCGCTGATCCTCGGGATGTACTGCACGAACGCGAGCGCGTACGACCCCGCGCATCCGCCTGGCGATGGTGCCTACCACCCGGTCCTCGCGCGCGGCGATGGTCACCTCTCGTACCTGATGGCGCGCTCGACCGCGCTCGATGGGGATTGGATCTTCGACAACGACCTCGCGCGATTCGGCGACCCGTGGGGCGCGCCGCGCACCACGACCGGGCGCAAGTCGATCATTCACCCGATCGGCCCTGCGCTCGTCTGGACGCCGATGATCTGGATCGCGGAAGGCGGCGCCGTCGTTGCCAACGCGGTCGGCGCCGACATTCCGCTGCACGGGTACACGCCGTGGCACCAGCGCTTCGTCTTCCTGTCGAGCGCGCTCTTTGCGTGCGGCGCGGTGCTCCTCGGTCGACGCCTCGCGCGCAAGGTCGTCGGCGGCGCGTGGGCTCCCACGTACGCCGCGACCGCCGTCCTCGTCGGAACATCGCTCACCTACTACGGGACCTACATGCCGAGCTACGCGCACGCGATGGACGCGTTCGCATGCGCTGCGTTTCTGGCCTACTGGGCAGAGACGTGCGGGCGCCGCGACGTCCGGCGCTGGCTCGTCCTCGGCGCTCTACTCGGCGTGGCGACGCTCGTCCGCGTGCAGGAGCTCGCGATGGGTGTGGTGGTCGCGATCGAGGTGATGACCGAGGTCGTGCGGGCGGTGCGCGCGCGGACGTGGGGAGACGCGGCGCGCTGGCTCGCCGGCGGTGCACTCGCGCTCGCGGCCGCGGTCGTCACGTTCATTCCCCAGCTCCTCGAGTGGCACCTCGTCTTCGGCACCGTCACCGAGCTCCCGCAGGGCGCGAAGTACACGCGCCTCGACGCGCCGATGATCGTCGAGCTCCTGTACTCGATGCGCAACGGATGGTTCACGACCACACCCGTGGCGTACGCGGCGGTGGTCGGGCTCGGCGTCCTCGCGGCATCGCGGCGAACGCGCACCATGGCGGCGGCCGGGCTGATCGCCGCCGTCGTCGTGCAGGTCTATCTGAACAGCACGATCCTCGACTGGTGGGGGAGCGCCGCGTACGGCCAGCGCCGGTTGTGCAACGTGAGCCTCCCGCTGGTCGTCGGGCTCGCGGCGCTGCTCGCGGCCTGTGGTCGCCTGGTCGCGCGCCGCGCGCGGTCGCGATGGCTCTCGCATGGCATCGCCGTCGCGATCCTCGGACCGTTACTCGCCTGGAACTACCACGCCGTGCGAAAGCTCAAGGCTGGGAAAGCGGCGAGCGCCGAGCGGGTCCTTCCGTGCTGCAACTTCGCACCGGACGGCACGCACCCGTTCTTCGCGTCGATCTACGCGTCGATCGGCGATCCATTCGCGTTCCCCGCGAACGCGATCTTCGCGATCCGTCACGGGGTGCCGCTGCAGCGCTGGGACGCGGCCGTCGGGGACTACCCGCTCGTCCCTCCGCTCGACACGCTCCTCGACGACCGGATCTGGAAGCAACGTGGTCACGCGGGGCTCGCCGCGCCGTACGTCGTCGCGGGCTTCGGGCCGTCGCTGCCGGCGGTCCATCCGTTCCGCTGGACTACCGCCGCTACCGCCACGCTGCTCGTTCCAAACCTCATGCCGTACGGGCAACGCGTCACGCTGTGGCTCGCGCCGGGCGGCGCCACGCACGCCACCGTCTCGTGGAACGGGGACATCGTGGCCGCCGTCGATCTTGGCCCGGGCTGGACGGCGGTCGGGTTCGACCTGCCCGACATCGCCCTGCACACGAACGAGCTCACCGTCGAGGCCCTCCCTGCGCTCGCGACGGGCATCCCGGCCGACTTCGGCGTGCCCGCGGAGCCGGTCGGCGTCGCCGTGGGCGGCCTCGACCTCGAGTTTCTGCCGCCGCGGTAGTCGGGTCCGCTCGGCGCGCACCGGCGGCAGGCGGGTTAGAATTTACGCGCACGTGGCGTCTCTGTTTCGCGATCGGCTGGCGCGGCGAATGGCGCGCTGGCTCGCGCCGAGCGCGGTGGCGGCGTGCACGGGCGCGCTCGCCGGCGGCATCGTGGAGGCCACCGGGCGCGGCGAGACCGGCGGTATCCTTGGCATCGTCGCGACGGTCGGCTTCCTGGCGCTCGCGGCGCTGCCGGCGCTGCTGATCGCGAGCATCGTGCTGCGCGGCGTGACGGCCGCGTGGCAGCCGCGGAGGCTCGCGGACCGGCTCGTCGAGGAGGGCGGCAGCGCGCCGCTGCTCGCCGCGTGGACGGTCGTGATCTGGTTCGCGCTGATCGGGCTCGCACTGGCGATGTACCAGGGCGTGTGGTCCCTCGCGAACCTGACGGCGTGGAAGCCGAACACGGTGTCGCTCGCCGTGCCGGCGATCGCGATCGCGATGGTGCTGATCGTGCTCGCGCTGGCGTGGCCGGCGGTGCGCCTTGTCGCGGCGGTGCTGCGGCGGGGGGACCGGTGGTGGCGGCGGCGCGGCCGCCGGTCGCTGATCACGCCGTGGTGGATCGCGGGCGGGTTCGTGCTCGTCAACGGCGCGGGCATCGCCGCCGCGTGGCTGCTCCTCGTCAAGGCGAAGCTCGGCGCGTTCGATCTGTCGCTGTTCACGGGGCCGCTGCTCGGTGGCGTCGTGGCGCTGGCGGTTCATGTCGCGTGGCGGCGCGTGCCGCTGCGCGCCCGACAGGTGGCCGGTGGGTCCATCGCCGCTCTCGCCGTGGGCGCCGTCGCGTGCGCGCTGATCGCGGCGCAGAGCTCGCCAAGCCTGACGCTGTCGATCTGGGGCGATCGTCCGCTGGCCGGACTCGCGATCGACCAGCTCTACGATCTGGACGCGCTGCGTGCGGGCGTCTCGCTCGCAGAGCTTGCCCCGACGGTCGCGCGGCTGGGCGCCACGCACCCCGACATCATCCTCGTCACGATCGATACCGTGCGCGCCGACCACACGCCGCCGTACGCGGGCAAGGCGGAGATGCCCGGGCTCAAGCACCTCGGCGAGATCGGAGCGGTCTTCGATTGGGCGTTCTCGCCGAGCAACGTCACGCGCCGGTCGATCCCGTCGATGATCACCGGGCTGCAGCCGAACCGTGTGCACGGGCGCGTCGTCGGCTGGGCGCTGCGGGTGGATCCGCGGCACGTCACGCTCGCAGAGCGGCTCAAGGAAGGCGGCTACGATACGGCCGGCTTCATGTGCTGCGAGGGCTTCTGGGGCAAGACCTTTCACACGGGGCTCGAGCACGGTCTCGATCATCTCGAGATCGAGAAGAACGGCCCGGAGCTCGCGAAGCTCGCGCGGGCGTGGCTGAACGTTCGCGAGCAGAAGGCGGGCAACCGGCCCCTGTTCGTGTGGATGCACCTGCTCGAGCCGCACAACTGGACCGACGCGGCGGGGCTGACGCGCAGCGAGGACGAGAAGAAGCGCGCGTACGACCACTCGCTCGCGGTGGCGGATGCGGCGCTGGTGCAGCTGCTCGGCGCGTTTTCGAACCGCGCGCCGGCGGACGCGCCGATCGTCATCGTCACCGCCGATCACGGCGAGGGGCTCGGCGAGCACGGTCACCCGAGCCACTCGACGGATCTCTACAACTCCCAGACGCGCGTGCCGCTCGTCATCGCGGGGCCGGGTGTGCATCCCGGCCGCGTGGGTGAGACGGTGAGCCTGACGGACCTCGTGCCGACGGTGTTGGAGCTCGCCGGCTTCGAGGCGCCGAAGGGGCGCGCGATCGACGGCCGGTCGTTGGCGGACCTCGCGACGGGCACGCGCCCGCCGGACCTCGAGGGCGGCGAGGCATTTGCGGCCAAGATCAAGGACCGCTCCAACCCGGGCGGCATGACAGACGTCGTGCGCGGGCGGTGGAAGCTGATCTCGAACGACGACGGCGCGTTCGAGCTGTACGACACGCGGACCGACCCGAGCGAGCGGATCAACCTGATCGGCTCGCCGGCGCGCGCGCGCACGATCAGCGATCTCAAGGCGCTGCTCGACAAGCGCGAGGCGGCAGGAGACGTGTCGCCGTTTCCGTGACGCAGGTTCTCCGTTAGCTCGAGGGGATTTGAGGCGGGCGGCTTGTATCTCCGTGGCATTCTGACGCATCCAATCCCCATGCAGCAGCGGACTCCTCACGTCGTGATCATCGGCGGCGGCTTCGGCGGGCTCGCGGTGGCGCGCTCGCTGCGCAAAGCGCCGGTCAACATCACGCTCGTCGACAAGCGGAACCACCACGTGTTCCAGCCGCTGCTCTATCAGGTGGCGACCGCGGAGCTGAACCCCAGCGACATCGCGTACCCGATCCGCGCCGCGCTGTCGAAGCAGCGCAACGTGCGCGTGCTGCTGGCGGAGGCCAAGACGATCGACACGGCGGGCAAGCGGGTGGTGCTCGATGACGGCGCGCTCCAGTACGACTATCTGATCGTCGCGACGGGGGCGACGCACTCGTACTTCGGCAAGAACGAGTGGGAGCAGTACGCGCCGGGGCTCAAGTCGATCGAGGATGCGCTCGAGATCCGGCGGCGCGTGTTCCTCGCGTACGAGGCGGCGGAGCGCGAGTCGGACCCGGTGCTGCAGCGCGAGTGGCTGACGTTCGCGGTGGTGGGTGCGGGGCCGACGGGCGTGGAGTTGTCCGGCGCCCTCGGGGAGATCGGGCTGCACACGCTGGCGCATGACTTCCGCAGCATCGACCCGACGCAGGTGAAGGTCGTGCTGTTCGAGGGCGGCGACCGCGTGCTGCGCGCGTACCCGGAGAAGCTGTCGGCGGCAGCGAAGCGGGCGCTCGAGAAGCGGCACGTGGAGGTGCGGCTCGGCGGGCGCGTGACGGGGATCGACGGGCGGGGCGTGACGGTGGAGGGGGCGGATGGCGTGGAGACGCGGGTCGGGACGCGGACGGTGCTGTGGGCGGCGGGGGTGATGGCGTCGCCGCTGGCGGCGAGCCTCGGAGCGCCGCTGGATCGCAGCGGGCGCGTGGTGGTGCTGCCGGACCTGTCGGTGCCGGAGCATCCAGAGGTCTACGTCATCGGCGATCTGGCGAAGATGATCTCGAAGGGGGCGGAGGTGCCGGGCGTGGCGCAGGGCGCGCTGCAGGGCGGCAAGCACGTGGCGGCGATCATCGCGAGGGAAGTGCGCAGCGGGAGCCGGACGCCGGCGGCGGCGCGACCGGCGTTCAGCTACTGGGACAAGGGCAACATGGCGACGATCGGCCGCGCCTCGGCGGTGGCGGCGACGAAGCGGTTCGCCGTCTCGGGCTTCCTCGCGTGGATGATGTGGTGGGTGGTGCACATCATCTTTCTCGTCGGCTTCCGGAGCCGCGTGATGGTGATGCTGACGTGGGCGTGGTCCTGGCTCACGTTCAAGCGCGGCGCGCGCCTGATCACGGGCGCGCCGGGTCCGCTGCCCGCGATCCACCTGCTCGACGCCTCCGGCGCCCCGGCCCTGCCCGCCGGCGCCGCCCCCATCCGCCTCGACCGGGGGACGGTGTAGTACCTGTCAACCGGCTCGTTTTAACAAGGCGAGCAATTTCAGCTTGTTAAATGGGGACGGTGTAACACCTGTCACCCAGCTTCCCGGCGCGGCTGACCACCATCGAACGAGTCTCTCGTCTGCCCGCGGCGTGCACGCCGGTGGACAGGTGTTACACCGTCCCCACGTAAAAGCCTGAAACTATTGTCATTGTCAAACCGAGCCGGTTGACAGGTACTACACCGTCCCCGGGGTAGAGTGCGGCGGTGGTGATGAGCAGGTTTGCGATGCCGATCGTGTCGACGGCGGAGGACATCGACGAGGTCGGGCACGTCTCCAACCTCGTCTATCTGCGCTGGATTCTCGATGTCGCCATGGGGCACACGCGGGCGTGCGGCTGGGATTTTGCCGAGTACCGCGCGCTCGGCGCCGTGTTCGTCGTGCGGCGCCACGAGGTCGACTACATCGCGCCGGTGGGACTCGACCAGGCGCTCGTGGCCGCGACCTGGGTCGACACGTGGCGCGGCGCCTCCGTGATTCGCCGCACCGACATCACGCGCGGCGAGCAGGTCGTTGCCCGCGGCGCGACCACGTGGGCCTTCATGTCCATCGCCAGCGGCCGCCCGACGCGGATCCCCGAGGAGCTGCGGTTGTTGTTCGGCGGCGCGCCCGCCAGCTGACCATCTACAGGCTGATCCGCAGCGCGCGGTAGCCGTGCATGTAGCTCGACGCGCGTCGCGTCCCGACCGCATCGTGTGCCGGCACCCGCGCGAACCACGCGGCGAAGAACGTCCGCAGCAGGTCGCGCGCGAACCGAGCGCCGAGGCAGCGATGCGGCCCGGCGCCGAACGCGACGTGCGCGTTCCGCGGCCGCAACACGAACGAAGTCGGGTCCGCGAACACGCGCGGGTCGCGGTTCGCCGCGCCGTACCACAGGACGACCTGCTGGCCGGCGCGGATCGCGGCGCCCGCGATCATCACGTCCCGCGTCGCGTAGCGCGCGAACTGCTGGATCGGCGCAACCACCCGGAGCATCTCCTCGACCGCGAGCGGCACGTCGGTCGGCCGCGCGCGGCACGCAGCGAGCCCGCCCGCGATCGCGTCCGTCACGGTCGGCAACCCGGCCTCCACGAACAGCGCCGCCAGCATCGTCGCCTCGAGGAGCGTGAGCTCGGCGCTCGCGACGCGCGCGCGCAGATCCGCCAGCACGCTCCCCGCCGGGGCGCCATCCGCCGTCACGCCATCGCGGAGCCACGTCGCGAGCGCGGTCGTCGCGTCCCTCGCCGCGAGCCGCCGCGCCGCGAGCGCGGGCGACGCCGTCCCGAGCACCTCGAGCAGCGCTGCCCCCGCCGCGTGGATCGCCTCCACGCGCGCGGCAAGCAGCGATGCCTCCGCGCGCGGCACGCCGAGCCACGCCGCGAAGATCTGCGCCGGCAGCGCGACCGCGAGCGCGGGCACGGCGTCCCCGCCCCCGGCCGCGACGAAGTCCGCGATCGCCTCGCCGGTCACGTGCGAGATCAGCCACGCGAGCGCCGCCGTGCGCGCCGGCGCGACGAGCTGGTTCGCGATCGCGCGCAGCCGGGCGTGCGCTGCGCCGTCGAGGTTGTGCAGCGGCCGCGGCGCCCCGGCCGCGCGCCGCACCTCCGGCCGCGTGCCCAGGTGCGACGTGAACGTCTCCGGATCGCGCGCGATCGCGGTGAGCTCGGCGTGCCCGGTGACGGCCCAGTACCCGGGACCGTGCCGGCCGGCGCGCCACGCCACGGGACACCGTGCGCGCTGCTCGTCGAGGGCGGCCCCGGCCTCGCCGCGCGCATGCACCTCCGGATCGAGGAGGTCGATCACCGCGCGACCTCGGGCACGAAGTACACCGTCAGCCGCGGCGCGCCCGTCGCCGTTCGCTGCCACGACGCGAAGTGATGGCGCGGCGAGCCGAGGGCCGCCACCGCGCGGGGGTACGCCTCGAGCTCCAGCGCGCGCGCGTACGCGGCGAGGCGATCCGCATACCCGGCATCGCCGTGCGCGGCCGCGCCGAAGTGGAGCGCGACCGACGTCGGCTCCGCCGCGCCGGCCGTGAACCCGTACGCCGCGAGCCACCCGAGGCGCGCATCGTCGCGCCCGGTGACCGCGGCCGCGAACGCCACGCCCCCGCGGCTGATGCATGGCACCTCGTCGGCGCGCGCGTCCGGCAGGATCGCGTAGAGCTTCGTCCGGGCGGTCGGCCCGGCCTCGACGTCGACGGCCACGATCGTCACGCGCGCCGTCGGTCCGAGCGCCTGCTGCAGCCGATCGCCCGCATGCCCCCCGCGCGCGAGCGCCGCCCACGCGAGCGCCGGATCCCGCGGGACACACACGTACGCCTGTAGGCGCGGCGCGCGCCCGGCCGCGAAGGCGATCGCATGCCATAGGCGCTCGCCGCGCCCGAGCGCCGTGACGCGCGAACGCTCTGCGAGTCCGTCGAGCACGTGGTCAGCCGCCGCCCAGTAACCCTCCGCGCACGCCGAATCGCACTGCGCCTCGAGGAACACGCGCAGCTCCGGCGGCGCGCCCGGCGACATCGCCACCGACAGCCCCCATGGCACCCCGTGCCGCACGCCCGACGGCAGCAGCGGCGCGCTCGTCGCCCGCGCGCCCCAGCCGCACCGGGCCACCAACTCCTCGAGCATCGCGCGCGCATCGCCACCGCCCACGCCGAGCGCCGCCACCAGACGGTCGTATGGCTCCGCGAGCTCGTCCCAGCGCGTCCGCGTCCGCACCCTCGTCAGCCGAGGCCGAGCCGCGCGGCGCGGGCCGCGAGGAGCCGCGTGGTGTCGAGGACGTCATCGATCACCGCGCTCGCGTCGGCGAGCCAGCGCGAGCGGTCGTGACCCAGCACGATGTGCTCGCCGCCGCCGAGGAGCGCCGCCTCGTGCAACCGCGCATGAAACGCCCGCCGCGCCGCCGGCTGATCGCGCTCCGCCGCGCCCACGAACGGCATCTCCGGCGACGTCACGATCGTCAGGTCGTACGGCCTCGCATCCGCCTCGCTCGCGATCCACGCCGGCGCCTCGCCGCATAGACGCTCCGCCCAGTAGCCAACCGTCCGCGCGTCCGTGTCGCAGAACAGCACGCGGTTCGCATGCGCCGCGAGCGCGTCCTCCGACGCGATCTGCCCGCGCGCCGCGAGCGCGAGGTCATCGGCGTCGAGCTCGCCGCCACGCGCCTCCGCCAGCGTGCGCGCGTACTCGGGCACGTGCAGCGTCTCGTACGCCCCCGCGAGCTGCGCGCACAGCGTGCTCTTGCCCGTCGACTCGGCGCCGACGATCGCGACGCGCCGCACGAACCACGGACGCACGCTCGCCGGCAGCATGGCGAAGTTCCGCATCAGATCCGCGCGCATCGCCGTCCCCGAGATCGGCACCACGCCGCGCTGCGGATCGACGGGCACGAACGCCGAGCCGAGCGCCCGGGCCGCCGCCTGATACGCCAGCTCCGACGCGAAGAAGAAGTGCGGCGCGCGCGCCCGATGTCGCGACACGGCCCGCGCCAGCTCGCCCGGATCCGGCGCCACGAGGGAGCTCTCCGTGCGCTCCTCGAGCTCGACGTCGACGCCCGGGTACAGCTCGCGCAGCCAGCGCACGCGCAGCGCGCCGGGGATCGGATCCGTCGGCGTCGCGAACACGAGGACGAGCAGCTGCTCGACGGACGCCCGCGCCACGTCGATCAGGTACTGGTGGCCCCGGTGCACGGGCAGGAAGCGGCCGCACACGACGCCGCTCGCGCCGAGCGCGGTCGTCAGCCCCGAGCGCGCGATCTTCGGCTGGTCCGGCTTCTTCGGCACGGGCTTCTTTGGCTCCTTCCCCGCCGGCGGGGGCGGCGGATCTTTCGGCGCCGGCGGGTCCGGCTCCCAGCTCCCGCCGCCGCCGGCCCAGTCGGTCACGTCTCGCGCGTCGGTTCCGTCGCGTCGGTCGCCCATAGCGGAACCATCGCATATCGCCCCGCGAAATAGCGCGGCACACCAGGGACGGCCGCCAGCGCGAACGGCGCGTCCGACGCGAGGTGATCCGCCGGCAACCGAGCGCGGGCGCTCGCCACGCGCGCGAGCGTCCGGGCCGCGTGCGCGCGGTCCCCGAGCGCGGCGGCGGCCGCGAGCTGCGCCCCGAGCGTGACGCCGAATGGGGGCGCGGCCGCGGCAAGCAGACCCGCGAGCGAAGCCGGCGCGACCGCGTAGCCGACGCGCAGCCCGGCGAGCCCGTAGAACTTCGAGAACGTGCGGATCGCGATCACCGGCGCGCCGCGGCGGGCGTACGCGGGTGCGCGCAGCGCGTCCGGCCGCGTCGCGAACTCCGCGTATGCCTCGTCGACGATCACCGTCACGTGCGCCGGCAGCGCGGCCACGAACCGCGCGAACGGCGCGTCGTCCAGCGCGGCGCCCATCGGGTTCGCGGGCGAGATCAGATAGACGACGCGCACGCGGCGCTCGCGCGTGACCGCCGCCGCGCACGCCTCGAGATCGTGGTCCGCGCGGCCATCGCGCAGCTGATACGGCACGGTAACCGCCGTCAGCGCCCGCGCGCGACACAGGTGCGGGAACAGCGGCCAGCTCGGCGCGTTCGCGACCAGGCTCTCGCCGGCGCGGAGCAGCACGCCGAGCGCGCGATCGATCAGCTCGCTCGCGCCGGCGCCGATGACGATCGCGTCGAGCGGCACGCGATGCTCGGCGGCGAGCCGCTTGCCGAGCGGCGACGCGCCGACAGGCGGGTACGTCTCCAGCGCGCCGGTCTGCGCCCACGCCGCGAGGGCCGCGCGCGCGAGCGGCGAGGGTCCGAGCGGGTGCGCGAGCACGTCGGCGCCCGCGAGATCGAGTGCCCGCGGCTCGCCGCGCCAGGGCGCGCTGATCCGGCCGTGCACCTCGGCGGCCGGCGCCGTCATCGCGTGGAGCAGCGCCGCGACAGCGGCCTCGGGCGGCGGCAGCGCCGCGAGCTCGGCGGCCGCGTACACACTCGCCGCCATGTCCGTGCGGTGGCTGCCGATCTGGACGGCCGTCACCGTCGCGGCCGGCGCATCACACGCGAGCGCGTGCGTCAGGCCCTCGAGCGCGTGCTTGCTCGCCGCGTACACCGCCGCGCCTGCCCGCGGCGCGCCGACGATCCCCGACGACACGTTCACGACGCGCGCGGTCGGGTTCACGGCGAGCACGGCCCGCGCGCACGCCAGCGCGCCGCCGGCGTTGACGGCCATCACGGCGGCGAAAACGTCACCGGTGATGCCCGCGTTGTTGACGAGCACGTCGATCCGCCCGTACGCGGCGAGCGCCGCCGCCACGAGCCGCGCCACGTCGTCGGCGCGCGTGACATCGGCGGCCACCGCGAGCGCGCCGGGCGCGGCCTCGGCCGTCCGCGCCACCGAGACCACCTGCGCGCCGCGCTCGAGGCACGCGCGCACCAGCGCTCGTCCGATCCCGCGCGAGCCGCCGGTGACGACGACGACGCGCCCGATCACTCGACGACGTGCTGGTTATCCATCATGTCGTCGCACATGTGGATCACGACGTGCTCGCCCAGGAACTTCTCCTCGAGGGCCGTCCGGATCGCCTCGAACGCCTCGAGCGTCGCCGGTCGGTTCCACGCGCCGTCCTGCACGACGAACGACACGACGAGCTTGCCGCCGGCCCGCTCGACCCGCACCGTCTTGGCGCGTCCGGTCTCGGTGAGAACTGCGCCGACTGCAGGAACTCGCCGACCGCGCGCGCGTCCACCGCGGTCGCGCCGTGCTCGTACTGCACCGTCTGGTCGTGGCCGAAGTCGACGTCGGGCGGCTCGTCGAGCATGACCCAGCCGATCCCGATGCCGATCGCGATTGCGACGGCGCCGACGAGCGCCCCGAGGCCGATACCGATCGCGCCGCCCCACGATGCGAATTGCCAGGTGCCCCCGGTGGCGGCCTCGAGTCCGGGCCGCTGCGCGCGCGCGATTTCCCGCATCCCGAACACGCTCGCGAACGGCAAGAACATCCCCCCGCGCTCGCCGAGGGCGACCGCGAGGAGCACCGTCGCGGTCGTGAGCGCGGTCCCGATCAAGATCGCCTGGTAGCCGCGCCCTGTCTTCGCGCGCCGGTGCGAGAGCGCGAGGAGGATGCCGCCCGCGAACGCCGTGCCGAGGAACGTCGCGACCGCGATCTGCTTCGGCGTGAACAGCTTGGGCCCCGTGCCGAACGCTTGCGCCATCGGCAGCGGGACACGCGCCATCGGCGCCTCCGCCGCCGGGCCGGCGACGTCGCTCACGTCTCGCCGCCCGCCGCGAACATCCCGGCGCGGTACTCGACGATCTCCCCCGCCACCGCCGACGCGGCCACCGTGAGCGGCGACGCCAGGTACAGCCGCCCCGGGCCGCTGCGGCCCTTGTAGTTGCGGTTGATCGCCGACACCGTCGTCTGGTCGCCGCGGTCGCTGACGCCGGGCCCGCAGCCGATGCACGCGCCGCAGCCGGGCTTGATCACCTCGACGCCGGTGCGCGCGAACAGCTCGTCGTAGCCCATCGCCTTCGCGTAGCTCTCCACGTCCGTCGAGCCGAACTGGATGAAGAACTTCGTTCCCTCCGCCACGCGCCGGCCCGCAGACTCGGCGTCCGCCATCACGCGCGCGTACATGTCGACGTCGTCGCGCTTGCCGGCCGTGCACGAGCCGCCGTACGCGATCTGCAAGGGCACGCGGCCGATCTCTGCGACGGTGGCGCCGTTCTTCGGGTCGCTGGCGATGCCGTGGTCCGGATCGCCGGGCGTCGCCACCATGGGCATGATCGACGCGAGGTCGATCGTGTGGACGCCGCCGTCGTAGTGCGCACCCGCATCGGGGGAGACGACCTTGCCACGCAGCGACTCGACCGTGACGCCCGGGCGCCGCGCCGCCATCCACGCGAGCATCGTGTCGTCGACCTCCATCACGGCCCCGCGCGCGGTGCACTCGGTCGCCATGTTCGCGAGCGTGGCGCGCTCGTCGGGCGACAGCGCGAACAGGCCCGGGCCACCGAACTCCATGATGCGGTTGAGCGTGTCCTCGCGCTTCGCGAACGTCGCGAGGATGAGCAGCATGACGTCCTTCGCTGTCACGCCCGGCCGCAGCGCGCCGACGAGCTCGAACCGGATCGACTCCGGCACCACGAGCGGCGTGAAGCCCCAGTAGATGAGCGCCGCGTACTCCGTCGACCCGACGCCCCACGCGAGCGCACCCGACGCGCCGCCCATGCACGTGTGCGAGTCCGTCGCCTGCACGAGGTCGCCCGGATCGATGAACGCCTCGCGCGCGATCTGGTGGCAGATGCCCGGCGAGACGCCGTCCGTCGCGACGTAGCTCCGCACGCCGGTGTGCGCGGCGAACGCGTTCTGCGCCGCGCGCAGCGTCTCGATCTTGTCGGCGAACCTCGCCATCGAGGCGACGCCCGTGGCGTAGATGAGGTGATCCTCGAAGACGGCGAACTTCGTCGGATCCTTCAGCTGGTAGTCGGCGCCGTACTCGTCGCGCAGGAACAGGTCGACCTGCGCCGTCGTGAACTCGTGCGAGTACCCGGCGTCCACGCGCACGAGCACGGCGTCGCCCGGCTTCACGTAGGGGGTCTGGTCGGGCAGGAGCTTCGCGGCGAGGATCTTCTCGGCGAGGTTCATCGGCCGCGCGGTCGTGCCTGTCGGCGGCACGGCGATCTCGCCCGCCGCGAGGCGCGCGCAGAACGGCAGGAGGCCGCCGCTCTCGATGATGAGCACCGTCACGGGGTCGTGGCCGCGCGTCATCTCCGCGAGCCCGATCGACTCGCCCGCCTCGAGGCGACGGATCGCGTCGTGGTCGGCCATGAGCTGGCCGATGTTGATGTTGTTGCGGGCGTGGATCGGCGCGAACGAGCTCGCCACGGCGAGGCGCGAGCCCGAGAACACCTCGGCCTGGGCCGCGTGCTCGCGCGACGAGCCGACGCCCTTCTGCGCGCCCGACACGATCACCTCGAAGCCGCCCGCCGCCAGCGCGTCCGGCGGGACCAGCCGCTGGCCGTTCACGATGAGCCCGGCGTACGCGTTGCGCGCGATCTCCTTCGGGTCGTAGTCGAAGCAGACCCAGGCCGGCGTCATCGCGTCGGTGTTGATGTCGTCGAGCAGCTCGTCGGGCCGCAGGTACGTCATGCGCAGCGTGATCTCGCCCGCGAGCTGCTTGCGGATCAGCTCCGGATCCTTGGTCAGGTAGAGGACGCGCTTCCCAGGAGACAACGCGAAACTGCGGTCCGCCATCGGCGAAAGGTGTACCACGCGCCCGCGTTCGGGGTCAGTCCGGGAACTGGACGGGCACGGGCTCGGTGTGGGCGCGCTTGCCGTTACCGACCTCGCCGAAGCGGTTGAGGCCCCAGCAATACAGCTCGGGGGTCCCGTCCGCCGCGACGGCGGTGATGCCGCACGTGTGGTGCGGGCCACCGGCGATGATCCGGAAGGTGAGCGTGGCGCCGCTGCCCGCGGTCGGCTCGATGAGATCGGCTTCCGCGACCCCGGGGAGCCCGAAGCTGCCGTCGGAGTTGTCGCCCCAGCAGGCGAGGTTGCCGCCCGCCCTGGTCAGAAGCGCGCAAGCGTGGTGACCGGATACCACGGGTAGCGTGCTTGTCCTGAACGTCGCACCCGCGACCGAGATCTTCGGGCCGGGTGCCGTCGTGCACGCCGCGGCGCCGGGGCCGTCGACGCCGTGGTCGGCGGCCCCCCAGCACGTTAGTAACCCCGAGAACCCCAGCAAGCAGATGTTCCCGGGCGTGCCGTACGTACCCTGAGCGGCCACGAGGGTTCCGGGGTTGATGTTGATCATCTGTGGCGGGTTGTTGCCGAGCGCCTGTCCGCAGTTGGCTCCCCATTCGTAGCCCTGTTGCTGTGCGCCGGAGCCGGGGCCGAACCCTGCCGCGTGATCGGTCCCGATCGCGATCGTCAGGAGTGGCGCGCCGATGGCCCCGGATCCGTCGGCGCTGCTGATCACCCCCATGTCATCACCTGCGCAGCGCGTCAGCTCGTTACTCCCGTTCGGGACGACACACGTGGTGTTATCGGCGACCGCGAAGCGGTTCACGTCGCCATCGTTGTCGAATCCCGCGTACGCGGCGGCGAGACCGGCGCAGTGCAGGACGCCATCGGAGCCGAGCGCGCACGTATGCTGGGCGCCCGCCGCCACGATCTCGGCAAACGTCAACCCTGCGATCGTGAGCGCCTGCGGCATCGCGCCAACGACGCCGGGCATGCCAGAGACCTGGCCGCTCGTATCGTCGCCCCAGCAGGTGATACCCGTACCGGAGCCCTGCGTCGTGACGCACGTGTGGCCCCAGCCGGCCGCGAGGACGCTCGACGCGCTGACATCGACGTCGACCTTGAGCGGCGTGTGCTGGCTCGTCACGTCGCCGAAGCCGAGCTCTCCCCACTGATTCGCGCCGATGCAGTAGGCCTGGTACGCGCCGGTGGTCGTCCCCGTCGCATAGCATGTGAACCCGAGCCCCCCGGCCACGAGCGCGACGCCGTCGGAGGTGACCTGGTGAGCGGCCTCCGCGGACGTCGGCACGAACACGCCGGACGCGCCGAAATCGTCGCGGCCCCAGCAGTCGAGGACGCTGCCCGCGATCGCGCACGCGTGGTTGCGGCCGACAGCGAGCACGTCCGCGGTTATGTCGCCGCTGCCGAGCAGCGTCGGTACCGAAGACGTGCTCCGCCCGTCGAACTCGATGTCGCCCCACGCGACGACCTTACCGGTCGCATCGATCCCCATGGTGACGCCGGACGCGACTCGAAGCGACGTGAGGTTCGCGCGCACGATGTTTGCGTTCGCCAGCGCAATGCGCCCCCCGCGCACGATGCCCGCCTGGCCCAGCCCGCTCTCGCCCCAGCACCAGGGCGTCCGCGTCCCGGTCCCCGCGTCGAGAAGGAGCGCGCACGACTGCTCCGAGGAGAGCGCGAAGCCCGCCCAGTTCACCGACGGGTTGCCGGTCCCCGGCGATACGGCGTGGACGACGGTGAAGCTCGTGGGGGCATCGATCGCCCCCCAGCATTGTGCCGTTCCGCTGTTGTCGGTCGCGCACGTCGCGTCGCCGCCGGCGAAGATGTGAACCGGCTCGAACCCCGCTGGCAACCCGACGGTCACCGGCCCGGTCACGCCATCGCCAGGCACTCCGGTCTGGTTGAGCGCGTTCGCGCCCCAGCAGATCACGCGGTTCGGCGCGTCCCGCAAGATGCAGGTGTGCGCGCGCCCGGCGGCGATCTCCACCGCGCCGGCGGTCCCCGCGACGGCGACCGGTCGCCCCGTCGATGGTTCCATGCTCCCGAGCTGGCCTTCGCGATTGTCCCCCCAGCAGAGGACCGAGCGCGCGGTGCTGATCGCGCATGCGTGATGATCGCCAGCGGTGAGCGCGCGCACGGTGGTCTTGCTCGGCTGGAGAGGGGCGTCGATGCCGCCGTCGGCGGGGCGCGCGTCCCCGGTCGCGTCCGGCGAGCGCGGCTTGTGGAAGCAGGCCGCAGCCGCGAGGCCGCCGAAAACGACGAGGACGACGGAGACGAGCGAGGGGCGCATCAAAACGGAACGGCCTCGGAATCGCCCGACGTCGGCGGGGGCGGCTTGGGTTTCACGGTCACCGCGATCGTGCGGTGCGGCTTCGTCGGCACCGCGGCTTTGGGGACGGTCGCCGGCACGGCCGCGTCCACCTCGACCGGCGCGACCGGGACCGCCGCATCGATCGTCACGGCGGGCGTCACGGCGGGCGTCACGGCGGTCGGCACGGCCGGCGCGATGGCTGGCGGCTCCGGCAGCGGCGTCACCGTCACGGGCAACGGCGGCGGCGGCGGCGTGGCCCCGACCGGCGCGCGCTCGGTCCCGCCTCCGAGCCCCACGACGAGGGCGATGCCGACGGCGGTCACCGCCGCCGCGACCGCGACGATCACCGGCCAGCGGCGCCGCAAAGTCAGCGCGCCGACCGCGCTCGCATGCACGGCGACGGCCCCCGCGCCGACCCCGAGCATCGTCTCCGATTCACCGAGCGCCAGCACGTCGGCGAGCGACCCGGACGTGAAGCTCGCCTGCGCCGGCGAGGCTCGCGGCCCCGACGGCAGCGACATGCTCGCGAGCGCCTCCTCGAGGGCATCGCGCGTCTCGGCCGCGCTCTGGTAGCGATCGCCGGGCGCCTTCGCGAGCAGCCGATCGATGACGGCACCGAGCGCAGGCGGCACGCCCGGCATCGGCGGCGCGACCGCGTGGCCGTGCATCGCGATCAGCTCGTGCACCGACGTCGACAGGAACGGCAGCTGCCCCGAGCCCGCGAGGTAGAGCACGCAGCCGAGCGAGTACAGATCCGCGCGCCCATCGCACGGCTGCCCGGTGGCGAGCTCCGGCGGCATGAACGCGGGCGTGCCGAGCACCTCGCCGACGCCCGTCATCGTCGTCGACGTCTGGTCGGGCGCGAGCGACTTCGCGAGCCCGAAGTCGAGCACCTTCACGAAGTCGCGGCCGGCCGCGAGCAGCATGATGTTCGACGGCTTGAGGTCGCGGTGCACGATCGCCAGCGCGTGCGCGCCCTCGAGCGCATCGCAGATCTGGACGCCAATGCGCACGAGCCGCGAGGGCGTGAGGATCCGCTCCTCCTCGAGCACGACGTCGAACGTGCGGCCGAGGACGAGCTCCATCGCGAGGTAGAACAGGCCGTCGTCGGTCTGGCCGAAATCGAGGACCCCGACGGCGTTCGGATGCGAGAGGCGGCTCGCGATCTTCGCCTCGCGCAGGAAGCGACGGATCGCGTCGGGATCCGAGATGACGCGCGGGCTCAGCACCTTCATGGCGACCTCGCGGTCCACCGAGTGCTGCGACGCGCGGTAGACGGCGCCCATGCCGCCCTCGCCGAGCTTGTCGATGATCGTGTAGCGCCCGTCGAGCTGCTTGCCGATCAGCGGATCGACGTCGGCGGCGAGGCGAACGAGCTTGGTGTTGTCGTCCGGGCAGCGCTCGCCGGCTGTGTAGGCGCGCTCGCACGTCGGGCAGTACAGATGCGCGACGCCGATCGACCGCTGCGTGTCGCTCATCGGGACCACGCGAGGCCGACGACGCCCCCGCCGGGCTGCGGCTGGATCGTGACGGCGGTGTCGCGCTCGACGGTGAAGCGGAGCGCGAGCCCGGCCACGACGGCGACGGCGCCGAGGCCGTAGAGGGATTGCGTCACGTGCTCGCGGAACTCCCACTTCTTCTCGTGCGACGTGTAGTCCGGCTGCGACGTCGCGGTGCGCAGGTCGTCGTACGCGCTCGCGAAGACGGTCTCCTGATAGACGAGCCCGAGCGCGAGCAGCGCGACGCCGGTGCCCCCGACGGCGTACGACAGCGCGTGGGAGTGATGCGGCGACGTGTGCACCGGGGCGCCGGCCGGCGGCGGAGCGGGCGGCACCAGGATCGACGGCGGGCGCGCCACCGGCGGCCCGGGATCGGGCGCGGCGTCGGGGTGGAGCGCGATCTCGACCTGCAGCGGCGCGCGGCTGGTGACGGCGAACGTCTTGCTCACGTCGCGCGCGCCCGGCACGTGGACGACGACGATGAACTGCCCCGGCGCGAGGTGGATCGTCCGCGGGGCGAACTCCTCGTCGGGCGCGAAGCTCGAGACGGTGAGCGTGGCGCGCGGCTCCGGCGGCGTCACGACGAGGGTGACGGGCGCGACGTTCGCGGACGCGAGCCGCTGCGCGATCTCCTTGTCCTCGGCGGCGGTCCACGCCGGCAGCGGATCGTCGACGGCGGCGCGCTGGTGGCAGACGTCGAGGAAGACCTCGGCCTGGGGCCACAGCTCGCGGCGCGCGTAGGCGAGGGCGATCAGGCAGGCGTGGGCGGCGCGCGGGCGGGTGCGGTCGGCGGCCTTGAACTTGTCGATCGCCTCGGTGTACCGGTGCTCCTTCGCGAGCGCCTCGCCGGCGGTGCGCAGCGCGGCGGCGTCGGTCGTGTCGTCGGCGTGCGCGACCCCGCCGAGGGCGCAGAGACCCCACGCGGTGACGACAGCAGCACCCCAGCTCACGACCGACGAGCGTAGCACCTCGACCGCGTCCGGCGCTGCTAAGCTATGCCCGATGTCGCGCTGGTACGTGTCGGTCTGTGTGCTCGCGGCGTGCGGTAGCGCACCCGAGGCCGGCACGGACTTTTTCGGCTCGAAGATCGAGCCGCCGCGCGGGCTCGAGAAGATCAAGTACGGCATGAGCGTCGGCGAGGCGAAGCGGCTGGTGCCGGAGCTGCACGAGCCGGCGCGCGCGGGCGTGCGCGAGGAGCTGGTGCTGGACTCCGGCGTCGCGGACGTGGAGCTCAAGGTGCGCGTGGAGGGCGAGCACGTGGCCAGCATCGTCGCGATCGTCCAGGGCCACACCGCGCGGGAATTGCTCACGAAGGCGTGGGGCGAGCCGCAGATCACGCGCGACGTCCTCGGGCAGCCCGAGATCACGTGGGCCAACGAGGCGACGGGCTGGAAGGTCAAGCTCGACTGCATCGAGCGCAACTGCCTCGTCGAGTACGTCCCGTACAAGAACCTCGGCGAGGGCGTCTTCACCACCGCGCACGTGGTCCCGCCGGGCGAGCTGGCGAAGCTGCGGATCGGCATGAAGATCGCGGAGGCGCGGACGGTGGCGCCGGGCCCCGTCGAGGTGCGCGCGGGGATCCCGACAGGCGTCGACGGCGTGCGCGAGTTCGTCGCGATCGACGACAAGCTCGGGACGGTCCGCGGGATCTACTTGAACGTCCCGCCCGAGGCGAACGCGGTCATCGAGGCCGCGTGGGGAGAGCCGCAGACGGTCGTCGAGCTCGGCCGGCCGGTGAAGGTGTGGCTCGACCCCGCCACGGGCTGGCGCGCGACGTTACGCGAGGCGCTCGGCTCGAGCCACGACCTCGCGTTCGACAACTACATCCCGGCCGCGCAGCTCCTCGGCGAGCAGCCGGACCGCGTCGATGGCCTCCCGGAGCTGGTGCTCGGCCAGACCGCGGACGACGTGAAGAAGGCGTACAAGAGCGACGTCGTGGCCCAGGGCCGTGATCTCGTGATCACGCTCTTGCCCACGGAGTGGGAGCGAACTGGCACGCGCGTCGTCCTCGAGCAGGCCGGCGGGCGCGTCAAGCAGCTGGCGTTCTCGCTCGCGTACAAGGGTCACCCCGACGCGCGCGACTCGCTGCTCGATCTGTTCAAGCGCAAGTGGGGCGAGCCGAAAGCGATCGACGACGACGGCAAGCCGGCGCTCGTGTTTCGCGACGAGGATCCGCACGTCGAGGCCGTGGACGACACCGAGCACGGCGCCTGGCGCATCGAGCTGAAGTAGCCGCGCCCGACGTCGGTCCTCGTGGCCGCGCTGGCCCGGATCGGGCCTGGATCGGGCTCAGATCGAGCTGCGCGTGATCGCGAGCTCCGCCTGGTCTGCGAGCGCGCGCACGGCGAGGATGAACGGCGCGAAGCGTGCGTCCTTCGTGAGCCCCTGGGCGAAGCGGTAGTAGATCTGCTGCGCGATCACGGCCGTCTTGAAGAGGCCGAACGCGTAGAAGAACACCAGGTGGTCTGTCCGGCGACCGGACCGCTCGAGGTACGCGGCCGCGACCTGGGCGCGCGTCCACATGCCCGGCTGGGCGGTCGGGCCGAACGGCAGGGCGCGCATCGACGGCGCGTCGTCGGGTTGCGCCCAGTAGGAGAGGGTCGTCCCGAGGTCCATCAGCGGGTCGCCGAGAGTGGCCATCTCCCAGTCGAGGACGCCGGTCACGTGCGCGAGGGTGGCGTCGAAGATGAGGTTGTCGAACTTGAAGTCGTTGTGGATGAGCGCGGGGGCGCCCTCCGGCGGGACGTTCTCCGCGAGCCAGGTCGCGACGGTGACCATCGCGGGGAGCTCGTCGGTCCTGGCGTTGACGTAGCGCTCGCTCCAGCCGCGGACCTGGCGCTCGATGTAGCCGACGGGCTTGCCGAGCTCGCCGAGGCCGGCGGCCTCGAAGTCGACCGCGTGCAGCTCGACGAGCGCGTCGACGAGCCGCGCGCACAGCTGCCCGAGCGCCGCGTGGTCCGCCGCGAGCCACGCGGGCAGCTTCTGGCGGAGGATCACGCCGCGCCGCCGCTCCATCAGGTAGAACGGCGCGCCGAGGACGTCGCCGGTCGGCTCGAACGCGAGCACGCGCGGCGCGTACGGGTACGTGCCGAGCTTGGTGAGGACGGAGACCTCGCGGCCCATGTCGTGCGCGGACTTCACCTTGCTGCCGAACGGCGGGCGGCGAAGGACGTACTCGGCGTCGCCGTGGCGCACGAGGTACGTGAGGTTCGAGTGGCCGCCCGGGAATTGCTCGACGCGGATGGACGCCGGTTCGCCGAGCGTGGCGACGACGAACGCGGTCAACGCCGCGACGTCCAGCTCCTCGCCGGGGCGCACGGCTTTCGGCTCGTCGATCACGAGGGGACGCTCCCGTCCCGCCTCCGCCGGCGAAGCCGTCGCAGTCACCCCACCGCGCGTCGCGTCGCGCGAGTCGTCGTCGTTGTCTGTCATATCTACCTCTCGGTCTGCAGCTCGGCCGACAGGTGGGCCGTGACGTTGAACGTGACGAGCGAGAGCTGGTCGGGCTGCCAGTCGAAGCCCGCGCTGCGAAAGCGCAGCTCGGTGATCGACGCGTTGCGGACGACGATGCTGGTCCGCACCATGCGCTCGGGCGGGATGCCGAACACGAGCCCGACCGCGACGCCGATCGGCCCGGCGGACGTGACCATCGCGAGCCGCGCGCCGGAGCCGACCTGACGCACCACGCGGTCGAGCGCGCTGCGCACCCGGGCGACGAACGCATCGACGCGCTCGACGCCGGGCACGTGCCACTCGTCGCGCCCCCAGCGGCCGAGGATCACGTGGAAGGCGTCGTCGAGCAGCCGCGGCGTGGGGGCGCTCAGCAGCGCGGCGAATTTCGGATCGTCCTCGACGAGGCGCGGCACCAGGTGCTGCAGCATCTCGAACGCCGGGTACTCCGCGAGCTCGGGCATCGTCTCGGGCGCCGGGATGGCAGCGTCGCCGGCGGCCTCGCGGGCGAACGCGATCGTCTGCTGCTGCCGGCGGAGCGGGCCCGCGAAGGTCGCGTCGAGGCGCGCGGTGGCGAGATGGTGGCCGAGCGCGCGCGCTTGCGCCTCGCCGCGCGGGGAGAGCCGGTCGTAATCGGCCGAGCCATAGGACGCCTGACCGTGGCGGATCAGGAGCAGCGAGCCCATCGGCGCATCCTACTCGCCTTCAGAAGTACATCTTGCAGCTCTTGCAGTAGAAGCGCAGGTGCTCCTCGACCCAGGCCATCGGCGCGTCGCACTGCGGGCAGGCCGGCGAGGGGCCGCTCGAGGTCGCGGCGGGCGCAGGCTCGGGCGACGGCGGCGGCGGCAGGGCCTCCGCGGGCGCGGGCTCGGGCGCGAGCGCGGGCGCGATGGCGTGCGCGTCGGTCGGCGGCGCTGTGCGCTCCGCGAGCGCGGCCAGCTCCGACCTCTCCGAGAGCTCGGCGCGCGATGGCGGTCGCGGTGAGGACGCGATGAGCTCCTCGGACATGCGCGGGAACGGCGTGGTGGCGTTGGCCATGCTCGGGCGCAGCGCGGGCTCGCTGACGCGCGCGATCGCGGACGTGCGCACGTCGTCGGCGGCAGCGGAGTCCTCGGTCGAAGCATCGAGGCTGGGCGCGGTGCTCTCGGCCGTGGGCGCTGGCTCGCGCTCGGACTCGGACTCGGACTCGAGCTCGGACTCGGGGGCCGCGCGAAGGTTCGCGTCGGTGCGGTCGTCGGCCCCCTCCAGGTCGTGCGGGTCGCCGAGGTCGTGCGTCTGCGCGAGGTCATCGACGAGCGGCATGCCGACCGTGCGCTCGTCGTCGGCGGGCGCGGCCGTCGTCGGGAGGCTCGCGGGCGTCGGGATCTGCAGCGGCGGCGGTACCTTTGCGGGACGCGCGGCGAACGGCGGCGGCATGGTCGCGGGGCGCGGCGGCAGGGTGGGGGCGAGCGGCGGCTTGCGCAGCGTCGCGAACCCCGGTGGCATCGGCGGTGGTGCGGTCCCCGGGCGCATGCCGGCCCGGGGCGAGGGTGGCGTCACCACGAACGCGGGCGGCGGCGGCGGCGCGGCACGCGGCGAGAGCGGGCCCGCCGGACCGGCGAGCGGCTCGGGGGTGCGCGGCAGGGTCCAGCCGCCCGACGGC
>JANXOM010000043.1 GCA_025353585.1 Deltaproteobacteria bacterium
CGCGACGTGCGCGAGGCCGGCGGCGAGCCGCGCGGCCTCCGGGGAGCCGCGCCACGACGCGACCGCGAGCCGGCCTTCCGTGAGCGTGCCGGTCTTGTCGAGGAACATCACGCCGGGCGTCGCCAGCCGCTCGAGCGCGTCCGCGCCCTTGATCAGGATGCCGCGCCGCGCCGCGCGCCCGAGCGCGACCGTGACGGCGAGCGGCGTGGCGAGCGCCAGGGCGCACGGGCAGGTCACCACGAGGAGCGCGAGCGCGTGCTCCGCGCCGGCCGCGACCGACGTCGCCGCCGACCAGGCCGCGAACGTCACGACGGCGAGCGCGGCGACGATCACCACGAACCGGGCGGCGACGCGGTCGACGAGGCGCTCGATGTCGGCCTTGCGCATCGAGAGCGCGGCGATGCTCGCGACAGGGCCCCGACGCGCGTGGCCTCGCAGACGGCCGTCGCGCGCACGGTCAGCGGCGCCGTCACGTTCACGGTGCCGGCGTGCACGTTCTCCCCCGGGCCGATCTCGACCGGACGCGACTCCCCCGTGAGGAGCCCGCTGTCTACCGTCGACGCCCCCGCCACGACCACGCCGTCGATCGGTAGCTTGTCGCCCGCGCGCACGTCGAGCAGGTCGCCGATCGCGATCGCCTCGATGGGAACATCGGCGACCCGACCGGTGACCGGATCCCGCCGCCGCGCGCGGCTGGGCGTGAGCGCGAGCAGGAGCTCGGCCGAGGACGACGCGCGGCGCTGGTGCCGCTACAGGCCCACGAGCATGCCGACGCCACCCCAGACGATCGTCGCGGTCAGGACGCGACACAAAGGTGATGCGCTGACCGTGCCCCTCGCCGTCCTCATGTGGACGGTGATGGGCTGCGCCGTGATCGCGGTGATGGTCGTCCTGTTCCTGAACCAAGGCCCCCGATGATGGGGGGAGTGCAGCGCGCGGCGCCGCGCTTGCAACGTGCCCCGTCATGCCGCCCGTCTATGTCCGCAGCCTGATGACCGCGCCGGTGGTCGCGCTCTTCGCCGAGCAGACGCTACCGCTCGCCGCTAGCATCATGAAGTTCAAGCACCTCCGGCACCTGCCCGTGATCGACGATGCCGGTCGGCTGGTCGGTCTCGTGAGCCATCGCGACATCCTGCGCGCCCAGGTCAGCTCGCTCACCGGCCCGGCCGAGCTCGACCGCGCGTTCCGCCCGCAGCACGTGCACGCGTCCCAGATCATGACGCGGGACGTCTGGACGGTGACCGCCGACACGCTCGCATCCACCGCCGGGACCATGATGCTCGAGAAAGCATTCGGTTGCGTGCCGGTTGTCGACGCGGCCGGCGTGTTGGTGGGCATCGTGACGGAGCACGATTACCTGCGCTTCGCGGTCAAGGCGCTCGCGCTGCACGACTGACGAGCGTCGGGTACGCTGTCGTGCGCATGCTGCTCGACCCCGCGTCGCTACCGTTTCGCGAGCTGATCGACGCCGCGCCGGACGGCATCCTCGTGGCCGACCAGCGCGGGCGCATCGTGCTCGTGAACGCCGAGTGCGAGCGCATGTTTGGCTACGCCCGCGACGAGCTCCTCGGCAAGCCGATCGAGACGCTCGTCCCGGACCGGATGCGCGCGCAGCACCCGTCGTCTGTCGCGGGATTCCACGCGGCCCCGCGGCTCCGCGCGATGGGCTCGGGCCTCGAGCTCCACGGTCGCCGCAAGGACGGCGGCGAGTTCCCCGTCGAGATCAGCCTGTCCCCCATCCCCTACCAAGGCCAGCGCCTGGTCGTCGCCGGCATCCGCGATGTCACCGAGCGCCGCGAGATCCAGCGCGAGGTCGCACGCGCGAACGCTTACCTCGTCTCGGCGGTCGACGCGGTTCAGGACGCGTTCGCGCTCTACGACGAGCACGGCGAGATCGTGCTGGTGAACAGCGCCTGGCGCGCGCTGTTCAGCGCCCTGAACGGGCCGGTCGTCGGCCGGCGCTTCGACGAGGTCTTGCCCGACGCGCTCGCGAGCGGCGTGTTCGACCTCCGCGAGGAGTCGCGCGACGCATTGCAAGCGCGCTGGATCGCATACCAGCGCGACCCGGTCGGCCAGCTCGAGGTGCGGACGGGCCGCGGACGTCACCTGCGCGTCGTGTCGCGCAGGACCCCCGAGCACGGCACCGTCTCCCTCATGATGGACGTCACGGAGGACGTGCTGCGCGAAGCCGAGCTGCGCACGGCGAGCGCGGCGAAGAGCGAGTTCTTGTCGTCGATGAGCCACGAGCTACGGACCCCGCTGAACGCGGTCCTCGGCTTCGCGCAGCTCCTCGAGCACGATCGAAAGCAGCCGCTGACCGAGCGCCAGCAAGAGCGACTGCAGCACGTGCTGCGCGGCGGCGAGCACCTGCTGCGGCTGATCGACGACGTGCTCGATCTGTCGCATATCGAGGCGGGCCGCGTCTCGATCGCGTCCGAGCCCGTCCGGGTCAGCGACGTGCTCGCCGAGGTCGCCGCGACGCTGGACGCGATGGCCGCACGGGCGCAGGTCGCGATCGCGATCGCGCCGGTCTCCGCCGAGCTGCCTCTCGTGTTCGCGGACCGCACGCGCCTCGCGCAGATCCTGATGAACTTCGGCTCGAACGCGATCAAGTACGGGCGCGCGGGCGGCCACGCACGGTTCGAAGCCGTCGAGGACGGCGACGGCGTCCGGCTGACCGTGATCGACGACGGCATCGGGATCCCCGCCGACAAGCGCGACAAGCTCTTCGAGCCGTTCCAGCGCGCCGGACAAGAGACAGGCCCGATCGAGGGGACCGGCATCGGGCTCGCGATCAGCAGGCGCCTCGCGGGGCTCATGAACGGACGTGTCGGGTATGCGGGCGATGCGACCGGGGGCTCGCGGTTCTGGGTCGACGTTCCAGCGTATCGCGCCGCGAGCCCGGCCCACCGCGAGCCGCCGCCCGCCGCCGTCGTGACCGTGGCGCTGATCGACACCGCCGCGCGGCGGAAGGTCGTGTACGTCGAGGACAACCCGTCCAACATCGCGTTCATGCGCGAGCTCGTCGAAGATTTCGCCGGCATCGAGCTCCTCGTCGCGCCGACCGCCGAGATCGGCCTGCCGATGATCCGCGAGCACCGCCCGGCCGTGGTGATCATGGATATCAACCTGCCGGGCATGAGCGGCCTCGAGGCGGTCCAGCAGCTCACCGCGTGGCCCGACACCGCGGCCATCCCGGTCATCGGGCTGTCGGCGGCCGCGCTCACGCGAGACCACGCCCGCGCGAAGGACGCCGGCTTCTATCGCTACCTGACCAAGCCCGTGAGGGTCGCGGAGCTGGTCGCGGTCCTCGAAGAGCTCCTGCGGCGGGCCGGACGGCCTGCGTGACGCGCTCCGGTACGCCCGGCGTGGACGAGCATCTGACCCGGACGACCGTGCTTGTCGTCGACGATAACGCCGAAAACCGCGCGCTCGCGAAGGCGATCCTCGACGACGAGGGGATCCGCGCGCTCATGGCGTCCACCGGCGCCGAGGGCATCGCGGCGTTCGAGCGCGAGCGCCCAGATTGCATCCTGCTCGATGTCCGCATGCCCGGGATGGACGGCGTGACCGCGTGCGAGCGGATCCGGGCGCTGCCCGGTGGGGCGGAGGTGGCGATCGTGTTCGTCACGGCGCAGCGCGACGTTGAGACCTTCGATCGGGCGGTGCGCGCCGGTGGCGATGACTTCATCACCAAGCCGTTCCGGCCCGACGAGCTCGTCGTCCGCGTGCAGACCGCGATGCGGCTTCGGCACATGACCGCCGAGCGCGGCCAGCTGGCCGCCGAGCTCCGCCAACAGCGCGACGAGCTGCAGCGGCTGCAGCTCCACAAGGAGCAGCTGTCCGCGTTCGTCGTCCACGATCTCAAGAACCCGGTCCACACGATCGAGCTGCAAGCGCAGCGCGTGCTGCGCAACCCGGCCGCCGATCCGCGCTCGCGCGACGCGGCGTCGAAGATCCACGACGAGACGCGGTCGTTGATGCGCATGATCACGAACCTGCTCGACATCGGGAAGGCGGACGAAGGCCAGCTCGCCCCCTCACGCCAGACGGTCGACGTGGGCGAGCTCGTGGCGCGCGTCTTCGCCGAGCTCGGCGCGCGCGCGCGGACGAGCGCGGTGGAGCTCGCCTCTCATCTCGAGGCCACGACGGTCCACGGCGACCCCGACCTCCTGCACCGCGTGCTCGCGAACCTGATCGACAACGCGATCCGTCACAGCCCCGAGGGCACCGCGATCCAGGTGAGGTCACGCCGCGCGGACGGCGCCGTGGAGCTCCGGGTCGCGGACGCGGGTCCGGGCATTCCCGATGGCGCTCGCGCGAGCGTCTTCGAGCGGTTCGTCACCGCCGGTGCGCAGGCGACGCGGAGCAATCGCGGCCTGGGCCTGGCGTTCTGCAAGGTGGCCGTGGAGGCGCACGGCGGCCGGATCTGGATCGAAGACGCCGCGCCGGGAGCCGTGTTTTGCGTCCGCATCACCGACGTCGCCTAGCCGCCGCAAGGCTTGCGCGGATTCGGCCGGAGCCCGCGCTCCCTACCTGGCACGGTCCTGGCTAGACTGTCGACCAGAGGTCCATTTGCTACGCTCGGGACGAATCCTCATTGTCGACGACGAAGCGAACGCGCGCACCGCCCTCGCCGAGCTGTTGCGCGAGGAAGGCTTCGATGTCGAGACCGCGGCCGATGCCTTCAAGGCGATCGGCAAGCACGAGGCCTTCGACCCGCAGGTCGTCGTCACCGATCTGAAGATGCCCGGCATGGACGGGATCGAGCTGGTCAAGCGACTCCGCGCGGCAGACGATCCGCCGATCATCGTCGTCATGACCGCGTTCGGCGAGGTCAGCACGGCGGTCGAGGCCATGCGCGCCGGCGCGGCTGAGTACCTGACCAAGCCGCTCGACTTCGAGGAGCTGCTCGTCGTGCTCGATCGCATGTTCGAGCATCAGCAACTCGCCCGCGAGGCGCGCCAGCTTCGCGCTCGCGTGCGCGACCGCGTCGCCCCCGGCAACATCATCGGCAGCGCGCCCCCGATGGAGCGGGTGTTCGAGATCATCGATCAGGTGGCGCCGAGCAAGGCGACCGTCCTCATCACCGGCGAGAGCGGCACCGGCAAGGAGCTCGTCGCGAACGCGCTCCACCAGCGCTCGCCGCGGGCGAAGGGCCCGTTCATCAAGCTCCATTGCGCAGCGCTCGCCGAGTCACTGCTCGAGAGCGAGCTTTTCGGCCACGAGAAGGGCTCGTTCACCGGGGCCAGCGCGCGCAAGGACGGGCGGTTCTCCCTCGCCAGCGGCGGCACGTTGTTCCTCGACGAGATCGGCGAGATCTCGGCGTCGATCCAGGTCAAGCTCCTCCGGTTCCTCCAGGAGCACGAGTTCGAGCGCGTCGGCGGCACCGAGACGATCAAGGTCGACGTGCGCGTCATCGCCGCGACGAACCGCCACCTGCCGGACGAGATCGCGAGGGGACGGTTCCGCGAGGACTTGTACTACCGGCTCAACGTCATCGCGATCGAGACGCCGCCCCTGCGCGACCGTCGCGCGGACATCCCGGCGCTCGTCGCGTTCTTTGTCGATCGCTACGCGAAGGAGAACGGCAAGACGATCGAGGGCTGCGCCCCGGCGACGCTCGACATGCTCATGAACTACGGGTGGCCGGGCAACGTGAGGGAGCTCGAGAACGCGATCGAGCGCGCCGTCGTCCTGTGCACGACGCCGATCATCGAGCCCAGGTTCCTGCCGCCGCACGTCAAGCCGGTGACGGCGCTCCGGGGGTTGCCCGTGATCCCGGGCGCCACGATGGCCGACCTCGAGCGCTACGCCATCCTCGAGACGCTCAAGGCCACGGGCGGGTCGACGTCGCGCGCCGCCGAGATGCTCGGCATCAGCGCGCGGACCATCCAGTACCGCTTGCACGACTACAACAGCGCACCGAAGTCCGAGATGGACGCCGTCCGCAAGCCCGAGCGCGGCGATGCCGGCACGTCCTGACGGCGTGCTCGCCGAGCTCCTGCGCTCCGTCGAGCTCGGCGATGCCGATGGCGCGCGACTACGCGAGCTCGGTCTGCGCCTCGCGCCCGAGCTCCCCGAGATCGCAGGGCGGTTCTATGCCCGGATCGTGGCGGAGCCCGGGGCCTCACCGCTCCGCGCGGGCCCCCCACCCCGCGGCGACTTTCACGCCACGCTCGTCGACTGGCTGGAGAGCGGGCTGCGCGGTCCCTACGACGACGCGTTCGCGGCCAAGCGTTCGCGCATCGGTCGCGGTCACGTCGAGCTCGGGCTGCCGCCGCACCACATGTTCGCCGCGATGAACACGCTCCGCGGCGAGCTCGATGACCGGATCGCGGTGCTCTACGAGCCGGGCGAGGCGCGCCTCGTCGCCAAGGCTGTGGACAAGCTGCTCGACATCGAGCTCGCGCTCCTGTTGCGCGCCTACCAGCTCGACTCCGAAGCCAAGCTCGGCGCTCGTGACCGACGCATGCAAGCCGACCGCGTCACCGCGATCCAGACGCTGTCCGCGGGGCTCGCCCACGAGATCCGCAACCCGCTCAACTCGGCGAAGCTGCAGCTCGAGCTGCTCGAGCGCCGCGTCAAGCAGGCTCGCGCCGAGGCTAGCTTGACCGAACCGATCGAGCGGGTCCAGCTCGAGCTCGAGCGCCTCGCGCGGCTCCTCGCCGACTTCCTGGCGTTCGCGCGCCCACACGAGCTCGCCGTCGGCGAGCACGACGTCACCGCGATCGTGCGCGAGGTCGTGGCCGCCGAGACGGCGCTCGGCATGCGCGCGGGGGTGGCAATCGAGCTCACGAGCCAGGTGCCGGTGATGGCGACGATCGACGAGGCCCGGCTCCGCCAGGTGTGCAGCAACCTGATCCGCAATGCGGTCGAGGCGATCGCTCCGCACGGCCGGGTGACGGTCGCCGTAGCGGGCGACGCGGATAACGTGCGGCTGCGCGTCGACGACGACGGTCCCGGCATTCCGGACGCCGTCCGCGCGCGGATCTACGAGCCGTTCTTCACGACGAAGGATGCGGGGACGGGCCTCGGTCTGTCGATCGTGTACAGCATCGTCACGCTGCACGGCGGCACGGTGGAGATCGACTCCGGCGCGGGCGGGACGCGCGTGCACGTCGCGCTGCCCCGACGACCGGCGTAGCCGAGCCGCCTTCGCGGATCCGCGCGCTCCCCGTGGTGGGCGCCCGCACCGTCCGGGCGCGAGCGCGCACCGTTGCGCGACCACGCACAGCGTAACCCCGAGGACCACACGCGCTCGTTCGTGCGTGGGCTTCGACTTGCAGCCGTTGCGGATGTCATGCGGACGACCACGAACCCGCGGAGCGACATGAACACCGAGATCGCGAGAACACCTGCTGGCCCGAAGCAGCACGGCGACCTGGCCGCTGCGTCGCTCACGGCGGATGCGGAGACCGCTCGCCCCGCCGGGGGCGCGGGCTACGTCTGTCCGATGCACGCCGACGTCCGAAGTGCGACGCCGGGGACGTGCCCCATGTGCGGCATGGCGTTGCAGCGCGTCGCCGCGCCAGGCCCGAGCGCGCCGGCCGCCCTCGCGTCCGGGCCTGCGGCGGTGGAGTACGTCTGTCCGATGCACGCGCAGATCGTGCGCGCTGCGCCGGGCTCGTGTCCGATCTGCGGCATGGCGCTCGAGCCGCGGACCGTGACCGCGGACGAGGCGCCGAACGCCGAGCTCGTCAGCATGCGGCGGCGGTTCTACGTGTCGATCGCGCCGGCTGCGATCGTGTTCCTGATGGGCATGTCCGAGCTGCTCCCCGGCATGCCGCTCCAGCGCGCGCTCGGCATGCGCACCGTTGCCTGGATCGAGCTCGCGCTCGCGACCCCGGTCGTCCTGTGGGGCGCGTGGCCGTTCTTCGTGCGCGCCGCGCAGTCCCTCGTGCATCGCAGCTTGAACATGTTCACGCTGTTCGGGCTGGGGATCGGCGTCGCGTACGGCTACAGCGTCGTCGCCCTGCCCGCTCCGTCCCTGTTCCCATCGTCATTTCGAAGCGCCGACGGTGTCGTGGCCGTCTACTTCGAGGCCGCCGCCGTGATCGTCGCGCTCGTGCTGCTCGGTCAAGTTCTCGAGCTCGGCGCGCGCAGCGAGACCAACGCCGCCATCCGCGCGCTCCTGCACCTCGCCCCCAAGACCGCGCGACGGATTCGCGCCGATGGCGGGGAGGAGGACGTGGCGCTCGACGCTGGGCCGCAGCCCCCTACGTCGTCACCCGCGCGCGCGCCATCATGAGCCAGCTCGGACAAGGCGACGTGGACGTCCACTTCCACGGCTCACCGCTCAGCTGGCCGGTCCCCGCGAACGCCCCGCCCGTCTCCCGCATGCCGGGTCCGCACCGTCACCGGATTGCTGTCGCGTCGCGGTCGGCGACAAGCTCCGGGTCCGCCCGGGCGAGAAGGTGCCGATCGACGGCTCGGTGATCGAGGGCGGCAGCTCGGTCGACGAGTCGATGGTGACCGGCGAGTCCATGCCTGTCGAGAAGCAGGTCGGCGATCGACTGATCGGCGCGACCGTCAACGGCACGGGCTCGATGGTGATGCGCACCGAGCGCATCGGAGCGGGGACGCTGCTCGCGCAGATCGTCCGCATGGTCGGCGAGGCGCAGCGCAGCCGCGCGCCGATCCAGAAGCTCGCCGACGTCGTCGCCGGGTACTTCGTCCCGGCCGTGATCGTCGCAGCCGTGATCACGTTCGGCGTCTGGGGCGCGTTCGGGCCCGCGCCGCGGATGGCGCACGCGATCGTCGACGCGGTCGCCGTGCTGATCATCGCGTGCCCGTGCGCGCTCGGACTCGCGACGCCGATGTCGATCATGGTCGCGACCGGCAAGGGCGCCGGGTTCGGCGTGCTGTTCAAGAACGCCGAAGCGATCGAGGTGATGCGCGAGGTCGATACCCTCGTCGTGGACAAGACCGGTACCCTCACGGAAGGCAAACCGAAGGTCGCCGCGGTGGTCGCCGTCGACGGCGACGAGGCCGCGCTCGTCAGGTTCGCGGCGAGCCTCGAGCAGGGCAGCGAGCACCCGCTCGCGGCCGCGATCGTCGACGGCGCGAAGACGCGCGGCGTCGCCCTCGCGCAGGTCGCGGAGTTCGCGTCGGTGACCGGCAAAGGCGTGACCGGCACCCTCGAAGGCCGCTCCGTCGGGCTCGGCAACAACAAGCTGATGGCCGACCTGCACGTGGTCCTCGATCCGCTCGCGACGCAGGCCGAGGCGATGCGCACGGACGGGCAAACGGTCATGTTCGTGGCCGTCGACGGGAAGCTCGCCGGCATCATCGGCGTCGCCGATCCGATCAAGGAGACGACGGCGGTCGCGATCCGCGCGTTCCGCGCCGACGGGATCCGCGTCGTGATGCTGACAGGTGACGCCAGGACCACGGCGTCGGCCGTCGCGAAGAAGCTCGGCATCGACGAGGTCGTCGCCGAGGTCTTGCCCGATCAGAAGGCCGAGACCATCAAGCGGCTTCAGGGCGAGGGCCGCATCGTGGCGATGGCAGGCGACGGCGTCAACGACGCGCCCGCGCTCGCCCAGGCGCAGGTCGGCATCGCGATGGGCACCGGCGCCGACGTCGCCATGAAGAGCGCCGGCATCACGCTGGTGAAAGGCGATCTCGAAGGCATCGCGCGGGCTCGGCGGCTCAGCCGCGCGACGATCCGGAACATCGAGCAGGGCCTGTTCTTCGCGTTCATCTACAACGTCCTCGGCGTCCCGATCGCGGCGGGCGTCCTGTATCCGGCGTTTGGCATCCTGTTGAGCCCGATGCTCGCCGCCGCCGCGATGAGCCTCAGCTCGGTCTCGGTGATCGGCAACGCGCTGCGGCTCCGGCGCATGAAGCTCTAGGTGAGCTCGCGGAGCGGCCTGGACTCGCGCTGTGGCGTCCCCCCGCTCCGCTGGACCACGTGTAACCGGCAGGATCACCAAGTCGGCGGGTGGAAGCGCTGTAAGTTATTGAAATACCTACTGCCGCGATTGGCGCGCACCGTGCTAATCGAATGACCGTGCATCGGGCTTGGCTAGCAGTCGTCGTGCTCTCGGCGTGCGTCCCATCGAGCTCGGCCGTCTTCGGCCCGGTCGATCGTGACGTCCAGCACCGGCTCGGCGTCTCCGTGAGCCGGTCCGCCGACGCGGGGACGACGGCAGCGACCCGGGCGCTGATCGCCAAGCCGATCGGGCTCGACGCGGCCTTGCGCATCGCGCTGGCGCGCAACCGCCGCCTCCAGGCTCGCTTCGACGAGCTCGGGATCGCGGCGAGCGAGGTAGCGGCCGCGACGGTGTTACCGCCCGCCTCCGTCGACGCGAACTACAAGCGCGCGACGTCGGGCAAGGGCAGCGAGATCGAGCTCGACGTCATCCAGGACGTGCTCGACCTCTTCCAGATCGGGCAGCGACGCGGCATCGCGAACGCGGAGCTGCGCGGCGCGCAAGCGCGGGCGACGGCGGCCACGGTCGAGTTCGCGGCCGAGGTCGAGATCGCGTTTCAAGATGCGGTCGCCGCCGAGCAGGAGCGCGCGCTGGCGCAAGGCGCCTTCGAGGTCGCGAGCGCGGCGGCGGAGCTCGTCGAGCGGCAGCGCACCGCGGGTAACACCACGGAGCTGGACCTCGTGCGCGAACAGGAACAGCGCGAGCGCTCCCGGATCGAGATCGGCCGGGCGGCCCAGGTCGTGGCCGAGCGGCGCGCGCGCCTCGCCACCCTCATGGGCTTGACCAAGGACGAGGCGCCGTGGACGACCGTCGCCGAGCTCGCGGCTCCGCCGGCGGCCCTGCCGCCGCTCGACGACCTCGAGCGCGCGACGGCCGACGCCAGCCTCGACGTCGTCGCGTTGCGCGCGGACCTCGACGCGGCCCAGGCGCGGCACGGCTACGCGATGATCCGGGCCATCCTGCCGGAGCTCGGCGTCGGCGTCGCCGCGGCTCGCCGCGACGGCGAAGGGTGGGAGGTCGGCCCCGCGCTGCGCATCGGGATTCCGCTGTTCAACCAGCAGCAGGCGCCGCGCGCCCGGGCCCGCGCGGAAGCCCAGCGCGCCCGCGACGAGCTCCTGGCGACCGAGGTCGAGCTGCGGGCTCGCGTCGCGATGACGCGCGCTCGTCTCCAGCAGGCGTTCGCCGAGGTCAAGCAGCTCACCGATGTCGTGCTGCCACTGCGCGCGCGCGTGCTCGCCGAGACCGTCCTCCAGTACAACGCCATGAACGCGAGCACGTTCGAGCTGCTCGTGGCCCGCCGCGACATGGTCGACATCCAGCGCCAGTACATCGAGGCCCTCCGCCAGTACTGGGACGCGGTCGCCGAGCAAACAGCGTTGCGCCGCGGCGCCCACGCGCGGCCGGAAAAGGAAGACTCTCGATGACGATCACTCGACGAGGCTGGTTGCGGGCCGGGCTCGCCACCAGCGCGGTCGCGATGGCTCGGCGCGTCGCCGGCGCGCAGCCGATGACGATGCCCATGCCCATGCCCATGCCGACGCCGGCGGACCCGCCGCAGGCACCGGCACCGATGCCGACGCCGACGCCGGCACAGACGCCGCCGCCCGCGCCGACGCATGGCGCGTCACCCCATGCTCCATCACCATCCCGACACAACGCCGGCGTCAACTACACGCCCGTTGTCGTGCCGGACGGTCACACGCTGCCGTTCGAGCTGCGCGATGGCGTCAAGGTCTTCCATCTCGTCGCGGAGGCCTTCCGTCACGAGATCGCGCCGGGCCTCGAGATCGAGGCGTGGGGCTACAACGGGTCCACGCCCGGGCCGCTGATCGAGGCGGTCGCCGGGGACCGCGTGCGCATCTACGTCACGAACAAGCTCCCCGAGCGCACCACGGTGCACTGGCACGGCGTGATCGTGCCGAACGGCATGGACGGGGTGTCCGGACTGACCCAGGAAGCGATTCCGCCGGGCAAGACCTTCAAGTACGAGTTCACGTTCACGAAGCCGGGCACGTTCATGTACCACCCGCACTTCGACGAGATGACCCAGATCGCGTTCGGGATGGTCGGCATGATCGTCGTCCACCCGCGCGAGCCGGCGTCGCGGCGCGTCCGCGACTTCTCGCTGATGATGCACGAGTGGAAGATCCCCATCGGCGCGTCGCGGCCCGACCCGCTGGCGATGAACGACTTCAACGTCCTGACGTTCAATAGCAAGGCATATCCCGCGACGTCGGCGCTGGCCGTCGAGGTCGGTGACCTCGTGCGGATCCGGCTCGGCAACCTCGGGCCGATGGACCACCACCCGATCCATCTGCACGGCTACGCCTTCGAGGTCGTCGAGACCGATGGCGGGCAGATCCCGCGCGAGCGCCGGTGGCCGGAGACGACCACGCTCGTGCCGGTGGGCGCGGTGCGCGTCATCGAGTTCGTCGCGGACGCCCCGGGCGACTGGGCGCTCCACTGCCACATGACGCACCACACGATGAACCAGATGGGCCACGACGCGCCGAACCTCGTCGGGGTGGACGTCCGAGGCATCGACGACAAGGTCGGCAAGCTCGTCCCCGGCTACATGACGATGGGCGAGAGCGGGATGGGCGAAATGATGAGGATGAAGACGCCGCACAACAGCATCTCGATGATGGGCGGCAAGGGGCCGTTCGATCAGATCGACATGGGCGGCATGTTCACGGTCGTGAAGGTGCGCAAGCACCTCACGCCAGAGACCGCGGCGGCGTGGTTCGAGCACCCGATTGGATCCGTCGCCGACGAGGCGACCGCCAGCGATCTCGCGCGCGACAACATCAAGGTCTGAGGAGACAAGCGACATGGTCAAGACACTCGTCACGCTCGTCACGCTCGTCACGCTCGGCGCGGCGGCTGGTGCCGGCTGCGGTTCCACGGCCACGCCCGCACCGAACACGCCGGCCGCGCCGGTCGCCGACCCGCCCATGTCGGCCGGCCCGGTGGCGAGCGCCGGGGCAGCGGGGAGCGTGGCCGCGAGCCCCGCGCCGACGGCGCCCCCGCGAGCCGAGCCACCCGCCCCGGATCCCGCGCAGGTGAAGGCCGCGCTCCTCGCCGGCGAGACGGTCGCGTGGACGGCCGCGAAGCCCGCCTTCGACAAGGCATGTGCGAGCTGCCACACGAAGGCCGGCAAGAAGGCCGCGAAGAAGAAGCTCGATCACTTCGACATGACGAGCTACCCGCCCGGCGGTCACCACACGGCCACGATTGGCTACACGATCCGCGAGGTCCTCGGGCTGACGGACAAGCCCGCCACGATGCCCTACGGCAAGCCGGGCACGGTGAAGGGCGAGGATCTGGCGTCGATCAAGGCGTGGACCGACGCGTGGGAGACCGCGGAGAAGGGCGGCGCGCATCCGCCCCACGGACCGGACAAAGACGCCGACTGAGCGATGAGCGACAAGCGCTCACCGTCCCGGAGCACGATCGGTCGCCGCATCCTCGCGGCGTTCGCGGCTGTGCTCGCGCTCTTCGGAGCGGCGCTGGCGGTCGAGCTGGTGACCCTGCACAAGATCGCCGGCGCGGAGAGCGAGGTCGATCGCTTCGACCACGCGAAGCACGCGGGGCACCTGGCCGCGGCGCAGGTGCGCGAGCAATACATCCACCAGGCCCACACGCTGATCGAGTTCGGCGACGGGCACCTCGCGCACTACCGTGCCGTCGCCACCGTGACCAGGCAGTCGATCACGAGCCTGCGCGGCCACGTCGACTCCCCGGCCGACATCGAGCTCGTCGACCAGATCGCCCGCCTCGCGGAAGAGAACGACCGCGAGTTCCGCGAGCTGGTGGTCCCGGCGATCGCACGCGGCGACCGCGGCGCCGTGGCGGACCTCGGCGAGAAGCTCGAAGAGGTCGTGGACCGCGTCGTCGCGCTGAACGGACAGCTCAACGCGAACCTCGAAGCGCGGAGCATGACCGCGCGCGAGCGGGCCGAGCAGCTGCGCGACCAGTCGTTGGTCTGGACGATCGTCTGCTTCGGGCTCGCGATCGCCGCCGCAGCGGGGCTCGGCTGGTGGCTGCGGCGCACGATCGTGGGCCGGGTCGAGAGCCTTCGCCGGGGCGCCCGCCGCGTCGGCGTCGGCGACCTGGACGCCCGCATCGAGCTGCACGGCCACGACGAGCTCGCCGATCTCGCGGAGTCGTTCAACCAGATGGCGGCGAGCCTCGCGCGCGAGCAGACGGCGCTCGTGAGAGCTCATCGCCTTGCATCCATCGGTCAGGTCGCGGCGGGCGTGGCGCACGAGCTGAACAACCCGCTGACCGTCATCCTCGGCTACACGAAGTTGCTGCGGGCCGTGCCGGGCGTGCACGCGGACGAGCTCCGGATCATCGACGACGAGGCCCGCCTGTGCCAGCAAATCGTGCAAGAGCTCCTGGACCTCGCGCGGCCTCACCGCCTCGCGGTCGAGCGCGTCGACCTCGCGCTGCTCGCGCGCGAGGCGATCGACCGGCTCGCGGACACGGGCGCGCTGCGCGAGCGCCACGTGCAGCTCCTCGCGCCGGGACCGGTCGTCGTGTCCGCGGACGCGGGCAAGCTGCGGCAGGTGATCGCGAACGTGGTCCTCAACGCCGCCGAGGCAACGACCTCGACCGGCACCATCATCATCGACGCGCGCGCGACCGCGGATCAGGCGACGCTCACCGTCACCGACGACGGGTCGGGCATGTCACCCGAGGTCCGGGACCAGGTGTTCGAGCCGTTCTTCACCACCAAGGCCCACGGCACCGGGCTCGGGCTCGCGATCGCACACGCGATCGTCGAGGCCCATGGCGGCCGCCTCTCGATCGCGTCGTCCGGCGGCGCGGGCACGTTGGTGTCGCTCCAGTTGCCCACGCTCCTGCGCGAGGTCAGCCCGCCGTGAGGCAGCCACGCGTCCTCGTCGTCGACGACAAGGAGAACATCACAAAGCTGCTCGCCCGAATCCTCGAGCCGGAGTTCGAGGTCACGACCGCCGGCGACGGGACGCGCGCGCTGGCGCTCGTCGGGGCGACCGAGTTCGACGTCATCGTGAGCGACATCCGCATGCCCGGCGCGGACGGCATGGCGGTGCTCGCCGAGACGCGTCGGTTGCATCCCGACACGGAGGTCATCCTGATGACCGCGTTCGCGACGGTGCAAGACGCTGTCGCCGCGATGAAGCAGGGCGCGTACGACTACTTACAGAAGCCCTTCGAGCCCGACGAGGCCGTGCTGGTGGTGCGGCGGGCCGTCGAGCGCCGCCATCTGCGCGCGCAAGCTCGCGACCTCCAGGCCGCGCTCGTTCATGCCCACCGCATGGACAACCTCGTCGCGGAGAGCGGGGCGATGCGGAGGGTCGTCGAGCTCGTGCGCCGAGCCGCGGCGAGCGACGCGACCGCGCTCATCACCGGCGAGAGCGGCACGGGCAAGGAGGTCGTCGCGCAGGCGATCCACCGCGCCAGCGCGCGGGCCGCGGAGCGCTTCGTCGCCGTGAACTGCGGCGCCATGCCGGAGGCCCTGTTCGAAGCGGAGCTGTTCGGTTACGCGAAGGGTGCGTTCACGGGGGCCGCCGGCGACCACCCCGGCCTGTTCGAGCAAGCGGACCACGGCACGTTGC
>JANXOM010000049.1 GCA_025353585.1 Deltaproteobacteria bacterium
CTGTCCGCTTTCCGGACAATCGGTCAGCCGCGGAGTCTCGCACCGTCGTGCCAAGCCAGAGTTGACAAACGTGACAGCGTCCCCGTGTAAGGCGTTGATAACGCGAGGCATTCCCTTGGAGTCAGAATTGACAAACGTGACAGCGTCCCCAATGCTGCGACGCCAGTGGCACGGCGTGACGCCCGCGAATCGGAATGCGCGGCCGCGGACATGCGTTAGGCTCGCAGGCCGGGCCCCATGAACGCGCTCCTGCACCTGACGCACGACTGCACCCTGCGCTGCCCGTACTGCTTCACGGGCAAGAAGTTCGACCGCGCCATGACGGTCGAGACCGGCCAGCGCGCCGCCGAGTTCGTCGTCGCCTACGCCCAGGAGCACGCCCAGCGCGCCGTGTTCTCCTTCTTCGGCGGCGAGCCGATGATGGCCTGGGACGTCCTCCAGGCCATCGTCCTTCACGCCGAGCAGGTCGCCGCCGCCGCTGGCGTCACCGCGCTCTTTCGCATGAACACCAACGGGCTCCTCATCAAGGACGAGCACCTCCGCTTCTTCGAAGCGCACGACCTCATCTTCATCCTCTCGATCGACGGCGACCGCGCCATGCACGACACCGAGCGCGTCACCGGCTCGGGCGCGGGCTCGTACGACGCACTCGCGAAGAAGGTCCCCGGCTTCCTCGCTCACAACCCCGGCCTCATGGCCTCCGTCGTCATCACGCCCGGCAACCTCCGCCACACCGCCGCCGGCATCGCCTCCCTCTTCGACACCGGCTTTCGCTACCTCATCGTCAAGCCCGACGTCACGCAGCCGTGGACGCGCGCCGATGTCGAGGAGCTCGATCGCCAGTACAGCGCCGTCGCCGACGACTACCTCGCCCGCACCCGCGCCGGCCGCGAGCTCTACCTGAACCTCTTCGACGACAAGTGGATCAACCACGCGAAGGGCGCCGAGGGCATCTCGATCCGCTGCGACGTCGGCAGCTCCCAGATCTCGATCGCCCCGTCCGGCAACCTCTACCCCTGCGTGCGCTGGGTCAAAGAGGAAGAGGACACCGTGCCGAGCCTCGGCGACGTCTGGCGCGGCTTCGACGCGACCAAGCTGGCCGACATTCGCGCCCAGGCCGCCGCGCCGAAGTCCCCGTGCGGCGACTGCTCCTACAACGATGGCCGCTGCGCGAACGAGTGCGCGTGCGAGCACTACTCCGCGACCGGCCGCATCGACACGCCCGCGCCCGCGCTGTGCGAGCACGAGCAGGTCGCCGTCCCGATCGCCGACCGCGTCGGCAACGCGCTCTGGCGCGAGCGCAACGCGGTGTTCATGCAGAAGCTGTATCCTCAGCTCGTCCAGCTGCGCGTGAAGGAGGGAACGACCCCATGAAGAAGCTACCGATCGTCGGATCCACGAAGCCCTCCCCCGCCGCCGCGCAGCGCGAGCTCTCCGCCAAGCCGGTTCGCGCGGCCAGCGGGCCGGAGTTCCCCACGCGCGACCAGGCCTATCGCGCCGCGGGCGTCATCGGCGGCGCCTCGCTCCTCGCCGCCGGCCTCGCGAACGCCGCCCCGCCACCGCAGCCACCGGCGCCGCAAGCGCAGGTCGCGACGAGCACCGGCGAGAGCGGCTCCGTCGACGGCCAGCCGCTCACCCCGAACCGCCCGAAGTTCAAGGTGTGGCGCGAGGGCGGCGGCATCGGCCCGTCCGAGGACATGTGGAGCCCGGCCGACGTCGAGGCGTTCATCAACTGGACGCTCGCGCGCGAGGGCACGCTCGCCATCCAGAGCAACTACAAGCTCGATATCAGCGGCACCACCGTGAAGCTCGATGGCTTCGATCCCGCGCGCAACGTCGGCTACATCTACACCGATCAGATGAACCCGCCGCTGGGCGCCGCCGAGCGCGCGAAGCTCGACGGCTGGGTCAAGGATGGCAAGCTCGCCGTCCTGTTCCTCGACATTCGCCGCGCGCCGGACCCGGCGACGCTGCAGGGCAAGGTCATCAAGTTCGTCGCCGCCGCGGCGAAGGCGCCGCCGCAGTCGACGCGCCTCCCGGTCGCGCCCACGCCGCCGCCGCCCGCGAAGAAGGGCAAGCAGTAGTGCGCGCGCTCTCCGCCGCGCTCCTGCTCGCGACCCTCGCCACGCCCGCCGTCGCCGGCGACACCAAGCCCACGCCCGCCGCGCCCGGCACCGCCGAGGTCACGCAGCGCCTCGAGCAGATCGCGAGCGCGGGCGCGAAGGTCGCGTTCGAGGTCCCGCGCTTCGCGTTCACCGGCAACCTCAGCGTCGACAAGCCCGGCTCGCCGCGCGACGTCGTCCGCGGCCTGCCGACCACCGCCCTCGCCGATCCGCGCTACACGGCCGTCGTGCTTGTCGATGCGGACACCGCCTGGGTGTCGGCGCAGCTCGGCGAGCACTACGGCTGCGGCGAGTGCGCGAAGGATCCGGCCGAGGGCTGGCTCCGCGCGACGGCGCTGTTCGAGCGCGCGCCGGCGGGCTGGCAGCCGATCGCGTGGAGCATCACGCCGCCCATCCCGAGCGGCTCGCAGCAAGAGGCCATGGACGACGGCATCGTGCCGGACAAGCTCGCGCGCGACACCGCCGGCGCGGACGACGTCGCGAGCCTGTTCGAGTCCACGATCGGCGACGCGAAGAAATTCTCCGCCACCTTCTCCGACCGCAAGGAGACCGTGCTGTTCGGCAGCGAGCTCCCCGAGCGCTACGCCGGCGCGAAGGCCAAGGCGCAGATTACGGCGTGGAACTTCCGCTTCTCGCTCCGCGACGGCCTGCGAGCGGGCCTGTCGAAGTCCGGCTCGGTCGCCTGGCTCGCCGCGAACGTCGACGGCACTCCGAAGGGCGCGAAGGCCGGCGTCCCGTTCCGCGTCTTCGCCCTCTACGAGAGGACGGACAAGGGCTGGAAGGTCGTGCAGATGCAGTTCGCGACAAGCGTCTGACGCTCAAGCCCGGACGAGTGTGACGCGCGCGCACGGATGGCAATGAGAGCAACCGGTCCACTCACCGTGTCCGCACTGCTGATCAGCGGTTGCGGCACATCGCCGCCGTGCGATACGCGTGAGTGGGGCGAAAGCAGCTCGGTATGCCTGACCGCGCAGCTCTTCGCTGGGCGTGATTCGCCCGACCTATTACCAACTGATGCCGATGTCGCTAGATATTACGATCGGTGGTCGAGAGCAGCTGCCGCTGAACCTATCCTCGGATACCGCTATCCCCAACGCTATTGGTCCCAAGACATCACGACGGATATCCAGGCGGTGATCGCCGCGTGGAATTTGGATCGGCTGCATACGGGTGACCGGGCGTTCGACGACGTCATCGACCAGCTGCAGACCGTATCGCTGAGCGGCAACTCCGACCCGCTAGCCGATGGCTCATACATTTTCTCGTTAACGATTTACAGCGTCTACAACGAGTCGCAGCTTGCCGCTCAGTTGATGCCGACACAGAGCGAGCTCCCTGTATCCGGGACCCGTCCGGCAGGACGACGGCGTGTGGACCTGGAACACGGACACCAAGGTAGGGACCGACGGCGCGACGGCCACCGTGACGTTCTCGTTCGGCTGGGGCGATTGCTTCGTCGCGTGCGACGGATTTCACAACCTGCGCGCGGTCATACCCGCGGACGATGTTGCGACGGTCTACGACCTCGGCGGTGACCCGCTGCCGGGGGGCCTGGTGCTCAGCCCGAACACGCGGCCGCCCCCGTCGCTGTAGCCTGGCCGAATCAGGGCGTGCAGACCACGCCCGCGTCGGCGTCGGCTCCGCCGATGAAGTGGCGCAGGCCGAGCTTGTCGTCGAAGCTGACGGCGAGGCCGCAGACGGTGTCGGGCGCGAACGGCGTGCCGGTCCACGGCAGCGAGCCCGACGTCGGGTCCGCCGGGATCTGCATCCCCATCTGGTTCGCCCAGCTCGGCAGGACGTGGACGCTCATGAAGCCGCCCGCGCTGCCGATCGTGACCGCGATCTCGTCGGTCGTCGCGGGCACCCACGCGCCGGCCTGCGTCTTCATCCACTTGTAGTCGACGCTCGTGACGAGGCCGTCCGCCGTGTTCAGCTTCGCGAAGATCGAGAGCGTGCCCTCGGCGACGAGCGATGCCTTCGTGCGCGTGACGACGTTCGTGAACGTCAGCGTGGTCCCCGTCGCGCCGAGCGTGAACGCGAGCGTGGCCGGCGAGCCACCCGCGCCCGGCAGCTCGAGCGCCGCGTCGTGCTCGAGGTCGTAGTCGGCGCCCCAGCCCGCCAGCGGCCCGCCGCCCGGAAGGCCGCTGAACGACGTGTTCGCGCCGGCGGTCGAGCCGTCGGCGACGGTCACGGCGTAGGCCGCGCCGTGCGTCAGGATCGACTGCTGCGGGTTCGACTGGTCGACATACATGGTCGGGTCCAGCGCGCTCGGATACAGCGCATAAGCTGACGTCAGGTTGAACACCGGGGTGGCCACGTCGGAGCCGGCCTCCGGGAAGAACTGGTCGGTCATGTCGTCGACCGTGAAGTTCGCGCCGGTCGCCGCGCCGCGGCGCATGTTCGAGCGCACGTGGAAGTCGATGCCGAACTGGTGGCCCTCGACGAGATCGATCATCCCGTCGCCGTCGATGTCGGGGTTCGCGTACCGCAGCGACAGATCGTCGACCGAGCCGAGGTACTCCGCGGCGGCCGGATCGAGGCCGAGGTCGGCGATGACCGTGTCGTAGTCGGTGCCCGGCGTCGCGGTCTGCGTGGCCGGATCGATCGTCACGCTGCCCATGTCGAGGTGGCCGGCGAGCTGCGGCGACACCGTGTCGAGCGTGCCGGCGCGAAACATCGCGACCGCCATGTCCGCGCCGACCGCGTTCGCATCGACGAACACGAACACGTACGGCTGCCCCGGCGTGACGTCGAGCGTGAACGAGCCATCGGCGGCGACCGCGGCGATCGTGCGGATCGGCGACGCGCTGATCGGCTGCACCGCCATGACGTGCGTGATGGTGCGCGGTGGCGCGGGCGCGGCGACGTGCGCGCTGGCCGTCGCGCCGACCTTGCCCGTGATCGCGAAGCCGCCGGGGTTGACGCCCGAGCCCATCCCGTTGCTACCGCCATGGCCGCCGCCATCGTCGCCGCCTCCGTCTTGCGAACACCCGAGCGCGAGCAGGAGCGGCAACGCCAGCCATGGTTTCATGGCCGGATCAATCGGCCATGCGCCGGCCCTGTTCAGCCGCCGGCGCTCCCCAGGGCTAGATCGGATTCTTGCGCGGCCGACCACGCCGGCGCGGCGCCTCGCTGCCGCCGCCGAAGTCGAGCTCCTCGGCGAAGCGCTCCTCGACCAGCTCGTCGACCGACGTGTTCATGCCGTCCAGACGACGCAGCTCTTCGCGCTCGAACTCGGCGTAGGAATTGTAAACCCGCGGAAATCCTGACGACATTGGCGCTCCTTCGAGGACATGCCCACATGTCCTACATCTGAGTACAAAGTACGCGCGATTCACTCCCGGACAAACTTTTTTGCTTGCACGAGATCAAATCGGGTCATCGCGCCGTCCGGGGCAGTCATGGGTCCGGCCGCCTTCTGTCGTGTCAGGCCTGCGTGCTACTGCGTGGCCATGACCCGGATCGTCGCGGTGGCGAACCAGAAGGGCGGCGTCGGCAAGACGACGACGGCGATCAACGTCGCCGCGTCGATCGCGTCGCGCGGCTACCGCGTGCTGCTCGTCGACTTCGATCCCCAGGGCAACGCCTCCTCGGGCGTCGGGTACCCGCGGGACCGCGTGGAGCTCACGATCTACGACGCGCTCCTCGGCGAGGTCGCGATGGAAGACGTGATCCGCCCGACGGACATCACGACCCTGTTCGTGGCGCCCGCGAACGGCGACCTCATCACGGCGGAGATGGAGCTCATCGGCACCGACCGCCGCGAGCGTTACCTCGCGAACGCGCTCGCCACGGTCGCCGCCGCGTACGACTACATCTTCATCGACTGCCCGCCCTCGCTCGGCATGCTGACCCTGAACGCGCTCGTGGCGGCCGATGGCGTGCTCGTGCCCATGCAGGCGGAGTACTTCGCGCTCGAGGGGCTCTCGTCGCTGACGGCCACGATCGACAAGATCAAGACGGCCTACAACCCGCACCTCGCGATCGACGGTGTCCTCTTCACGATGTGGGACGGGCGCCTGTCCGTCGCGAACCAGGTCAAGGCCGAGGTCGAGCGCCACTTCGGCGACGCGCTGTTCACCACGACCATCCCGCGCAACGTGCGCCTGTCCGAGGCGCCGAGCCACGGCAAGCCGGCGCTCCTCTACGACCTGCGCGCGGCGGGCACCACGAGCTACCTCGCGGTGGGCGACGAGCTGCTCGATCGCACGCTCGTCCTCGGCGCCGAGCCGCGGACGGCGTGATGGCCGATCCGAAGAAGCGCGGGCTCGGCCGCGGGCTCGACGCGCTCATGCCGCCGCGACCGCCGCCGGGGGCCGTCACGCCGCCGGTCGCGGCCACCGC
>JANXOM010000087.1 GCA_025353585.1 Deltaproteobacteria bacterium
CGAACAGCGCGCCCAGCCGCTCCATCGCGCTGACATCCATCCCCGCGTCCCGCGCGAGCCCGCAGCTCATCTCCACGTGCGCCGCCGTCACCGCCCCGCTCCCCGCCACGGCCACGAACCCGTCCGCCACCGACCGGCTGAAGCTCGCGATCTCCGCCGGCGTCCCGACGCGGCGAACCCACGCCTCGAACGCATCCACTCGCTCGCGGGCCGGCATCGCTACCCACCAGGATGCCACGGTCACCCGTTTGGCGTCTGCGGTCACTGGCCCGAACCGCGCCCGGTGCGACTCACAGCAGCATGAGCACCCTGTTCAGCACCGTCATCGCCGCCATGGGCGCCGGCCGCATCGCCCTCGGCCTCGCTCCGTTCGTCGCGGCCGGCCCCGCGTCGCGCCTGATGGGCTTCCCCGCGCGCCAGGACAACCCGACCGCCCGCCTCATGGGCCGCTTCTTCGGCGTCCGCGACATCGGCCTCGGCGTCCTCGCGTTCTACGCGATCGCCCACCCCGAGACCGCGCCGTTCCTGTTCGCGTTCAACGCCGTCATGGACGCCGGCGACCTCGCCTCCATCGCCATCCCGCTCGTCAAGCGCGAGGGCATCGACCGCGCCGCCCTCGCATCCGCCGCGTTCGCCGCGCTCGGCGGCACCGCGTGGTTCATCGCGTGGCTCGTCGCGCGCTGATCTATGATCGCGCGGCACCCATGGGCACCGTCAGCGTCATGCTCGTGCGCCCCGTCGCCGCCGCCGTCGGCCCCGCCGGCCTCGCCGCGTTCTTCGGCGCCACCGATCTCACGCCGCAGATCCTCACGGACGACGACGCGCGCATCTCCGCGCCGCAGTTCTGCGTCGCGTGGTCCGAGGGCATGCGCCTCGCGAACGATCGCCAGCTCGCCCTCGCCATCGCGCGCGCCACGCCACGCCGCCGGGGGCGTTCGGCATCGTCGAGTACGTCTGCCGCGCCGCGCCGACCCTCCGCGACGCCCTCCGCCAGTGGGTCCGCTACCTGAACCTCCTCGACGACGCCGTCGAGGTCGGGCTCGTCATCGAGGGTGAGCGCGCGGCCCTCCGCGTCGTGCGCGAGAGCGAGGCGCCCGCGCCGGCCTCCCACGAGCTGCGCTGGGCGCTCGTCGCGAAGTACGCGCGCGAGCTGTCCGCGGCGCCGTTTCGGCTGCTCGCCGTCGAGCTCGCCCATCCCGCGCCGGGCGACGTCGCGCCTTACCGCGCGTGGTTCGATGCGCCCGTCGTGTTCGGCGCCGAGCGCACGCAGCTCGTGTTCCCGGTCGCCGCGCTCGCGTCGAGCCTCGTCTCGTCCGACCCCGCGCTCCTCGCCATCCTCGCCCGCGCCGCCGACGAGCTCGCGAAGAAGACGCCCACCGATCCGCTGATCACGGCCCAGGTGAAGCGCCTCCTCCAAGAGGCGCTCCGCACCGACGACGCCAGCGTCGAGGTCGTCGCCCGGCGCGTCGGCCTCACCGCGCGCAGCCTCCAGCGCCGCCTCACCGACGAGGGCACCACGTTCGCGGCCGTGCGCGAGGACGTCCGCCGCGACCTCGCCCGCCGCTACCTCGCCCATGGCCTCCCGATCGCGGACATCTCGTTCCTGCTCGGGTTCTCCGAGCCGAGCGCGTTCTTCCGCGCGTTCAAGCGCTGGACCGGCGAGACCCCGCTCGCCCATCGCGCCCGCCTCGCGCCCGCGTAGCCGGTCACCCGCCTGTCGCGCGCGGTCACTGCGGCGCGGCGCCGCCCGCGGCACAACCGGGCCATGCCGCTCCCCACGTACGCCGATCACCTCACCTGGCGCCGCTACCAGGACTTCTTCCCCGTCGGCATGCGGTGCACGCCCGCGTCGCAACCGATCGAATCGTACTGGCGCTGGCGCGGCCTCGACGTTCACCTCGATCGCCTCGCCGTCCCGACGTCGCCCGTGAAGGTGATCGTGCTCCACGGCGCCGGCGCGTACGGGCGCGTGATGGCGCCCGCGGCCGTCACCGCGCAGCGCCACGGCTACGAGACGGTCGCGCCGGATCTCCCGGGCTATGGCCTCACGCGCGTGCCGCGCCGCCGCATGACGTACGACCTGTGGATCGACTGCGTCTGCGATCTGATCGACGCCGAGCTCGCCCGCGACCCGCGCCCCGTCGTGCTGTTCGGCGTGAGCCTCGGCGGCCTGCTCGCCTATCAAGCCGCCGCCCGCGCGCGCCGCGTCGTCGGCCTCATCGCGACCACGCTCGCCGATCCGCGCGAGGACGCCGTGCGCCGCGACTTCGCCCGCCATCCGCTCCTCGGCCGCGCGGGCCTCTGGCTCCTCTCGAAGCTCGCGCCGCTCACCGACGGCGTCCCGCTCCCGATGGCGTACATCTCCAAGATGAATCGCCTGTCGAACCGGCGGGAGCTCTCCGCGCTCGCCGCGTCGGATCGCCTCGGCGGCGGCAGCTGGGTGCCCGCGCGGTTCCTGCGCACGATGATGACCACGGCGCCCGCGTGCGAGCCCGAGGCGTTCGACGTGTGCCCCGTGCTCCTCGCGCACCCCGGCGTCGACCGCATGACCGACATCGCGCTCTCCCGGCGCTTCTTCGAGCGCCTCGCCGCCCCGAAGCGCATGGTCGTCCTCGACGGCGCGAGCCACATGCCGACCGAGCAGCCGGGCGTCGATCAGCTCGCGGCCGCCGTGCTCGAGTTCATGGCCGCGCTTAACTTGCCGCGGCGCGCGGCGTCAGAGACGGATGACCTCTCGCCTGTGCATCAGCGTCCTCTTTTGCCTCACGGCATGCGGCGGCTCGGATAACACCCCCGTCGACACCGGGGGCAACCTCGACACTGGCTCCGGTTCCGGCTCCGGCTCCGGCTCGGGCGGTGACGCCTGCGCCACGCTCGCCGCCGCGCGCTGCACGCAGCTGATGACGTGCTCGCCGGCGGATCTGACCCGGCGGTTCGGCACGCTGACCGAGTGCGAGGCCCGCGACACCCTCGGCTGCGTCGACGCCCTCGCCGCGCCCGGCACGGCGGCGAGCCCCGCGTTCGAGCTCGCGTGCAGCGCCGCGGTCGCCGCGCAGAGCTGCGCCGACTTCGACGCGCGCGTCACGCCGACCGGGTGCGCGATCCCGGCGGGCACCGGAAGCGATGCGTGCAGCTTCTCCGCGCAGTGCGACACGGCGTTCTGCGGGCTCGCCCGCGACGCCGTGTGCGGTACCTGCGCGCCCGTCCCGCAGGTCGGCGATTCGTGCGCGACGACTGGCTGCGGACAGACGCTGGTGTGCGCTGCGGCCACGAGCCTGTGCCAGGCGCCGCTCGCGGCCGGCGGCGCGTGCAGCCGCGCGCTGCCCTGCAACGTCGGGCTGACGTGCGTCGGCGCCGTCGCCGCGTCGCAGACGCCGGGTGTGTGCACGGCCGAGGTGACGACCGCGGGCGCCGCGTGCGACGCGAAGCACAAGACCGGCGCGGATTGCAGCGCCACCGCCGGGCTCACCTGCGATACGGCGACGCTCACCTGTGCGACGCAGCCGCTCGCGGGAGCCGGCAGCGCGTGCGGCGTCAGCGCCGGGATCGACACGAAGTGTAGCGGCGCGGCGACCTGCGTCGGCGCCGGTTCGGGTAGTGGCAGTGGTAGCGGCAGCGGCACCCTCGGGACGTGCGTCGCGCCCGCCGCCGATGGCGCGCCGTGCGACGACGTCGCCGGCCCCACGTGCCTGACGCCCGCGCGCTGCGTCGGCGGGACCTGCACGCTACCGGGCGCGGAGACCTGCTCCTGACCCTCGGCCGCGGTAGCGTCCGGCGATGAGCTTCGAGGGCTTCCCGCGATCGGCGATGGGTTTCTGGCACGAGCTGTCGGTCGAGATGAACAAGGCCTGGTTCGACGAGAACAAGGCGCGCTACCAGGCGGAGTGGGTCGCACCGATGACCGCGCTGCTCGCAGATGTCGCCGTCCGCCTCGCGCCGACGTACCGCGGCCACGCCCTGCATCCGCCGAAGATCTTGCGCATCTATCGCGACGTGCGCTTCGCGAAGGACAAGACGCCGTACAAGACGTGGATCGGCGGCGCCATCTCCGTCGGGGGCGAGGGCGGCAAGCCGCAGGACGGCGTCGTCGCGATCTACGCGCACTTCGGGCTCGAGGAGGAGCTCGTCGGCGCGGGGCAGTACGTGTTCTCCGACGCCACGCTGCTGCGCTATCGCAAGGCCGTCGCCGACAACAAGAGTGGCCCGGCGATCGCGAAGATCGTTGCCGGCCTCACCGGCGCGGGCTACGGGCTCGAGGCCGGCGACACGTCCGTGCGCGTGCCGAAACCGTACGCCGCCGACCACCCGCGCGCGGAGCTCCTGCGCCGCAAGGGCCTCACTGTCGTGTTCCCCGCGATCCCGCGCGGCCTGATCCACAAGCCCGCCCTCGTCGACTGGCTCGTCGCCCACGGCAAGGCCGCCGCGCCGGTCGGCAAGTGGGTCCTCGCTCACACCTGAGCCGCGTCCAGCCAGGGTTCGCTTCGCCCACCCGGCGCGCGCGAGCCACCTGACCGGATCGGTGACGAACACCCCATCCCGCGGGCGCCCGAGCTCGCGCTTCCGCCTCGACGACGAGGCGCACGTGCGGGCGCTGGTTGCTGGTCCAGGTTCAGGTCGTGGTCCCTGCCTGCGCCGTCGTCGCCGCCCGCGGGCGCGCCCCGACTACCGGTAGGGCCCGGCCTCGGGGGCCAGCGCCGCGAGGACGGCGTGCAGGCCATCGACGAGCCCGCGCACGCGCGCCGCGTCGACGACGCAGGGTGGGTCGGCGGGCAGCTGCAGGGACGCGGCCGCCACGCCGTTGGCGAGGTGCAGCTCCACGATGTCCGCCGGCCAGCGCGCGACGACGTCCGCCACCGCGCCGGGCGCCGACGAGCCGGCGACCTCGGCGGACGGATGCGCCAGCACCAGCGTGACCGCGCGCGCGACCTCGCCGGCCTGCTCGGGGTCGCCGACCGTCGCGGACACGCCGACCGGGCGCGCGTGCTCGTCGAGCGCGAGCCCGAGGTGCACCGGCGCCCGCCCGCGCGTGCCCGCGATCGAGAGGTCCGCGAGCGCCAGGTGGCCCTCGAGGTCGCGCGCCAGCTCGCGCCACGCCGCCACGTCCACCGTGCAGCCTGCGGGCGGCGCCGCGAGCTCGCTGGCCGTGGCGATCACGGCGGCCAGGCCCGCGAGGGAGTCGGCGGCGTACGCGAGGTCCGGCACGTCCACGGCCACCACGAGCCGCTCGAATTCGAGCACGTGATCCGTCCACCGCACGACCGTCCCGAGCACGCCCTGATCGCGCAGCGCCGGCACGACCGCGCGGAGCACCGGCAGCGCCTGCGCCTCGTCGCGCGCCTGCACCGCGTGCGCCCGGTCCCACGCCGGGATCCCGACCTCGAGGTCCTTGAAGAACACGTGGCGCAGCACGGACGACGGCGTGACGTCGAGCCCGAGCCCGAGCGACGGATACGCGACGCGCGCGAGCAGGAACGTCCCCGCCTCGCCGCGATGCGCGTAGGTCAGCTGCAGCTCGGCGTCGCCCTCGCGGCGCCCGATCGTGATCCCCGCCGCATGCGCATCGTCGATGGCGTGCCAGCCGGTCCGCTGCGCGAACGTCGTGAAGGCACCCGCGACGCGCTCGTCGGTGAGCCCGGGCGGGAGCGCGAGGCGACTCGTGCCGTCGGACGCGATCGCGTCGACGAGCTGCAGCGGCGCCGCGACCTCCACGCGGCCGCCGAAGAACGAGCCGGTCCGCGCGACGAGCTGATAGCTGCAAGCGTGCGTGGCGCTCTCGAAGCTCGGCGGCAGCGCCGCGGGCACGTGGAACATGAAGGGTACGCTCGTGCCTGCGGAGTGCGGCGGCAGCTGCAGCGCGAAGCCATACGTGGTGCCCGTGGCCGCGCGCACGCGGCCCCGACCCTGCAGGCGCAGCATCGGAACGAGGGACAGCGTCACCTCTCGCGGCTTCGCGTCGTCCATGTGGAAGACGGCGATCGAGCCGACCAGCGTGTCGCCGGCGGCGATTTGCCCCGTCGCGAGCCCGAGCTCGATGCGCGCTTCGTCACCGCGCCCCGTGCGACTGCGCCAGACCGCCGGCGCCGAGACCACCGGGCCGCCGGCCCGATGGCGCACGGGGATCCGGAAGCGCTCGCGCGGATCGAGCCACCACGGCACCGACACGCGCACCGCCAGCTCGACGAACGCGTACGCCGGCGCGACGTCGTGGCTCGGCGGGACGCCCCACGGAACGACGAGCTCGAGCTCGAGGCGCGTCGTCCCGACCGGCAGGCTCTGCACGCTGCGAAAGCGCTGGTGCGTGATGTCCTGAACGGTGCGGTGCGAGATCCGGCTCTTGCCGTTGCCCACGCTCCAGCCCTGATGGCTCCGCACGCGAACATCCACGAAGTCGACCTTCGTTTCTTTGTCCGCGACGAGCTCGAGACCGACGCGAGCGGCCACGCCTCCGAAGAACACTGGTGTGTATGCGTTGATCGTGATGGTCATGTGATCACTCGACGAGCGCTGCCGCACAGCGACGGTGTAGGTGCGCTGCTCCCTTGCGGAGCTTGTTACAGCCCAGCGATAATAGAAACATGTGGAGGAGTCTCGCTTCGAATATTGGTGCGTCTTCGCTCGCCGTTGCCCTGCTCGGGCTCGCCGCGTGCTCGACGACGTTCACGTCGCAACCCTGCGCCGTCGACACCGACTGCGGTAACACGCACGTGTGCGAGCTGCGCGAGGGCGCGCCGGTCTGCGTGGCTCCGGAGGAGGCGCCGCTGATCATCGGGGAGAGCGCCCCGCAGAGCGGCGTCAACCAGGCGCTCGGCCTCGGCATGAAGAACGGCATCCTCCTCGCGTTCAACGAGCAGAACGCCAAGGGCGGCATCCGCGGCCGGCAGCTACAGCTCGACTTTCTCGACGACGAATACGATCCGCTCAACGCCGAGATGAACGCGATGAAGCTCGTCGACGCGCAGGCGACGACGGAGGCACCGAAGTGCATCAACACGGCGACGCCGGTCTCGAACGGCGCGACGCCGCCGGTGCTCGTCCCCGTCTCGACGACCGCGATCAACCGCGGCCCCAACGGGGTGCTCGCGATGCTCGGCAACGTCGGCACGCCCACCTCGATCCGCGCCGCGCCCGTCGCGATCGAGAGCGGCACCCTGTTCTTCGGCGCGTTCACCGGGTCGCAGACGCTGCTGCGCGATCAGAGCTCGGGCGACTGCGCGAAGTACATCTTCAACGTTCGCGCGAGCTACTACGAAGAAGCGAATGCGACCCTGAGCTACTTCGTGAAGAACAACATGGAGCCGGATTACCGGAACATGATCTCGTTCGATCAGAACGACACGTTCGGCCAGGCCGGGTACACCGGACTCACCATGGCCTACGCCGCGCTGCAGGGCGCGGTCGCGATCCCGGCGAGCGTTCCGGATCCGGCGAACCCGATCCAGCGCGTTCGATACACGCGCAACAACCCGTCGACGGTCGCGCCCGCCGTCCTGGCCGCGGAGAACTACGTCATCCAGCGGCTGCAGGCCACCTCCGGCCCGCTCACGATCGGCATCCAGATGACCGACGTCTACGGCGCCGGCTCGGAGTTCATCACCTCGCTCCGCAAGTGGCAGTTCGACGGCCAGAACGACCCGGGTCAGGGCAGCGGTTCGCTCGCGACCGACAAGGCGACGCGGGTGAAGTTCCTGTTCAGCAACGTGTCGTTCGTCGGGCCGAACTCGTTGTCGACGTCCCTCGTCGCCGCCGGCACCATCCCGAACACGAGCCCGGCCATGTCGTACACGCAGGACGTGATCGTCTCCAACGTCGTCCCGAACTACCAGGGCGACCAGAGCGCGGTCGTCGTGCAGTACAACGCGCTGATCGCGGCCACGACCGGCGCGGCCGCTGACTTCACGTCGCTCGAGGGGTACATCTCCGGTCGCATCTTCGTCGGCGGCTTGCTCGCGCACAAAGGCCCCTTCACGCCGGAGAGCCTGATCGACACGTTCAACAATCTCCCCGACCTCCAGCTCGGCATCGGCGCGACCGTTGGCTTCAGCGCCGACAACCACCAGTACTCGAACACCGTGTGGGGGACGCGCCTGGAGGCGAACGGAACGTTCTCGAACGTCTACGTCTACACCAACGGCGGGACGATCCAGTTCTTCTGATGAGCAGCTCCGACACGCCCAATCCGAACGAAGACGGTCCGGGGATCCGGATCGGCCGCTATCTGTTGCATCGACAGATCGCGCGCGGTGGCATGGCCACGATCCACATCGCGCGCCTGATGGGAGACGAGGGCTTCAGCCGCATCGTCGCGGCGAAGCGCCTGTTGCCCGAGTTCGTGGAGGATCAGGACTTCCTGACGATGTTCCTCGACGAGGCGCGCGTCGCGTCGAAGGTGCACCACCGCAACGTCGTGCCCGTGCTCGACGTCGTCACGGCGGGCGAGGAGGTCATCCTCGTCCAGGAGTACGTCCACGGCGCGCCGCTCAACAAGCTCCTCGGCATCGCGAACAAGTCGAAGGAGCACGTGCCGGTGCCGATCGCGGTGTCGCTCATGAGCCAGGTGCTCGCCGGCCTCCAGGCGGCGCACGACACGACGGACGAGATCGGGATGCCGCTCAACATCGTGCATCGCGATGTGTCGCCGCAGAACATCATGGTCTCGGTCGACGGGACCGCGCGCTTGCTCGACTTCGGCGTCGCCAAGGCCACGATGGCCGCGCACGTCACGCGCGAGAACGCCTTCAAGGGCAAGATCGCGTACTCGGCCCCCGAGCAGCTGCACGGCGCGGCCACTCGCCAGAGCGACGTCTACTCGCTGTCGATCGTGCTCTGGGAGCTCGTCGTCGGGCACCGCATGCACAACAAGGCGCAGGCGGAGATGGAGATCATCGCGAAGATCATCGCGGGTGACCTGCCGTCGATCTGCGAAGCGCTGGCCGACGAGAAGGAGCTCATCGCCCCAGAGCGCTGGGCGCAGATCGAGAAGGTCGACGCGATCGTCAAGAAGGGCCTCGCGATCGCGGTGCACGAGCGCTGGCCGAGCGCCGCCGCGATGGAGGAGGCGCTCGTCGCCGCCGTGCAACCGTCCACGTCGATGGTCGTCGCCGCGTGGCTCAAGACGCTCGGCAGGGAGCTGCTGGACAAGAACGACCGCATGCTCGCCGCCGAGGAAGCGAGCTGGCGCCGGACAACCATCCCCGGCGGCCGCCTGACGCCCTTGCCGGGCGAGGTCCGGCGCGGCTCGGCGGCGCGCCTCTCGCTGTCGTCATCCCAGGACGAGATCTCCATCACGCCGAGCGGCGTCCGCACGAAGACGGAGAAGGGTCGCACCTCGCCGACCGCAGCCGCCGAGCCAGACCCGACGGTCTACGCGCAGCCGCCGGAGCGCAAGAAGCCGATCGTCCTGTTCGCGCTCCTCGGCGCGATCCTGCTCGCGCTCATCATCGTGATCATCGTGGTCACGACCGGCGGCTCGCGCCCATTGCCGACCGCGAGCTTGCCGCCGCCGGGGCCCGCGCCGGGACCGACGGCCACGCCGACGCCAACCGCCGCGCCGGCACCGATCCCGACGCCGGTGCTGCCCCCGACGATCCCGTCCGCGGCGACGGGCTCGAACGCGGTGGCGGATACGGTGGAGACGCCCGTCACGCCGGCGCCGACCATCCACACCGGCACCGCCGCCGTCACGCCGAATTTACGGACGATCCGCCAGCCGAACCGGCCCGTCATCGTCCGCCCGCGCGTGGTCACGCCGTCGCCCACGACGGTGGTCCCGCCGCCCGCGGTGAAGAACTGCGACCCGCCCTTCTACTTCGATGGCCCCAAGAAGGTCTTCAAGCCCGAGTGCCTCTAGGCGCTCCGAGGAAGCCAGGAACATATGCCTATCCCGATGCTCCGCTCCGCGCTCGTCGCCACGCTCGTGCTCGCCGGCTCTGTCGCCAGCGCGGATCCGATCTCCAAGGAAGCCTGCGTCGACGCGCATAGCCGCGGCCAGGACGCGCGCGACACCGGCAAGGTCTCGCTCGCGCGCAAGCTGTTCCTGACCTGCGCTCAGACGTCGTGTCCGGCGCTCGTGCAGAACGACTGCGCGAAGTTCGCGAACGAGCTCGACCAGGCCCAGCCGACGATCACGTTCTCCGCGCGCGACACGAACGGCACCGATCTCCCCGATACGACGGTGTACGTCGACGACATCCTCATCGTCACGCGCCTCGACGACGGCCGCCCGCACGACACCGATCCCGGTCGCCACGTCGTGAAGTTTCAGAACAACGGCCGCGATCAGGTCATGACCGTCGTGCTCAACAGCGGCGAGAAGGGCCGCGCGGTCACCGCGAAGTTCCCCTCGGCCGCGCTCCCCGAGCCGACCTCGAAGCCTGGCACGCCGGCCGGCGCCGTCCCCGTGACCACGCTGACGCCGCCCCCGCCGCGCCCGGTCGTCCCGGCCAAGCCGGCGACGGTGCACCCGACGGGCGCGAAGCTCGCGCTGGTCGCGGGCGGCGTGGCCCTCGTCGGGGGTGGTGCGCTCTACATCGTCGGCGCCGGTAAGGTGCCGAGCGACTGCTCGTCCTCGTCGAAGACGTGCACGGTCGGCCCCGGCGATCCGGAGCTGACCACGGCGTCCCACGCGCTTCGCCTCGAGAACATCGGCCTCGCCGTCGGCGCGATCGGCGCGGCGGCCCTCGTCGGCGGTGCCATCTGGTACTTCAAGGGCAGCCACACCGAGCACGAGGAGCAGCCCGGCTTCGCCGCGGTTCCGTGGATCTCGCCGACCAGCGCGGGCATCTCGTTCTCCGGCCGCCTGTAGCGCGCCGACGCCCCGGGGGCCGGTAGGCCTCCATCTACATCGGCCCGAAATGGATTCGACGGTACGGATCTTCTTGCTGGTGTAACTCGCTGCTTTCCATCGGGAATCTTGCTAGCGACCGCGCGTATGCTGGGGTCCAACCAAGGGAGGCCCCGTGAGCGTGACCCAACTGCCTGCGTCGACCCGCACCGTTCATCCGCAGCTCGCGGAGCTCCACCGGCGCCAGGCCGAGCATCCGTTCTGGTCGAGCAAGCTGCTCGCCGGCTTCGCGCAGGGCGCGTTCTCGAAGGCGGACCTCTCGTACATCTTCTCGCAGTACCACCTCTACTCCAAGAGCTTCACGCGCTTCATCGCGGCCGTGATGGCGAACTGCGACGACGACCTGTTCCGCTCGCAGCTGTCCGAGAACCTGTGGGACGAGGGCGGCGGCTGCGAGCCGGACCGGCGCCACGCGCAGATCTATCGCAACTTCCTCACCGGCGCGCTCGGCGTCGCCGATCCGGCGGCCATCGCGTACGAGAGCTACACGCACAACTTCGTGCGCGAGTTCCTCGTCGCGTGCCTGCGCGCCGAGCCGATGGCGGGCGCCGCGTTCCTCTCGCTCGGCACGGAAGGGATCGTGCCACGCATGTATCAGCTCATGCTGAGCGGCCTCCGCGGCGCGGGGCTCCCCGACGACCAGCTCGAGTTCTTCCACATCCACATCTCCTGCGACGACGAGCACGCGCTCACGCTGGAGAACATGTTGCTGTCGTACGCGGGCCAACCCGGCTGGTTCGATGCCTGCGCCGCCGCGCTCGATCACGCGCTGACGCTGCGCGCGGAGTTCTTCGCGAACATCTTCGAGGCGCTCCAGGTGCGCCGCCTCGCGCCGATCCTGGCCCGCATGCAAGGGCACCAGTCGCTGGCGCGCGGCGTGCCCGACGAGAGCCTCGTCCATCGCGCGACCGCGGCGGCGACCGGCGACACGATGTACGCGAACAAGGTCGAGAAGCTGAACGTGGACTTCACCGTCGAGCGGCTCCCCGTCGCGGCCGAGGTCCTCGACCCGCGCATGGTCCGCATCCCCGCCGGCAAGTTCAACGAGAAGCACAAGCACACGCACGAGACCTTGATCCACATCATCGAGGGCACCGGCCAGGTGCTCGTCGACGACCGCGTGCTCGCGGTGCGGCCCGGCGACTCGGTGATGGTGCCGCGCTGGGCGCTCCACCAGACGCAGAACCTCGGCGCGACCGAGATGCGGTTCCTCGCCGTGACCGACTACAACCTCAGCCAGCGCGCGTACCTCGGCGACGCCACCGACTACCGCCTCCGCTAGGGCGTGACGCCGATCGCGCCGAGCGCCTCCTCGACCGGCTCGCCGAACTTCAGCGAGCCGAGATCCGTGACGGCGCCGGAGCCGGAGAACGCGAGCTGGCGGATCTTGTCGACCTCCGAGACGAACACGTGGCCGCGGAGCGCGCCGACGAGGATCGTGGCGACATCGCCGGGGAGCTGCGGCGGCGCCGTGCCGGTCGCGTAGGCTACGTCGCCGCGGACGCGCCACGTGCCGCCCGAGCCGCTGTCGTCGAGGATGTGGATCGCGTTACCGAACGCGTCGGTCGCGATCGCCACGTTGCCGAAGGGCGAGGCCACGATGCCCTCCGGGTCATCGACACCGGGGATGACGGAGGCGACCTTGAGGCCGGTCGCGCTCACGCCGACGACGGCGATGCGGTTCGGCACGCTGGAGAAGCCGCTGGTGTCGCCGATCAAGAAGGTCGAGCCGTCGGCCGTCAGCGCCGTGCCGCCCACGATCGCCATGGTGTCCCCGAACGCGTCCGCGCTCGCGATGCGCGTCGGGGTCGCGCCCCACGCGAGGAGGTGCGCGCTGGTCTGCGCTGGCGAATCGAGCATCGCGCCCGCCGCCACGATGGCCTTGTCGCCGGCGAACGCGAGGCCGCCCGGCGTGCTGCCGGCGGCGACGAGGCCGCGGTCGGTGGGCGTGCCGTCGCACGCGAGGTCGACGCGGTAGATGCCGCCGCCGTTCGAGCCGGTGTCGCCATCGATGACCCACACCATGCCGCCGCTCGGATCCATCACGAGCTTGCCCGCGTAGTACGGCAGCTCCTTCTGGCTCGCCACCACGGTGGCCGTGCCGTCGTCGGCGAGCGTGAACACGCCGAGCTTGCCTCGGTCATCGGCCACCACGCCGACCCGGCCGTCCTGCGTGAAGGCGATCGTGCCGAACGAGGTCGGGCCCATCGTGAACGTGTGCTGCGCGCGCGTGAGGGTGCCGGAGCCCGAGAGATCGAGGACCTCGAACGCACCCGATGGCTCGCTGCCCGAGCCGGTGTCGGAGCCGTACGGATGCGCGACGACGACGTGGCGCGGACGGTCCGCCGCCGCCGCGGTCCGCACGCACGTCGTATCCGAGCCGGCGTCGGGCGGCGCGTCCACGCCGGGGCCCGCCGCGTCGGGCGTGGCGTCGTGGGAGCTGCTGCAGGCGGCCGCGAGCGCCAGCGTGGGGACGAGGAGACCGGACCGGTTCATGCGGCGCATCCTGCCCGATCTCCGCGCGCGGCGTCACGTCTTGATATCGTGGCCGCGATGGCCGACGCCCGCCGCCGCGGCTACCTGATCGCGAGCGTCGTGGTCGGCGTCACGCTGATCGGGATGGCGCTGTGGGTGCGGGCCGGGCACGGCTTTCCCGGCGGCTCCGTGCTGCGGCGAACGACCGGCGAGGAGGGCCCGACCGGCCACCTCACGCGCGCGATGAAGGCGATGCTGCGCGGCAACTTCGCCGAGGGGCGAGCGCAGAACGCGGCCGCGCCCTGGATGCTCGCGTACCTGGTCGCGCAGATCGGGTGGCGTGGCGTGCTCGTCGCGTGGCGCCCGTTGCCCGATCGGATCTGGCTCGCCGATCTCGTGGCGAGCTTGCTGCTGTTCGCGGCCGCGATCTACATCCCGTGGTGGACGCGATGACGCACGTGGTGCGGGCAGAGACGCCCGTGCGCCTCGTGGAATACGCGAAGGCGCACCTGGTGACGCTGCCGGTCGCGGCGGTCGGCGAGCTCGTGGCCCGCGGCAAGATCCGCATCGACGGGATCCGCGCGAGCACCACGCGCACGCGGGTCGGCGATGGGGACGCGCTCGATCTCGATGCGGCCGACCTCGCGGCAGGCCAGCCGCTCCTGCCGCAGCCGGTCGCGCTCGTGGTTCACCACGAGGACCGAGACCTGCTCGTCGTGGAGAAGCCGGCGGGCATGCACGTGCACCCGCTCGGCGCGCACCGGACCGAGACGCTCCTGAACGCGCTCCTGTGGCACGCCGGCGCGCGCCCCGACGAGCCCTGGGGCGCGTGGCGCCCGTCGGCGGCGCACCGGCTCGACCGGGCCGCGAGCGGGCTGCGCGTGATCGCGAAGCACGCGGCGGTACACGATGCGCTGCGCCGTGCGTTCGAGCGGGGCGGCATCACGCGCCGCTACGTCGCCCTCGTGCGCGGCGAGGTCGCCGGGGAGCGCGGCACCATCGACGCGCCGCTCGCTCGCGACCCGGCCGCTCCCTACCGGCGCGCCGTGATCGCGGGCGGGCAACCGGCCATCACGCACTGGCGCGTCGTCGCGCGGCACGGGGCGACGACGGAGCTCGCGCTCGAGCTGGCGACCGGCCGCACGCACCAGATCCGCGCCCACCTCGCGAGCATCGGGCACCCGATCGCGAATGACACGCTGTACGCGAGCGCGGCACCCGGCGAGGCGGGCGCGCAGTCGGCGCCGCGGATCGCGTTGCACGCGTGCGAGCTCGTCCTGGCCCACCCGGTGACGGGGGCCGCGATCACGTGCCGCTCGCCCGCGCCGCCGGACGTAGTCACGGCGTGGGCCGGCCCGGCGTGAAGCCCCGGCACTGCCGGACCGGCTGCGGCCCGTACTTGGGCAGCGACGGCTCCCGGCACATGAGGAAGACCGAGCCCTTGTCGCTGCGGACCTCGCGCAGGTGCGTGCAGCGATGGCACAAGCTCTCGGGAAACGGTGCATCGCTCATCGCGGACGAAGCATCTATGATTTCTGCCATGAGCGTCGTGGGTATCGATCATGTCCAGCTCGCGATCCCGCCCGGTGGCGAGGTCGCGGCGCGCCGGTTCTACGGCGAGGTGCTCGGGCTCACCGAGGTTCCAAAACCGGAGGCGATGCGCGTGCGCGGCGGGATGTGGTTCCAGGCCGGCCCCGTGGGCCTGCACCTCGGACTCGAGGTGGGCATGCGACCGTCCGCGAAGGCGCACCCGGCGCTCGTGGTCACGGACCTCGCCGTGCTGCGCGCGCGGCTGGTCGCGGCGGGCTGCGAGTGGCGCGACGACCCCGAGATCCCGGGGCTCGCGCGCGGACACACGCGGGATCCATTCGGCAATCGGATCGAGCTGATCCAGGAGTGACGGTCAACGCGCTGGCTTCGGCACAGTCGCGGAGCAAGAGGAGACCAGAGGCGCCGACCTGGGTTGCCGCGCCGGAGCCGCCCGAAGCGCTGCACAGCGTCGCCCGCGACCCGAGCACGGCAATCATTCCTCGCCGGCTCCTGGCCTCGGCTTCGTCCGCGACTCTGCGGTCGGCCCCGCATCGACCGTGGACCTCGGGGGCGATTCGCACACCGCGCGTGAGCGCACATGGCACGCCACGCGCAATGCCTCCGTTCACCATGCATATCCTCTGGATGCTCCTCATCGGTCTTGTCATTGGCGCCGTCGCGAAGCTCGTCATGCCGGGCAAGGATCCGGGCGGCATCATCATCACGATGCTGATCGGAATCGCCGGCTCGATCATCGCCGGCATGCTCGGCCACGCGGCGGGCTGGTACCAGGACGGG
>JANXOM010000137.1 GCA_025353585.1 Deltaproteobacteria bacterium
CTCGCGCTCGGGCTCGGCGTCGTGTTCTCGATCCTGCCGGCGGGGGAGTACTTCTTGCGCTGGCAGGTGTCGCCGCTGCGCGCGGTCGGCCTCTCGCTCGGCTTCCTCGCGTTGGCGGGCGTGCTCGGCGTCTGGGCGCGACACACGATGATGGCCACGCAATTCAACCGGCGCCTGTTCGCGACGCTCCTGTTCCTGTTCGTCGCCCAGGCCGTGGTCGCGCTCGGGGGCGAGCTGTACGGCCTCGACGGGGCGGGCGTCGAGATCGTGCACATGGGGCTCTGGGCCACGCTCGTCGGGATGCTCGCGATCATGGTGGACCCCTGGCTCGCGCCGAGCTGCGCGAGCTACGCGATCGGGTTCCTGCTGGCCGCGAAGTACCCCGCACAGCACTCGCTGTGCATGAGCGCCACGAACATCGTGTTCTCGGTCAACGCGATCTGGCGCTGGCGCCCCGCGACGCTCCTACCGACGCCCGCCGAGCGCGCCGACCCGCGCTGGCCCGTGCCACGGAAGCCCTGAGCTACCCGAGCCGCGCCAGCACCGCCGCCATGTCCGGCGGCAGCGGCGCCTCGAACGTCAGCCGCGCGCCGGTGACGGGGTGGTCGAACGCGAGCTTCGCGGCGTGCAGCGCCTGGCGCCCGAGCGCGACGGCCGCCGCCGCCGTGCGGTCGTCGCGCGCGCGATGGCCGTAGACCGGATCGCCGATCAGCGCGAACCCGTGGTCGGCGGCGTGCACGCGGATCTGGTGCGTGCGCCCGGTCTCGAGACGAAACTGCACGAGCGCGGCGCCGCCATCGGCCAGCGTCCGCTGCACCGCCCAGTGCGTCACGGCGGACTTGCCCTGGCTCACTTTCGACGAGAACTCCTTGCGGTTCACCGGGTGGCGCCCGTACAGCGTGCGCAGCGTGCCGCTCGGCGCCGGCGGCGGCGGCGCGGTGATCGCGAGGTAGGCCCGCGAGATGCCGGTCGTCTCGGTGCCCTCGCCGCGCGACTTCGCGGCGAACGCGGCCGACAGCGAGGCATGCGCGCGGTCGGTCTTCGTGGCGACCATGAGCCCGCTCGTGTCCTTGTCGAGCCGGTGCACGATGCCCGGACGCATGACGCCGCCGATGCCGCTCAGATCCGTGCAGTGGAACAGGAGCGCGTTGACGAGCGTGCCGCGCGCGTGGCCCGGCGCCGGGTGCACGACGAGCCCGGCCGGCTTGTCGATGACGATCAGCTCGTGGTCCTCGTAGACCACGGCGAGCGGGATGTCCTCCGCCACGACCTCGAGCGGCTCGGGCGGCGGGATCGCGACGGTGATCGCGTCGTCTACCCGGACCCGCGCGTTCGCCTTCTTCGGCGCGACGCCGTTGACGAGCACGTGCCCGTCGTCGAGCAGCCGCTGCACCTGCGCGCGCGACAGCCCCGGGATCGCGGCCGCGATCACCGCATCGATGCGGCCGCCGGCCTGCGCGGCGTCGATGACCAAGGCGTGCCCCGCGTCGTCGTCGCTCTCGTCCCCTCCGCCGCCGCCCTCGCCGCCCGTCACCAGATCTTCGACTTGACGTGCCCCTTCGACTTCACCAGCACGTCGACGATCGCGCGCTCGTAGATGAACTGCCCGAAGATGTCCTCGGTGACGCGGCTCTTGAACAGCTCGCGCCCCTCGTTGATCTCGTCGGCCATCACCTCGAAGAGCGAGTCATTCGCGATGCCCTCGAGGATCTTCGGCTCGTGGTAGAGCGTCAGATCCGACGCGATCGCGCGCGCCAGCTGCCGCGCACGCTTGGGATTGTCGATCAGAGTCGCCATGCGTCGATCGTGGGGCGGACCGCCCTTGCGGTCAAGCCACGGCGCGAGTGATCGCCAGCGCGTCGTGGATCTTGTCGAGCAGCGCCGCCCGGTCGAACGGCTTCGCGAGGAACGGATGGCCGCGCTCTTGCGCCTGCTGGTGGTAGCCCGAGACGAAGAGGACACGGGTCGCCGGACGCTCCACGAGCAGCGCGCTCGCCAGGTCCTGGCCCGAGAGCCCCGGCATCACCATGTCCGTCAGTAGGAGATCGATGGCACCCGGATGGGCCCGCGCCACCATGAGCGCCTCGGCCCCCGAGCCGGCGGACAGCACCTCGTAGCCCGAGCGGCGGAGCATCCGCTCCGTGAACAAGCGCAGGTCCGGATCGTCGTCGACGACGAGGACCGTGCCGCCCCGCGCCGGCACGCGCCCCGCCGGGTGCGGTTCCTCGAGTGGCTGATCGGTCGCGGGGAGATAGACCCGGAACGTGGTCCCGCTCCCCACGACGGACTCCACGGCGATGACGCCGCCGCTCTGCTCCACGATCCCCGAGACCGTGGCCAGCCCGAGCCCGGTCCCCTTGCCGCGCGCCTTCGTCGTGAAGTAGGGCTCGAAGATGCGCGCCAGCACGTCCGGCAGGATCCCCGACCCGTTATCGCCGACCTCGACGAGCGCGTAGCGGCCGGGCACCAGCCCGCGCGGTCCGCCGGAGCGGTTCTCGTACAGGCTCGCGCTGACCCGGACGCGCCCGCCACCCGGCATCGCATCGCGCGCGTTGATCACGAGGTTCATCACGACCTGCTCGAGCTGGGCCGCGTCCATCAGGACGCGAGGGACGTGCGCATCGACGAATGTCGTGAACGCGATCTGCGTGCCGAGGGTGCGCGCGAGCATCTTGTCCATGCTCTGGACCGCCCGGGCGACGTCGATCACCTTCGCCTGCACCGGCTCGCGCCGGCTGAACGTCAGGAGCTGACGCGTGAGCTCGGCGGCGCTCTCCGCGGCCTGCCCGATCTGCGCGGCGTCGGCGCGCGCTTCCGGGTCCTCGAGCGTCTCGGAGAGGAGATGCGCGTTCGCCATGATGATCGTGAGCAGGTTGTTGAAGTCGTGCGCGATGCCGCCGGCGAGCTGCCCGACCAGCGCGACCCGATCGCGGTGCGCCTCCTTGCTCTCGCGCTCGCGCGCCTCGGTGACGTCGTGGACCACGACCACCGTCTCGCGCTCGGCCGCCGACGTGCTCGCGGTGATCGAGAGCGTGCGCTCGCTCTGCGGGATGCACACCTGCAGTCGGACATCGCCCGTGACGAGCTGGTCGCACGGGACGCCCGCCACCGCGTCGAGCACCGCGCCCGGCTCCACGACCCCGAGGAGGCTCTCGCGGGCCGAGATCCAGCGGTTCGCGAGCACGCACGTCCCGCGGGCGTCGAGCACCACCACGCCCACCGGGAGGTCCTGCACGACGCGGGCGAACCGGCGCCACTCGTGTTCCTGCGCGGTCTGGACGCGGCGCACGAGCATCGCGTTCTTGATCGCGAGCGCGGCCTGGCCGGCGATCGCGGCGAGGAACTCGAGATCGTCGGGCTCGAACATGTGCGTGATCGCCCGGGAATCGAGGGTGATCACGCCGAGCCACTCCGTCTCGTCCGCGTCGTAGCGCAGGGGGACGGCCATGACCGAGCGCACGCCGTGGGCCGAGAGGCTCTCCGCCCGCTGGAGCACGACGTCGGTGTCCACCTCGGTGCGGAGGTACGGCTCGTGCGTGAGCATCAGCTGGGACAGGAGGTTCGTCGAGACCGCGAACACGTCGGCATCGCCGCGGCGGCTCGCGGTGATGGTCAGAAGCGGGGCCTTGGAGCTCGCCGCGTAGACCACGACCGCGCCGCGATCGGCGGGAAGCAGCTGGAAGCAGGTCCCGAGCACGCGCCGGCAGAGCTTCTCGAGATCGTGCTCGACGCCGATCGCGCGGCCGAGCTCGACGACGGCGCGGAGGCGGGCAAGCTCGCCGGGCGCGCCCGGCCCGAGCGAGTCGCCCGTGATGTGGCTGCGCGTGTCGAACCGGAGCCGAAACGGACCGACCATGAGCTCGTCGCCATCGCAAAGCTCGGCCGTCGCGACCTTGCGCGCGCCGACGAAGGTGCCGCGCCGGCTCTGGAGATCGCGGACCTCGAAGCCGCCGGCGGCCGTGCGAACCACTTCGGCGTGCGCGGAGGAGACCATCGGATCGTCGAGCTGGATGTCGCAGTCGGCGCCGCGTCCGATGACCGCACGCTCCGCGACCGCGAAGCGCCGATGCGACTCGAGCTCGACGAGCACCGCGGTCAAGGGGTCTCGTCGATCAGGACCGCGCCGTTCGCAAAGGAGTCACCGCAGTGCGGGTCGTTCTTGAAGGTCCCGTCGGTCACGCACGTCGGCGTGCCGACACCGGTCTGATAGTACCGCGTGGCCTTCTCCTTGCCGATGCACGTGGCGCCGTTGGGGCTCCACGCCGCATCGACATTCCAGTTCTCGGTGTCGACCTGGATGCCGTCCTCGTCGTAGAGGTTGATCGTCTGCCCCGTCACCGTATAGCCCGTGCCGTTGCCGCAGTAGTCGCCGCGCAGCATGCGCACGCACGACTGCATCTCCTCGCTGTAGCCGGCCCACGGGAGGTAGCCAAGCTCGAGGCACTTCGCCACCGTCTTGCCGCGGCAGCCGAAGGTGAACTGAGTGGTGCTCGCCGTGTACGCGCCGCCACCGGACGTGCCGAAATTTAGATTCCACACGCCCGGGACCGTGACGGCCAGGATATCCGCGCCGGCGCCATCCTCGCCGCAGATCGGCTCACGGCCGGCCTGGGTCGGGTAGGACACGTCGTAGAACCACAGCCCGTTCGGGCCGGCGGTGGCGCTGTCGACGCGGAGCGCCAGCGTCGAGCCATCGCTGACCCGGGCCTGCCAGGTCGAGCCGACGAGGCCCGCGCCGCTCCACGGCTCGGCCGAGCCGGTGGCGGCCGTGATCGCGAGGCCGGTGGTGCTCGTCCCGTTGAGGCTCAGCCCGTTGAGGCTCAGCCCGTTCGAGCCGGTCACGTCTTGCGTGACCGTGCCTGTCGTCGCTGGCGGCGTATCGTTCACACACCCGCCCACGCCGAGCCACGAGATCCCGAGCACGACGAGCGCGAAGTGAGAACAACGAGGGGTCATTGATAGAGCCTTCGGCCAACGCGGCCACATGTTGAGTGACGATCGACGCGATCGCTTGCAATCTTCACAGCGCATCACCACCAGGGCGCGGTGTGGCACAGAGACGGACACCGACCGCTGCATCGCGCGCGGCCCCGTTGATGGGCGATCGGTTGGCGAGCGTCGCGGTCTTGCGATCGTGGTAGTAGCTGCCGCCGCGCAGCACGTAGCCGTCGCCCGCGCTGGCGCGTGTCCACTCGATCGCGTTGCCGGCCATGTCGAGGATGCCGAACGGGCTCGCCGACGCCAGATGCGAACCGACCTCGTCAGGCCCCATCGCATCGTGACCATACGTGGCGTCGTAGTTCGCCTCCGTGGGCTCGAGGTGATCGCCACCCGGGAACGCGCGGCCATCGGCGCCGCGACCGGCGCGCTCCCACTCGACCTCGGTGCAGAGGCGTGCGCCCGGCACGCGCCCGGTGGTGTCGAGCCACGCCGCGAAGCGCTCGGCGTCCGGCGCGGTGATCCCGGTGATGGGAAAGCGCCGCCAGTCCTGCCGTGCGTGGTCGGTGCGCCCCGGGTACACGACCGGCTCGCCCCAGGCCGCGGCGTACGCGCGCTGCATCGGCTGCATCGCCAGTCGCCAGGTGCCCGCGGGTCGGTCGAGCCGGATGCCACCGGTCAGCTTCTCTGGCAGCGCCGGCAGGAGCGCGCTCTGTTCGACGCTCGGCTGGTCCGCGACGAACTCCAGCCACGCGGCGATGGTGACCTCCGTCCGCGCGATCAGATAGGCCGGCGTCACGCGCGGGTGCAGGGGGACGGTGTTGTAGAAGCTCGTGCGGACGTCCTCGTCGGCGCTGCTGCCGTACAGGAAGCGGCCGGCGGGGATGTACGCGAAGCCGTCGGGGACCGCGGACGCGGGCGGCAACGCGACCGTCAGCGCGACCTCGGCGGCGCGCGTGATCGCGAACGGCGCACGGACCGGCGCGCGGCCCGGCGCGGCCACCGCGAGGGTGTAGACGCCCGGCGGCAGGTCCACCGCGACCTCGCCGTGCCCGAGGATCCGGTCGGGCTCGAGCGTGATCGTCGCGTCCGGCGCGGTGTGGACCGCGAGCCGTCCAGGCGTCTCCCAGCGCGCCCGATAGACCCCGTCCAGGTCGTACGCCGCGAGACGACCGAGGTATTCGTCACGGCGTTCGGCGTCGCCGCGAGCGTCCGCGGTCAGCGCGCGCGCATACAGGATCTCCGCCAGCAGGGCTTCGACGTCGGCGCGGCCCGGGTCCTTGGCGAAGGCGGCGTCGGCCCGCGCCAGCGCGCGGCGATATTGCTGCTCGGCCGCGGCGGTCTGGACGAGCTGCTCCCGCCACGTCCCTTCGCCCGCCGCCGCGTCCTCGCGGTCGAAGCTCGCGTACGCGCGCGCGGCGAGGTCGCGGCTCGTCGCCGTGGCCGCGCGGGCTTCCGCGAGCGCGGCGCGCGCGGCGCTCACCTCGACATCGACCTCCTGGCCGAGCCGGCGCTGGGTGAGCACGTGCTGGGTGCCGACGCCGACGACCGCGATCGCGGCCATCGCGCCGAGGCCGCCGCGCAACATCCACCGGCCGCGGCGCGTCGCGCGGGCCGAGGCGAGGACGAACGCCCGCTCCAGCTCCGAGAGGTGCGCGGGATCCAGCCCGCGCGCTTCGGCGAGTTGCTCGCCTCGCCACGTGTGGTCGGCGCGCTCGCCGCCCCGCTCCCAGATCGCAGCGGCCGCCGCGAGCCGCTCCCGACAGGCGCGATCCTCGGCGTCCGCGTCGAGCCAGGTCCTCAACGTCTCCCAGCCCTGGATGAGGACCTCGTGCGCGAGCTCGTACGTCACGCCCGCGTCACCGTCGTGGACGACGACGAGCCGGCCACGGACGATCGCGTCGAGCGCGGTCCGGGCGCCGCTCCCGAGCGCCAGCTCGTCCGCGCTGCGACGCGCACGCGTCCCGTCCGCCGTCACGAGGCGGAGAAGGACGCGGCGAGCGTCCGGCCGACCGGCCGCGGGGATGCCGGCGAGCACCGCATCGCCGTGCCGCGCGAGCGCGCCGGCGACGCCGCCCATCGCATCGAGCGCGCGCTGCGAGATCACCCCGCGATCCCGCTCGCGCGCCTCCCACAGCTCGGCGAGCGCGAACGACAGGAGAGGCAGGCCGCCGCTGCCGGCCTTCGCCGTCGCGGCGACGAGCTCGTCGACCATCTCCGGTGACTCGAACGTGACACCGGTCGCCGCCGCGGGGCCGGTGATCACGTCGCGCAGGCGCTCGGGTGGGATGGGCCCGACGAAGCAGAGGAGCCGCGCCAGCTCGCGGCCGAGCCGAGGGAGCGCCGCGATCCGCGACAAGAAGTCCGCGCGCACGGTGGCCACGAACCGGACGCCGGAGATGCCTTCGCTGATGCGCGCCAGGCCGATGTCGAGAGCGGCGACCTCGGCGGGATCGCCAAGCGTCACGAGCTCTTCGAGCTGATCGAGGAGGACGATGAGATCGCGGTCTGCGCCGCGACTGCGGAGCTCGCGCGCGAGCACCTCGGGGTCGGCGAGCACACGCGCGACGAGGTCGGGGGCATCGAGCGCGGCCGCGAGCGCGGTGAGCGGGTTACGGCCGGGCGTCAGCGTGAACGCGCTCCACGGGCGGTTGGTGCCGAGGGCGCCGTCCAGCACGGCGGGCACCACGCCGGCCCGCAAGAGTGACGACTTACCAACTCCGGAGTCGCCGGCGACGACGACGAACGGCTCGCTGCGCAAGCGCTCGACGATCATGCCGACCTCGAGCCCGCGGCCGAAAAACAGGCCGCGATGGACGGCGTCGAACGCCCGCAGCCCCCGGTACGGGTTTTCTCCGATGCGCAGGACGTGCGTCCGCGCCGCCTGCAGCTGCTCGAACGCCTCGCGGAGCTCTTCCCCGCTCGCGTAACGATCGCCGGGATCGCGCGCGAGGCAGCGCGCCTGGACACGGCCGAGCCCGGGCTCGGCCGCGGCGGGCAGCGGCGGCGCGTCGCGTGCCGTCACGGTCGCGGCGAGCTCGCCGACCGGCACGTCCGCGAAGGGTGCCGTACCGGCGGTCAGCTCGTAGAGCACGGCGCCGAGCGCGTACACGTCCGAGCGGCGCGTGGGCGCGTGCCCCTGCCAGACCTCCGGCGCCATGTACTCGGGTGTTCCGACCATCGGTCCCACCGCCGCGTCCGCGCCGTCGTGGAGCACGCGCGCTAGGCCGAAGTCGACGAGCTTGGCGACCCCGTCGTCCGAGACCATGACGTTGCCGGGCTTGATGTCGCAATGGATCACGCCGCGGCGATGCGCGGCGGCGAGGCCTCGCGCCAGCGCGATCGCGAGCGCCAGCACGGCCTCCGGCGTCATCGGGCTCGGCGCATCTGTCAGCGCGTGCCCGCGCACGAGCTCGGTGACGATGTACGGACGATCCGCGAGCTCGCCGACGCGGTACACCGCGACCACGTTCGGATGCTGGATCCGCGCCACGGCGCGCGCCTCGAGCAAGAATCGCCGGCGCGCCGCGAGGTCCGGCTCGATGCCGCCGATGAACTTGATCGCGACCATCCGCGCGAGCACGGTGTCCTCGGCGAGGAACACGCGCCCCATCTGGCCCCGACCGAGCTCCCGCACGATGGCGTAGTCGTCGAACTCCCCCGGGACGTCCTTCTCCTCCGTCACGGCGCGCGCCGGTCGCGCCACGAGCGCGGAGAGGTCGTCAGGACGAGGGGCAGCGGACAAGAATGCTCACCATAACGAATCGGCCGTCCCGAGCGCGATGTGAGTTTTTGGCGCTGTCGCCGGGCGCGGCAGGGGCCACGGCCGGGCGTCGCGCGGTCGCTACGCCTTCGGCGGGAGATCCCGGCGGTCGCGCTCGCGCTGCTCGTCGTCGTCGGGGCCGGGGCCGCGGGCCGCGCGATAGCGGTCCAGATAGGTCTGCTTCACGCGCTCGGCGTCGAGGCCCAGCGCGCGGGCGTACTCCGCGAGGAACCCGCGCACGTACACGGCCGCGGGCAGCTTGCCGAAGACTTCACCTTCGAGCGCTTGCAGATACGCCATGCCGATCTTCGAGCGCTCGGCGATCTCGCGGAGCTCGACGCCGATGGCCTCGCGCACCTGCCGCAGGAGCGGACCGGAGAACTCCGTCAGCGGCGAGATCTGCGGCATCGGCGGGCGCACGGCATGGACCGCGGCGTCCTCCTTCACGGCCGCGCGGGGCACGACCGCGGCGCTCGGGTCCGGCAGCGGCGCCGCCGGCGACACGGGCAGCGGGACGCCGTCGGGGAACAGCTCGAGGTCGTAGTCCTTGCGCTTCGCCGCGTCCATCAGCGTCGTGTAAGCGAGATCGAGGCGGCGGTGCACGGCCTCGAGGCTCGGCGCGTCGTAGAGGCCCGAGACGGCGATCGACTCGGCTCCATAGTGGTCGCGGACGCGGCGATTCGCGCGGCGGATGTCCTCGAAGCTCGCGGTCGGCGGGACCTCGAGCTGCTCGTAGTGCGAGTCCGGGGGCAGGACATCGCCGTCGGTGGACGGGGGACGGATCGCGAGGAGACCGCGCGCCACGCGCTCGAAGCACTTCGCCACGCGCGTCTCCGGGTGCTCGATGAGGAGCGGGCGGCGGCGGCGCGTCGAGGCCCAGACGGCCTCGTCGTACTCGAGGTGGCCGAGGTAACGGACGGGCACGCCGAGCCGGCGGCGCGCCGCGGACGCGACGGCGCGGCCGAGCTCCATGTCGGACTTGCTGCGCGCGCAGTTGATCACGAGCTGCGGCGCGAAGCCGAGGATGGCCTGGCGGAGCTCGTCGACCTCGGTCGCGCCATCCGCGACGGCGGCGAGGTAGATCTCGAGCGGGCTCGGCGCGCCGCCCTCCAGCTCGCGCGCCGGGCCGAGCGCGCGCGAGGTGGCGAGGTGCCCGAGACCGCGGCGCGTGAGGCGCGCGAGGAACGCGGCCTTGACGAAGCGGTGCATGAGCTCGATCGACGTCGGATCGGGGACGGCGGCGAGGATGTGGATGTCCGCGGAGAGGAACAGCTCGAGGGTGGTGGCGCCGAGGCCGGCGCCGAGATCGAGGATGACCCACTCGGCGGGGAGCGAGCGCAGCTGCGCGGCGAGCGCGCGCACGGCGTCCACGGTGAGGTCCGCGGTGCCGGCGGGATCGAACATACCGGCGATCAGGCGGACGCCCGGGACGTGCGTCGGCACGGCGAGCTCGTTGAGGCTCGGCGCGCCCTCGGAGAGCACGTCGCCCGTGGCGCCCATCGCCTCGGACAGGGAGCGCGCGGGCCGCGGCACGCCCGCGAAGATGTGCAGGTTCGGCGCGCCGAGCGAGCCATCGACCAGCACGACGCGCTTGCCGAGCGTGGCGAGGAAGATGCCGACGTTGGCGGCGACGAGGCTCTTGCCGACGCCGCCCTTGCCGCCGGCGATCGCGACTACCGTAGGGGGCATCGGCCGGGACCTAACCGCGGATCCCGGACGGGGGTCAAGTCGGAACCAGGTTCGTCGACGCGCCCTCCCCTTCCACTTCCGCACGCGGCCCCTCCGTCGATCGGCGGGTCGGCTCCGCCGTCGGCGCCTGTCCGGCGAAGATCGCCCGCGAAGTCGGCTCCGCCGTCGGCGCCTGACCGGAGAAGATCGCCCGCGACGACGCGGGCTCAGCCCGGGCCGTACACATCTGGATACGCAGCCCGGTGCTCGCGCGTGATGCGCGCGACCGCGGCCGCGTGCGCCGCCTCGGCGACGAGCGACGCGCGCTGCACGAGGGCCCGCTCGATGAGCGGCGCGGGCCAGGCCAACCGGCGGTAGACGGCGATCAGCGCGTCGAGCCGATGCACGTGCTCGTCCGCGCGGCTGGTCAGGTACGCCGCGAGCAGGCCGCGCTCCTCGACCACCGCGGGGGGCCCGCCCGCGACGATCGCGCGCACCGCCTCCTCGAGCGGCGCCGTGGCGACGGGCGCCGGCGCGGTGATGCCCCGCTCGGCGAGCCACGCCGCGCGCGGCACGCGATCCGGGAACACCGCCGCCGCTCGTACGATCAGCCAGTGCGCGAACGACGGCGCCTCGACCGCGATCGGCTCGCCTTCATGGCTCCACGCCACGATGGGGCACTCGCCGCGCGCGAGGAGGGTCGGGTGACACAGCGCGCCCAACGCGTCGCCGTCGCGGCCGCCGAACGCGACGAAGCACGGATCGAACGGCGGCGCCGCGACCAGCTCCTCGGGCTCGTAGCGAACACCCAGCGGCTCCTCGTCGGCCGCGAGGGCCATCGTGCTCACCGCGACGCCGAGCTGCGCGAGCGTGCGATCGAAGTGTGCGACGCGGCCGTACGGGCGCGGGTCGAAGTAACGTCCGAGCTCGCGCGTGATCCGCTCGTGGAGCTCGGTCTCGACCTCGGCTCGGAAGCGGACGCCGGGGACGGACGTGGCGGTCGCGGAGATCGCCGTCGCGCGGCGCTGCGCGCCGAGGTACGGCTGCTGCTCGAGCACGTAGATCACCGCGCCCACCGCGGGGGGCGTGCCATCGAGGCACGCCGTCTCCTTGAAGCGCAGCTCGGCGCCGCGGTCGAGGCGGATCGTGCCCCAGCCGCGCGCCGGGTCCCACTCGATGATCGCGCCGCGCTCGCTCATCGGCTCCGGGGGACAGGGTACACGCGTGGACCGGGGCCGGGCGCCGCGCGCTCGATCGGCTGTCGGCTCCGCCGCCGGCGCCTGTCCGGAGGAGATCGCCCGCGAAGACGCGGGCTCAGCCGAGCGCGCGCACGGCCGCGACCACCTCGGCCAGATCGTCCGGCAGCAGCGTCCGCACGTCGAGCCAGACGCGCCCGTCCGCGATCCTCGCGACCACCGGCACCGGCGCCGCCCGCAGCGCCGCAGCGACCGCATCCGCCGGCCGCCCCGCCAGCGTGACCGCCCAGCTCGCCAGCGCCGCCGTCGGCATCGCGCCGCCGCCCACCGCCGACGTGCAGCCCGCCACCGCGACCGCCAGCCCCGGCACCTCGCCGATCGCAGTCGCCAGCGCCTCCGCCCGCGCGCGCAGCACCGCCGCCGACGCGCCGAGCATCGCCGCGACGGGCACGGCCGCGGGCGCTCGGCCGCCGCGGTACAGGGCGAGCGTCGCCGCCAACCCCGCCAGCGTCAGCTTGTCGGGCCGCAACGCTCGCATCAGCGGGTGCGCGCGCGCCGCCGCCACCGCCGCCGTCCGGCCCACCGCGATGCCCGCCTGCGGGCCGCCGAGCAGCTTGTCGCCGGAGAAGGTCACCAGGTCCGCGCCGCTCGCGACCGCCTCGCCGACCGTTGGCTCGTCCGGCAACCCCCACGCCCGCTGCGTGGCCCGATCGAACAGCGCCCCGGATCCGAGGTCGATCATCGTGGCCACGCCGCGCGCGCGTCCGAGCGCCACGAGCTCCGCCGCCTCCACCTCGGCTGTGAAGCCGACGAGCGCGAAGTTACTGCGGTGCACCTTCAGCAGCAGCGCCGTCGCCGGCGTGATCGCGGCCGCGTAGTCCGCCGCGCGCGTCTTGTTCGTGGTGCCGACCTCGACCATCCGGCCGCCGGACATCGCCAGGATCTCCGGCAAGCGAAACGAGCCGCCGATCTCGATCAGCTCGCCGCGCGAGACGATGATCTCGCGCCCGCTCGCGAGCCCGGCGAGCCCGAGGACCGTCGCGGCCGCGTTGTTGTTCACGACGCACGCGTCCTCGGCCCCCGTCAGCTCGCGCAGCAGCTCGCGCAGGTGGTCGTGCCGCGACCCGCGCTCGCCGCGCGCGAGATCGTACTCGAGGTTCGCGTAGCCGCGCGCCACGTCGTCGATCGCCGCCCGCGCCGCCGCCGCGAGCGGAGCGCGCCCGAGGTTCGTGTGCAGCACCACGCCGGTCGCGTTGATCACGCGGCGCAGCGGCGACCGACACAGCACCGCCGCGGCCGCCGCGACCTCGGCGCCCGTCAGGCCGCCCCCACCGCCGCGCCCGGCCCCGCCGGCCAGGATGGCGGCCCGCTCCGTCGCCACCGCGCGCCGCGCCGCTTCGACGACCGCCCAGCGTGGCACCTCGGGCCCCGCCGCCGCCGCCGCGGCATCGGCGAGCGCGTGGACCGCAGGCAGCGACGCGAAGCGCGGATCGGCCACGACGGGACCGTAGCGCAGTCGGGCGCCCCCGTCCCCATCGCCGTCGCCGTCGCCGATGGCTGCTATGCTGGGCCCCTAGTGGGAGTCCAGGCGGTCACCGCGCTGCTCGCCGCGCTGCTGATCCTCGCGATCGGCGCGTCGGTGCTCCTGCGCTCGCGCAGCGACCGCATGTACACGGCGTTTGCCGCCTTCACGTTCACCGTGTCGGCGTGGCACGGCTGCACCTTCATCGACGCCGCCTCGCCCTCGCCCGTCATGCGCTGGCTCGCGCTCCTCGCCGCCGCCACGATCCCGCCGTTCGCCATCCGCTTCTTCCGCATCTTCCTCGCCCAGCCGTCGATCGGCGGCCCCAAGCGCGGCCCGCGCGTGACCCTCGCCTGGACGCTGATCGCGTACGTCGCCCTCGTCTACTCCGCGATCGTCCACCCGATCCACGAGACGCTCTACTTCGGCGTGCCGTTCGGCGTGTACGTCTTCGGCAGCCTCTATCGCTGCGTCTGGGACCTCTACACGCAGTACCGCGCGACGAGCAAGCGCGTCGAGCGCACGCGCATCGCGTACCTCACGCTCGGCGGCTTCATCGCCACCACGCTGACGCTGACCGATGTCCTGCCCCGCGCCTTCGACATCGCGTGGCCCGCCGTCGGCAACGCGTTCGGCATCCTCTACCTCTACTTCCTCTCCCAGACGATGTTCCGCAATCGCCTGCTCGACCTCAACGAGCTCCTCGGCAAGATGGCCGTCCTCGGCACCCTCGTCGTGCTCCTGTGGGCGGTCTACGGCTTCCTGCTCTACTGGATCGGCGGCGGCCAGAAGGGCCTCTACCTCCTGAACGCGCTCGTCGCGTCGTTCGTCATCCTCATCCTCTTCGAGCCGGTGCGAAACCGCCTCGAGAATGGCATCAACCGGTGGCTCCTCCGCCAGCGCACCGAGCTTCGCGGGCGCCTCGACGCCGTGCGCAAGGATCTCCCCGGCGTCGTCGACGTGCCCGACATGGTCGCCCGCATCACCACCGCGCTCGAGGAGTCGCGCCGCGTCACCGACGCTGCCCTCTATCTCCTCGACTCCGAGGGCTCGGGTTTCGATCGCGCGGGCTTCCTGGGGCCCCCGCCGCCCGAGCGCCTCGACGCGAACGCCGAGCGCGGCCTCCTCGACCGCGTGCGCGCCGGCTTCCTCGACCGCGACCAGCTCACGCGCGAGATCGCCGAGCTCGGCGACGCCCCCGAGAACGAGGGCAAGCGCGCTCCGCTCATCGCCATCCGCACCCGCGCCGACGAGCTGCACGCCGCGCTCATCTTCCCGCTGTTCGGCAGCGCCGAGACCGAGCAAGGCCCCTGGATGCTCGGCCTCTTCTGCGTGCGCGACGATCGCACCGACAGCGCGTTCGATGTCGACGACCAGGACACGTTCCGCCAGCTCGCGATCGGCGCCGCGCGCGTCATCGAGAGCAGCCAGGCGTACGAGCGCGTGAAGGAGCGCGATCGCCTCGCCGCGCTCGGCGAGATGGCGGCCGGCCTCGCCCACGAGATCCGCAACCCCCTCGGCGCGATCAAGGGCGCGGCGCAGCTCCTCATCACGGCCGACGGCAAGCCCGCCGGCAGCTCGCCGGGCGAGACCGTGGAGTTCCTGCAGATCATCGTCGAGGAAGCGAACCGGCTCAACAACGTCGTGACGCGGTTCCTCGACTACGCGCGCGCCGAGCGCCCCGGCCGCGAGGGCGCCGGTCACGTCGATCTCAACCACGTGCTCAAGCGCGCCGTGCAGCTCCTGCACCCCGACGAGCACAAGCAGGTCGACATCCGCGTCCGCTGCGACGACCAGCTCCCGCAGATCGCCGGCGATCCCGAGTCCTTGCTCCAGGTCTTCCTCAACCTCGGCCAGAACGCGCTGCAGGCGATGCCCGATGGCGGCGTCCTCGAGATCCTCACCACGCGCCGCCGCCGCTCGCGCCTCGGCTACGGCCAGTTCGCGGAGGTCCGCTTCCGCGACACCGGCATCGGCATCCCGCGCGATCGCCTCAAGAAGCTGTTCATCCCGTTCTACACGACGAAGCAAAAAGGCACCGGCCTCGGCCTCGCGATCTCCCACCGCATCATCAACCAGCACGCCGGCGCCATCGAGGTCCGCTCGACGCTCGGCCAGGGCTCGACGTTCTCCGTCTTCCTCCCGGCCGCCGAGCAAGTGCCCGCGGCCAAGGTCGAGGACATCACCGAGACCGGCAGGATCAGCATGCCGGGTGTAGGGTTGCCCACGTGAAGATCCTGGTCGCTGACGACGAGCAAAACCTCCGCCGCGTGCTCGTGGCGCTGCTCCGCCGCGAGGGCCACGAGATCGTGCAGGCCGCCACCGGCCTCGAGGCGGTCGACCGCCTGGGCGACGTGGACGTCGTCATCACCGACCTCCGCATGCCCGGCGCGGACGGCATGGAGGTCCTGCGCGCCGCGGCGAAGAACTTTCCGCAGGTGCCCGTCATCATGGTCACGGCCTACGGGTCCGTCGGCCAGGCCGTCGAGGCGATCAAGGCGGGCGCGTTCGACTACATCGAAAAGCCGTTCGAGCAGGAGGCGATCCGCCTGATCGTCGACAAGGCCATCGGCCAGGCGGCGGCGAACCGGATGGCGCCGTCGCCGAACCTGTACCAGCCGGGCGATGGAGAGGCCAAGGGAAAGTTCGGGCTCGTCGGCACGAGCGAGCAGATGCACGCGATCTTCTCCGTCATCGACAAGGTCGCGGACACGCCGTCGACCGTGCTGATCACGGGCGAGAGCGGCACCGGCAAGGAGCTCGTCGCCAAGGCGCTGCACGAGCAGTCGAGCCGCAAGAGCGGACCGTTCATCAAGATCAACTGCGCGGCGATCCCCAAGACGCTCATGGAGTCCGAGCTCTTCGGCTACGAGAAGGGCGCGTTCACGGGCGCGACCTCGAGCAAGCCCGGGCGCTTCGAGCTCGCGGACGGGGGCACGCTGTTCCTCGACGAGATCGGCGAGATCCCGGTGGAGATGCAGGTGAAGCTCCTGCGCGCGATCCAGGAGAGCGAGTTCGAGCGCGTCGGTGGCATCAGGACGATCAAGGTCGACGTCCGCCTCATCACGGCGACGAACCGCGACCTCGAAGCGGAGATCGCGCGCGGAAACTTCCGCGACGATCTGTTCTACCGGCTCAACGTCGTGCCGATCCTGATCCCGCCCCTGCGCAAGCGCACCGGCGACATCCCGCTGCTCGTCCAGCACATCATCAAGAAGTTCAACGAGCGGCTCAAGAAGAACATCCTCAGCATCGCCGACGACGCGCTCGCCGCGCTCGAGGCCCACGGCTGGCCCGGCAACATCCGCGAGCTCGAGAACGTCCTCGAGCGGACGATCCTGTTCGCGCAAGGCGACCGCATCGAGCGCAACGACCTGCAGCTCGGCTCTACCGCCGGGGAGCCGCCGCCCCTGCCCGTCCCTGCCGCGCCCGTCGCGGTGCGCGCGGCCGACGAGGACGACGAGGACGGCGACAGCCCGAACGAGATCTCGGGCTCGCTCAAGGATATCGTCCGCGCCGAGACGTCGCGCGTCGAGCGCGAGCTGATCGTCAAGGCCCTCGACGAGACGGGCAACAACGTGACGCAGGCCGCGCGGCTCCTCAAGATCAGCCGCAAGTCGCTGCAGATGAAGATGAAAGAGTTCGGCCTGCGCGACCGCGACGTCTGAGCCAGGCCGCGCGCGCGCGAGAACTTCGCATCGCAGCTCGTGGGCAGTGGCGCACATTGCATGCGCCGGCGGTCGGTCGATATCCTGATCGAATGCCTCGCGGGTTGGCCGTCCCAGACTCCGACCCCAGGATCGTCGCGACGACCCTCGACCGGATGCGCCTCGGTGTGTCGATCGAGATCGTCGGGATCGGCCTGTCGCTCGCGATCAGCCCTGCGTCGGGCATCCCGCTGCCGCCCGTCGTGCTCGGGACGAACGTGGTGGTCATCGTCGCCGCGCTCTGCGTGTTCGGGGCGCTGCGGCGGCGCCGGATCGAGGCCGCCACCGTGCACTGGATGGCCATGCTCGTGTGGCTGTTCCCGCCGATCAACACGCTGATCTCGTTCCTCTCCACGGGCGACACGAACCTCGTCTTCCCGATCATCATCGAGCTCGGCCTCGCCGGCATCATCCAGACCAGCTGGCGTCACCTCACGGCGTCCACCACGGTCGTCTCCCTGTGTTACTTCGGGCTCGCGCTGGCTCACCACGACCCCGACGCGCCGCTGCACCTCTCGTCCGTCCTGGGCTCCACGGTCACGGCGTTGCTCGTGGGCCGCGCGATCCGCCGGTCGATGGACAGCACCGTCCTGCGCGACGACCAGCAGATCGCGACGGCGGCGCTGCTCGAGCGCGAGCTGGAAGAGCGCCGGCGCGCCGAGCAGGAGCGCGAGGGCATCCGCGATCAGTTCGTGCACGCCCAGCGCATGGAGGCGGTGGGCACCCTCGCCGCGGGGCTCGCCCACGACATGAACAACATCATCGCCGGCATCCTCGGCATCGCCGAGATCGCCGCCGACGACACGCAGGAGCCCGGCGTGCGCGCCGATCTGCAGGCGATCGCCCGCGAGGCCACCCGCGCCGCCGAGCTCACCCGCGGGCTCCTCGCGTTCTCGCGGCGCGGCCAGTATCGCAAGGGCATCGTCGAGCTGGACACCGTGATCGCGGAGGTCGAGCCGCTGCTCTCGCGCATGTTCGCAAGCCGCGTGACCCTCGAGCGCCGCGGCGGCGCGGACCTCGTCATCGACGCCGACCCCGCGCAGCTCGGTCAGGCCATCGTGAACCTCTGCATCAACGGCGCGGACGCGATGGACGGCCGGGGGATGCTGACGTTGACCACGAGCCTCGTCACGCTCGACGCGTCCCTCGCCACGCTGTTCGGCATCGCGGCCGGACCGTACGCGGCCATCGCGGTCTGCGACACCGGGCGCGGCATGGACGAGTCCGTCAAGAAGCAGATCTTCGAGCCGTTCTTCACGACCAAGCCCGTCGGCGAAGGCACGGGCCTGGGCCTTGCGATGGTGTACGGCACGGTGCGCGGCCACGACGGCGCCATCGAGGTCGAGAGCGCTCTCGGCGCCGGCAGCACGTTCACGATCTACTTGCCGATCAGCGCCAGCGTCGCGGTTCCCCGCACGAGCTCCCCGGCGCGTGATACCGGCCGCAACCGGGTCCCGGCGCGCCTCGCGCTGGTGGTCGACGACGAGCCGGTGGTGCGCGCCGTGGTGACGCGGATCCTCCGCCAGATGGGCCTGTCCGTCGTGGGCGCCGGCGATGGCGTCGAGGCGCTCGAGGTCTTTCGCGCACGCCGAGCGGAGATCTCGCTCGTGATGCTCGACATGTCGATGCCGGTGATGAGCGGCGCCGAGTGCTTCCGCGAGCTGCGTCGCGGCAGCCAGGTGCCGATCGTCATCGCGTCAGGCTTCGCGGACGAGGCCGAGACGCAGGCGCTCCTCGCTCAGGGCAACACCGCGTTCCTCGAGAAGCCGTTCAGCGTCGACGAGATGCGCGCGCAGGTGACCCGGGTCCTCGAGCGCGCCCACGCGGACGACGTCTCGGCGGTGGCCGCCGGATAGCCGCGTCAGGCGCGCGGCGCGGGGAACGTCTGGAGCAGCGCCGCCGCGGCTCGCCGCACGTCGCGGCTCTGGCGCGGATCGGCGGGGAAGCGCTGGTGCGCGTGCCACAGCACGACGCCGCTGTGGTTGTCGACGAGCGTCATCTCCACGAACATCTGCGAGTCGCCGTGGTGCGGCAACGCCTTGTCGCTGGCCCACTCGGGGTGGTCGCCCGCGGCCGCGGTCGGCTCGTGCGCGTGGCCCATCGCGTCGCCGCTCGAGGTGATCATCTCGCCGACGAGCCCCCCCGTGTCGCTGTCGACCTCGGCCGTCGTCTGCGCGACCTGCACGAGCACGTTACCCGCGCGCAGCGCCGCGCGGCTCGCCGAGATCGCGACGTGCCCCGCGCCGTGGGCCGCCGCGGAGCCGAGGCTCCCGAGCGAGCTGCCGCCGCCCGACTTCGCGGCCGCGACGACGGCCACGACGATCACCACCGCGATCAGCGCGATGCCGATGCCGAGCGCGATCTTCTCGCCGGTCGGCATGTGGTGCTCCGCCGCGTAGCCCCAGCCGCCGACGTAGAGCGTCGCGTCCGCCCCCGTGACGCGGCCGAGGCGCGCCGGCAGGTACGGCATCGGGAGCGCCGCGGGCGCCGCGGGGACGCTCTCGCCGTAGCGCGCGAGCGAGTTGATCGTGGCGAGGAGGTCCGGCGGCGCCAGCGCAGCGATGTCACCGCCCGGGCCCATGTAGTTGCCGTTCCAGTCGATGACGGCGCCGACTTGCATGCCCCGCTGGTAGAGGTTCGTCGTGATCTCGCCGAACAGCCCCGCCTCCGTGACAGCGCGGACGGCGTCCACGTCCTCCTTGTCCGGCCTCTCGGCCCACACCTCGACATCGAGCGGCAGGACATCGATCAGCCGCGGTGCGAGCTGGCCCGAGACCAGGCCGGGATCGGCCACGGCGGCGGCGGGCGTCCACGCGGCGCCCCCGCACCCGGCGGCGAGCATGGCTGCGCTCAGCACGACCGCCACCCCGGCACGCGTCACGGACATGGGTGACGCAACAGCAATGTGTATGCCCAGGCAAATCTCCGTAAGTCCTGGGAAGTCCCGTGGTGTCGAAACGACAGTGTGAGCCGCCGGCACGCTAATCTTCACGCATGAAGACCACCGCTGCCTGGTACCTCGTCGGCCTCGCGCTGCTCTCCCTGGTCTGTATGGCGCTGCCGACCTATGCCGACTCCGGCAGCGGCAGCGGCGCGGGGAGCGGCAGCGCCAGCGGCGGCGGCGGCAAGGGCGGCGGCACAGGCGGCGGCAAGGGCACTGGCACCGGCGATGGCACCGGCACCGGTAAGGCCAAGCCCGCGCCGGCCAAGCCCGCGCCCGCCCCCGCGAAGCCGGCCCCGGCCAAGCCGCCCGAGGCCGCGTGCGCCGGCCCCGGCATGCAGCGCCGCTGCGGCGGCACGTGCGTCAACATCCAGACCGACGACAACAACTGCGGCTCGTGCGGCACCGTCTGCTCGGGCGGCAAGCACTGTGATGGTCACCTGTTCTGCCGCGACGCGAGCGGCAATCTCTAGCCCTCTTGTTGTAGGCTGCACGCGGTGCGTCGCTTCGCGATCCTCGT